>CAWJLI010000106.1:0-62318 GCA_963843095.1 Bryobacterales bacterium
GACGATGCCGTCGGCGAAGTTGAAATCCACCAGCGTGCGGTCGCGCGGATCCAGCCAAGCTTCCATCAGCACGCCCCACACCAGGGCGAAACCCCCGTTGAAGGTGCGGCTTTGCTGCGTGGCCTCCACCAGCGCAACCCCGGCGTGGATGGAGCCGGTCCAGTCCTCGCCCAACCCAGGGCTGTGCATCACCTGCTGTTCGAATTCGGTGGATTCGATCACGTGGGCCGCATCCGCGACCGGCACTGTTTGGGGCTCCGCACCCGGCGCGCCAGTCACTGTGATCTGTTTCGCCGTGGCTTCCAGGCTGCCCTTCGGCAACTTGGATGTATCCGAGCTGCGGCCCAGCTTGATGTCCTTGCCGACCACTGTGTACGGGCCGGCGGCGCGCAGTTCCTTCACCTTGCTCCAGGGGATGGTCACCTCGCCGAGCAGGTCGCTCTTGAATCTCAAGTCGCCCCCGTTGGAGCGTACGAGGTGCCCCACCAATCTCTCATCGTCGTTCAGAACCAGCACATCGGGCGGCGGCTTGGGCGGAGGCGTTTGCGCCAGCAGGTTGGCGCGCGGCACGGCAAGCCATGCCGCCAGTCCCAAACCAGCCATGATCGAATGTCGTGTGTAGTTTCTCATAAGTGCTATTTCTACAGGATACACGGCGTGACGAAAGTGCGGCTGCGCGCCGCTTAGGAGCCAGCCGGCGCCGTGCCGCGGAATCCCAGGTACACATCGTGCAGCCGCAGAATACCCAGTGCGCGGCCGTCATCGTCCACTACCGGCAGCGCGGAGATCTGCGAGGTGCGGCGCTCCATCCGCTCCAGCGCAGCCGCCAGGCTGGCGTCCGGACCGATGGTTACCGGAGTGGCCGTCATGATGTCGGCGGCGCGCAGACCGCGGATGTCATCGTGATGCGCCAGTGCGCGCCGCAAGTCGCCGTCCGTGATGAAGCCGGCCAGGCAGCCGTCCGCCGTGACCACGCACGCTCCGCCTAGCGGCAGGCGCGTCATGGCGATGATCAGCTCTTTGAAGGAGGTCTCCGGCGGCACCATCACGGCTTCTCCGGCGCCGTGCATGGCCTGCCGCACCGAGGTTCGCAGATTCCGCCCCAGTTGGCCGCCCGGATGGTAGCGGCCGAACTGCTCGGCCGTGAAGCCGCGCGCGCACATCAGTGCGATTGCCAGCGCATCGCCCACCGCCTGGGCGGCCATTGCGCTGGCGGTGGGCGCCAGATTGTGCGGATCCGCTTCGCGCTCCACCGAGGCATCCAGCAGCACATCCACCAGCGCAGCCAGCGGCGACGACGTAGCACCCAAAATCCCGATCAGCGGCGAATGGAAATCGCGCAGCAGCGGAACCAGCGACAGCAGCTCGGCCGAACTGCCGTTCTTCGACACCAGTACGGTAGGATCGCCGGGCGTGTAGATGCCCATATCGCCGTGCGCGGCCTCCGCCGGATGCAGGAAGACCGCTGGCGTACCGGTGCTCGAAAGCGTGGCCACCAGCTTGCGCGCTACATGCCCCGATTTGCCGATGCCGGTGACCAGCACCTTACCCGGATGTGCCAGTATCAGCTCCACCGCGCGCACCAGCGCACCATCCAGCCGCGCCGCCGCCTGGGTCACCGCGCGCGCTTCAATCTCCATGGCCGTGCGCGCCGCCGCCAGCCATTCCCGCTGCTCCGCTTCCTCTGCCATTTGCGAAACACCATCATCGCACGGAGCACCGGGAAAGAAGATCGGCGTGGGTTTTTTCGGCGGGGCGACCATGGATCTCTACAGGAGCGGGAGCGGCTCCCGGAGAAAGCGATAGTACTCATGGGACTCCAGCGCGGCGGTCGCGTAGGCTCTAAACAGGACCTTGGGGTCTAAAATGGAGATCTCGGACCAGGGTTTCAGGCGGAACCGTCATGAAGCCCTGCGTTTTCGAGTTCGGAGGAATTGTCATGAGACTCTTTACCCGCCTGGGGTGGATTGCGCGGCTCTCGCGCACGGCGCTCGTCGCAGCCGCCGTTTTGGCTTGCATCGCATTATTTCCCACGGGCGCCTTCGCCAGCACAATCACGGGCATATTGGTTTACGACTCCAATAGCTCGAGTGGAGGCAGCATGGCGAGCGGGGGCTGGGAAACGCCCCAGGCCGGTAGCACAAACCCGCTAACATTATCCGAAGGAGGGTCCACCTATGGACCCGGTGCTTTTTCGATCGACATCAGCGCCCTGGGAACGTACACCGTCGATTACACCGCTGCCAGCGGCACCCTGAGCGGGACGTACGCCGATCTTGAACTCTTTTTCGACGGCAGTTCGTCCCCAGGGATCACCGCCGTGATCAACCGGAGTAGTCAGACCACTCTGATAGCCCCCATCTCATCGAGCCAGTACTGCCTGTCGGACTACACTCCCTGCACGGTGACGAGCGGTTTGCAATTCAATGATGGAACCAACGCCGTGACCGTCACTGGGTTCTCGCTTCTTACAGTTGGCGGTGACTTCGCTGGGCAGGGTGTTATTTCGCTCGACGTCACGGGGAACGCCCCGGAACCGGCTACTATGGGCCTAGTGTCGGCAAGCCTCTTTGCGGCGGGACTCATTCTCGCGCGGCGCAACCGGAACCGATAGCTCCAGTCGAATCTGAGTACCCTACGGTTTGGCGCCCCGCGCCTGGCAACATGGATCATTGCCCGGCCCACGCATTCCGTCGTGGTCACATACTTGGGGACAAGCGCCCGCAAGACCGGGTAGAGCGGTCAATGACCGTATACACCAACCTCAGCCACTTCGTCTTCGCGGCCACGCCGTGCAGGGGCCGGATGAATCCCGGGCGAAACATGTAGGCCGCCTTGAACGGCAGTTGAGCAAGGCGTTCTCGGTTTCGCCTTTCACGCGCCCACTGGTGCGCCGCGTCGGAACTGTCGGTGCCCGTTCCCGACACATAGACAAAAGTCATGGCCGGATTCTGGCTGGCGAGCGTGCGTGCCGCCGATATCGTGAGGTCGTACGTTACGCGGCGGTAGTCGGGCTCCGCCATGCCGAGCGACGAGACGCCGAGGCAGAAGAAGCAAGCATCGTAACCCGTGAGCTCATCCTGGCTCGCGGAAAGACCGGACAGGTCGTGACGGACGATCTCGCGCAGTTTCGCATGGCGCTGTGCGGTGGGCGCGCGGACAAGCGACAGAACCGTCTCCACGTCGGGATCGAGCAGGCATTCTCGCAAAACGCCTTGCCCCACCATTCCCGTCGCGCCGAAGAGGATTATCCGCATGCGATCTCCCAAGCCTCGCGACCTGCGCAATACAAACAATTCAGCGATGCCGATGAGCGGAGAAAAGGGTGATGGGAAAAGGGCGCAGTCCTCTGCTGCCGCAAAGCGAGCCTGCGGTTGGAGTGTATTATTCCGAGCGGAGGAGCACGGCCTCTTCGAGCGTGATCTCTTCCGGACCGCTTTTTTCCTGGTCTTTCTTTTGTGCCCGCTTGGCAGCCTTGTCGCGCTGCTTCTCAGCGCGCGCCATTTCTTTCTGTCGTTTTTGGAAGGTAGTACGCGATCGGGTGGCCATAGGCTGTCTCCTTTTTCTGCTCTTCTATTCGGTGCAAACCGCCGTCATCCAATGCGCACGGACTCCGGCGAGACCCGGAAGCAGCACAGACCGGACCCGAGTCCGCGCGAGAAGAGGACCAAGGGCGGCAGTTGCGAGCGCCGCCCCTAATCTGATTTTACCTTACCAGCGTTTGTTTTGCCGACCGCCACCACCGCCGCCGCCGCGGTAACCACCACCGCCGCCGCCGCGATCTTCCTTCGGCCGTGCCTCATTGACATTCAGCGCTCTGCCATCGAGTTCCCTGCCGTTCAGAGCGGCAATAGCAGCATCGGCTTCGGCTGCCACACTCATTTCCACGAATCCAAAGCCTCTGGCACGCCCGGTGTCCCGGTCGGTGACGACGTTGACACGGTCCACCGTGCCATATTCCTCAAACATGGATGCGAACCGCTTCTTCGGTAGCTCCGAAGCTGAGGTTTCCAACGAAAATATTCTTCAATTAAGATCTTCTTTCTGAAATTTGCAGAGCAGCGAATCGCGGGCAGGATAGACGGTTGTGCCGGACTATGCGAGAGACCTCAATTAGCGGAACTGTCAAACTACACATCAATGGTAACACGAAACGATCCAAACTCGTATGACTAAATTACCGCAGGGGGAAGCCCTTTGACGAGTTGCTGTGCTTTGCAGACGCCGTGACGCAAACGCTGGGATTCCGGCTGCGTGTACTTTACAGTACGCCCGATCGCAGCCGGGGTCACATCTCAGCAAGCGCGGCCGTGCCGCTCTCCACGGCGGCAGCCTGGTCCTTGCGCCGGATCGCCTTCACCATGGACTTCACGTGCGGTATCGCGCGGGCCGCCCTTTCGTAAACCGGCACCAGTGCTGGCGCTCGATTCATCGCATCGGTTCGGTAACCCTTGTATAGCGGGCGGGCCATCTGATGCATCTCGTAAAGGCATTCGCTGCCCGACTCTACATGATCGTCCCATCCATCCTTGTCCGGGCTCTGTAGCGACCGCAACATTCCGCGTAGAAGGACTTTCGTGCTGTCATATAACATAGGATTACCCGTTCCCCTTAACGAAGTTACTCCCCCGTGCCGATTAGGGCGCCGGGGTAAATCCGTGGCGAGCACTATAGTGAGTCGATTTACTTGTATTGTAGCACATGCCGGACCATGCTATGCCGGTCGATAATTCCGCGCTCAATGGAGAAGCGGAATAGTCGTCAAGCGGCGTTACAATGACGGCAAATGCGAAGCAAGATGGGCGCGTGGCTGTTCGCAATCTCGCTCGCGACGACGGCGGCCGCCTCCGGTCAATCGCCCGAAGAAGGCCAGCTTGCGCGCTTCAGGGAGAAGATCCGGCAGGACATGACCGGCATTCCCAACTACACGTGTCTGGAGACTATCGAACGCTCACGCCGTGCGCCTCCCTCGACTTCATGCCTGCCGATACGGTTCGCCTGGAGGTTTCCGTCGTAGCCGGCAAAGAACTGTTCGCCAAGCCCGGCGCCCGCAGCTTTGAAGATCGGGAAGTGGCGTCCTTGGCGCCCGCCGGCGCTATCGGCGCCGGCATGTTCGCCACGTTTGCCCGCGATCTGTTTGTAAAGGGCAAAGGAACTCTCCGTTACCACCGCGCGGGAGACCTGCCCGGGCATACCGGGGCCGTCCGCTACGATTTTCGTCTCAACAAGAGGAGAGCGCCCTCAAACTACAGATCGCCAACTCGAAGTAGGGCCGCCAAAGGCTCTTTCTGGTTCGATCCCGTCTCTGGACCTGATTCGCCTGGAAGTCTACGGCGATCATTTGCCCGCCTACTGGGACCTCGATGAGGCTGTCACCCGCACCGATTATGCCCGCACGCATATCGGCGATTCCGGCGCCTTGTTGCCCAAACGATCCGAAATGACGATGACGTCTTCCTCCGGCCCCATCTACCGTGATGTGATCGAGTTCTCCCAGTGTCGCGAGTACCGCGCCGAATCGACGATCGATTTCGCTCATTAGTGTCCGGCGCAGGTTTCGTCTCCAGTTCCTGAGCCAAAGCAAGCAAGACGAGCTTTCCAAGTTGAGCAACTGATTGCTTGCTTTGGGGCGGAAACTGGAGACGGAACCTGCGCCGGACACTAATGAGCGAAATCGATCGTGGAATCGGCGCGGTACTCGTGACACTGGGAGAACTCGATCACGTCACGGTACGTGAGACCGGAGGAATACGTCATCGTCAGCTCGGATCGTTTGGGCAACAAGGCGCTGGAATCGCCGATATGCGAGCGGGCATAATCGGTGTGGGTGACGGCTTCCTCGAGGTGCAGGTCGTCGGGCATATCCTCGCCGTAGACGTCCAGGCGAATCAGGTCCAGAGAGACGGGATCGAACCAGAAAGAGCCCTTGGCGGCCACCACTTCCGACGCGTTGGCAACCTGTAATTGGAGGCCACTCTCCTGCTTCTTGACGCGAAAATCATAGCGGACGGCCCCACTATGCCCGGGCAGGTTTTCCGCGCGCCGGTAGCGGAGAGTTCCTTTGCCCTTGACAAACAGATCGCGGGCAAACGTGGCGAACATACCGGCGCCCATAGCGCCGGCGGGCGCCAAGGACGCCACGTCGCGATCTTCAAAGCTGCGGCCGCCGGGCCTCGCGAACAGTTCTTTGCCGGCTACGACGGAAACCTCCAGGCGAACCGTATCGGCAGGCATGAAGTTGAGAGGAGGCGTACGGCGCGCGCGTTCGATAGTCTCCAGACACGTGTAGTTGGGAATGCCGGTCATGTCCTGCCGGATCTTCTCCCTGAAGCGCGCAAGCTGGCCTTCTTCGGGCGATTGACCGGAGGCGGCCGCCGTCGTCGCGAGCGAGATTGCGAACAGCCACGCGCCCATCTTGCTTCGCATTTGCCGTCATTGTAACGCCGCTTGACGACTATTCGGCAACGTCCATTGAGCGCTTCTCTTTTCGACCGGCATAGCTTGGTCCGGGATGTGCTACAATACAGATAATTCCACTCAATACAAGTGCTCGCCACGGATTTACCCCGGCGCCCTAATCGGCACGGGGAAGTAACTTCGTCAAGGGGAACGGGTAATCCTATGTTATATGACAGCACGAAAGTTCTTCTACGCGGAATGTTGCGGTCCCTACAGAGCCCGGACAAAGATGGATGGGACGATCACGTAGAATCGGGCGGCGAATGTCTGTACGAGATGCATCAAATGGCACGCCCGCTATACAAGGGTTACAGAACGGACGCTTTGAATCGTGCGCCGGCGCTGGTGCCGGTTTACGAAAGGGCGGCCCGTGCGATACCGCACGTGAAGTCCATGGTGAAAGCGATTCGGCGTAAGGACCAGGCTGCGGCCGTAGAGAGCGGCACGGCAGCCCTTGCCGAGATGTGACCTCCGGCTGCGGCCGGACGTCCTATAACGTACACATCGGCACGCACCGCTTGAATACCAAGCCATCTATGCGGCACGGCGCCGTGCTATATACATACTGTCAAGCAGTGTTGCTGATTCGTGGAATCCGGCGCGGCGGCAATTTAATCGTACGAGGGCGGCCCGTTCCGTGTTATCATTGGTGTGTAGTTTGACAGTTCCGCTAATTGAGGTCTCTCGCATAGTCCGGCACAACCGTCTATCCTGCCCGCGATTCGCTGCTCTGCAAATTCCAGAAAGAAGATCTTAATTGAAGAATATTTTCGTTGGAAACCTCAGCTTCGGAGCTACCGAAGATGCGGTTCGATCCATGTTTGAGGAATATGGCACGGTGGACCGTGTCAACGTTGTTACCGACCGGGACACCGGACGTGCCAGAGGTTTCGGATTCGTGGAAATGAGTGTGGCAACCGAAGCCGATGCTGCCATTGCCGGCCTGAATGGCAGGGAACTCGATGGC
Organism: Bryobacterales bacterium; assembly: GCA_963843095.1. GTDB lineage: Bacteria > Acidobacteriota > Terriglobia > Bryobacterales > Bryobacteraceae > Bog-375. The sequence goes on from CAWJLI010000106.1 coordinate 7,427, forward strand.
AGGGCACTGAATGTCAATGAGGCCCGGCCGAAGGAAGACCGCGGCGGCAGCGGCGGTGGATACCGCGGCGGCGGCGGCGGTCGGCAAAACAAACGCTGGTAGGGTAAAATCAAATTTGGGGGCGGCGCCGGCAACTGCCGCCCCTGGTCCTCTTCTCGCGCGGACTCGGGTCCGGTTTATGCTGCTTCCGGGTCTCGCCGGAGTCTGTGCGTATTGGATGACGGCGGTTTGAGCCGAATCGAAGTGCAGAATAAGGAGACAGCCTATGGCCACCCGATCACGTACCACATTCCAGAAACGGCAGAAAGAAATGGCGCGCGCTGAGAAGCAGCGCGATAAGGCTGCCAAGCGGGCACAAAAAAAGGACCAGGAGCGCAGCGGTCCGGAAGAGATCACGCTCGAAGAGGCCGCGCTGCTGCGTTCATAAACCGCACGCTCCAAGCCCGGACTCGCTTTGCGGCAGCAGAGGACTGCGCCCTTTTCCCATCACCCTTTTCTCCGCTCATCGGCATCGCTGAATTGTTTGTATTGCGCAGGTCGCGAGGCTTGGGAGATCGCATGCGGATAATCCTCTTCGGCGCGACGGGAATGGTGGGGCAAGGCGTTTTGCGAGAATGCCTGCTCGATCCCGACGTGGAGACGGTTCTGTCGCTTGTCCGCGCGCCCACCGCACAGCGCCATGCGAAACTGCGCGAGATCGTCCGTCACGACCTGTCCGGTCTTTCCGCGAGCCAGGATGAGCTCACGGGTTACGATGCTTGCTTCTTCTGCCTCGGCGTCTCGTCGCTCGGCATGGCGGAGCCCGACTACCGCCGCGTAACGTACGACCTCACGATATCGGCGGCACGCACGCTCGCCAGCCAGAATCCGGCCATGACTTTTGTCTATGTGTCGGGAACGGGCACCGACAGTTCCGAGCGCGGCGCACCATGTGGGCGCGCGTGAAAGGCGAAACCGAGAACGCCTTGCTCAAGCTGCCGTTCAAGGCGGCCTACATGTTTCGCCCGGGATTCATCCGGCCCCTGCACGGCGTGGCCGCGAAGACGAAGTGGCTGAGGTTGGTGTATACGGTCATTGGACCGCTCTACCCGGTCTTGCGGGCGCTTGTCCCCAAGTATGTGACCACGACGGAATGCGTGGGCCGGGCAATGATCCATGTTGCCAGGCGCGGGGCGCCAAACCGTAGGGTACTCAGATTCGACTGGAGCTATCGGTTCCGGTTGCGCCGCGCGAGAATGAGTCCCGCCGCAAAGAGGCTTGCCGACACTAGGCCCATAGTAGCCGGTTCCGGGGCGTTCCCCGTGACGTCGAGCGAAATAACACCCTGCCCAGCGAAGTCACCGCCAACTGTAAGAAGCGAGAACCCAGTGACGGTCACGGCGTTGGTTCCATCATTGAATTGCAAACCGCTCGTCACCGTGCAGGGAGTGTAGTCCGACAGGCAGTACTGGCTCGATGAGATGGGGGCTATCAGAGTGGTCTGACTACTCCGGTTGATCACGGCGGTGATCCCTGGGGACGAACTGCCGTCGAAAAAGAGTTCAAGATCGGCGTACGTCCCGCTCAGGGTGCCGCTGGCAGCGGTGTAATCGACGGTGTACGTTCCCAGGGCGCTGATGTCGATCGAAAAAGCACCGGGTCCATAGGTGGACCCTCCTTCGGATAATGTTAGCGGGTTTGTGCTACCGGCCTGGGGCGTTTCCCAGCCCCCGCTCGCCATGCTGCCTCCACTCGAGCTATTGGAGTCGTAAACCAATATGCCCGTGATTGTGCTGGCGAAGGCGCCCGTGGGAAATAATGCGATGCAAGCCAAAACGGCGGCTGCGACGAGCGCCGTGCGCGAGAGCCGCGCAATCCACCCCAGGCGGGTAAAGAGTCTCATGACAATTCCTCCGAACTCGAAAACGCAGGGCTTCATGACGGTTCCGCCTGAAACCCTGGTCCGAGATCTCCATTTTAGACCCCAAGGTCCTGTTTAGAGCCTACGCGACCGCCGCGCTGGAGTCCCATGAGTACTATCGCTTTCTCCGGGAGCCGCTCCCGCTCCTGTAGAGATCCATGGTCGCCCCGCCGAAAAAACCCACGCCGATCTTCTTTCCCGGTGCTCCGTGCGATGATGGTGTTTCGCAAATGGCAGAGGAAGCGGAGCAGCGGGAATGGCTGGCGGCGGCGCGCACGGCCATGGAGATTGAAGCGCGCGCGGTGACCCAGGCGGCGGCGCGGCTGGATGGTGCGCTGGTGCGCGCGGTGGAGCTGATACTGGCACATCCGGGTAAGGTGCTGGTCACCGGCATCGGCAAATCGGGGCATGTAGCGCGCAAGCTGGTGGCCACGCTTTCGAGCACCGGTACGCCGGCGGTCTTCCTGCATCCGGCGGAGGCCGCGCACGGCGATATGGGCATTTACACGCCCGGCGATCCTACCGTGCTGGTCTCGAAGAACGGCAGTTCGGCCGAGCTGCTGTCGCTGGTTCCGCTGCTGCGCGATTTCCATTCGCCGCTGATCGGGATTCTGGGCGCGACGTCGTCGCCGCTGGCTGCGCTGGTGGACGTGCTGCTGGATGCCTCGGTGGAGCGCGAAGCGGATCCGCACAATCTGGCGCCCACCGCCAGCGCAATGGCCGCCCAGGCGGTGGGCGATGCGCTGGCGATCGCACTGATGTGCGCGCGCGGCTTCACGGCCGAGCAGTTCGGCCGCTACCATCCGGGCGGCCAGCTGGGGCGGAATCTGCGAACCTCGGTGCGGCAGGCCATGCACGGCGCCGGAGAAGCCGTGATGGTGCCGCCGGAGACCTCCTTCAAAGAGCTGATCATCGCCATGACGCGCCTGCCGCTGGGCGGAGCGTGCGTGGTCACGGCGGACGGCTGCCTGGCCGGCTTCATCACGGACGGCGACTTGCGGCGCGCACTGGCGCATCACGATGACATCCGCGGTCTGCGCGCCGCCGACATCATGACGGCCACTCCGGTAACCATCGGTCCGGACGCCAGCCTGGCGGCTGCGCTGGAGCGGATGGAGCGCCGCACCTCGCAGATCTCCGCGCTGCCGGTGGTGGACGATGACGGCCGCGCACTGGGTATTCTGCGGCTGCACGATGTGTACCTGGGATTCCGCGGCACGGCGCCGGCTGGCTCCTGAGCGGCGCGCAGCCGCACTTTCGTCACGCCGGGTATCCTGTAGAAATAGCACTTATGAGAAACTACACACGACATATCAATGATGGCTGGTCTGGGACTGGCGGCATGGCTTGCCGTGCCGCGCGCCAACCTGCTGGCGCAAACGCCTCCGCCCAAGCCGCCGCCCGATGTGCTGGTTCTGAACGACGATGAGAGATTGGTGGGGCACCTCGTACGCTCCAACGGGGGCGACTTGAGATTCAAGAGCGACATGCTCGGCGAGGTGACCATCCCCTGGAGCAAGGTGAAGGAACTGCGCGCCGCCGGCCCGTACACAGTGGTCGGCAAGGACATCAAGCTGGGCCGCAGCTCGGATACATCCAAGTTGCCGAAGGGCAGCCTGGAAGCCACGGCGAAACAGATCACAGTGACTGGCGCGCCGGGTGCGGAGCCCCAAACAGTGCCGGTCGCGGATGCGGCCCACGTGATCGAATCCACCGAATTCGAACAGCAGGTGATGCACAGCCCTGGGTTGGGCGAGGACTGGACCGGCTCCATCCACGCCGGGGTTGCGCTGGTGGAGGCCACGCAGCAAAGCCGCACCTTCAACGGGGGTTTCGCCCTGGTGCGGGCGGTGCCGATGGAAGCTTGGCTGGATCCGCGCGACCGCACGCTGGTGGATTTCAACTTCGCCGACGGCATCGTCAAGCAGCCTGGCGCCGCCGAGATCAAAACCGATATCATCCACGGCGGCCTGGAACGCGACGAGTATTTCTCCACGCGCCGGATGTATGGATTCGCGCAGGCGACGTTCGATCACAACTATTCGCAGGGCCTGGGCTTGGGGGCGCAAGCGGGCGGCGGGATCGGGTGGACGGTGGTGAAGAGCGCGGCGAACGTGCTCGACGCCAAGGCCAGCCTCACGTACCTGCATCAGAGCTTCGATGGGTCATCCAACCCGGACCAAAGCCTGGTGGCTTCGAACTTCGCCGAAGCTTTCACCCACAAGTTCAAGCACGGAGTGGTGCTGGCGCAGACGGTTTCGGCGACGCCGACCTGGAACATCGCCAATGACTGGCTGGCCAACGCGTCGATCACGCTGACGGTGCCGGCGTACAAGCGGCTGAATATCGCGCTGGGCGCGATCGACAGCTACCTCAACAATCCGCCGCCCAGCTTCAAGAAGAATTCGTTCCAATTGACGACCGGGCTGACCTACGCCTTCAAGTAGCGGCGTTGTGACGATTCGGCAGGGCCGGCCGGATGAATCCCTACTTTGGCTGCAGCCCGACCGATGTGACGATGATGCCGAGCTCGCGTCTTTCCGCGCCGGTGGGCGGAATGGCATTGTCCAGCGAGAACTGGATGCGCACCGCCTGCTTGCCCAAAGCCGAAGCCGGAGCGTCGCGCTTGTACTCATACTGGCCGGCCTTGGTGTAGGTTTCCGGTTGTAGCGGCGTGCCTTCGATGGATGCCGATAGGGTCAGTGACTTGGCGTGATCGATGGCGACCTGGGGAACGGTGAGCGCCATGACAAGCGTGGCTCCGCTCTGGGCCGCACCGATGGGCGGGCGCAAGACCACCCGGAACTGCTTGGCGGTCCAGCGCCAGGAGTTCGCTTCGATGCTATAGAAACCGTCGAGGAGCTGAGGCTCCTGGCTGACTTCCGAAGCTCTCACCGTGGAGGCTAGCGACAGCGCCTCTCCTTGGCTCGATGCTACCTTAACGGTTTTCGGCTCGCGTTTGCAGCCCAATGGCGCCAGAGCCAGCGCCAGTACCAGTCCCCAGGCCAGGAGGGGCAGGCGGGATCGTTTCGTGCTGAATGCTTGTTTCATCAGTCTGAAGAGTTCTCTCCACTTCTATCAAAACAGCCGTAAAACACTTGATGACGATTATACCGTGGCAGACGCGGCATCCTTGTGGGCTGATGGTGTGCTGTGGAGGAAGTTCCATTTTTATCCTGGACGCGAAGCCCTGGAAGAGCGGTAACATTCTCTTACAGGCTGTCGCCTAAGAAGACAACAAGCCATGGAGGCACATCGTATCCTTGAACACCTGAGGCAGTTCTTTTGTAGATACGCCGGACCGGGCACGCGGGTTCTGGTGGCTTGTCTGTCGGCCTCGTGTCTGCTGGCCAGTGAACATCACGGATGGGTCAAATCGGGCGGAGTCCCGGTGCCTGGAGCAACCATCACGGCCACGCACGGCGACAAGAGCTTCGTCACCTCGACCGACGACTCGGGCGTGTATTCCTTTCCGGACCTGCCCGACGGCGTGTGGACTTTGCGAATCTCGATGCTGGGGTTCAGCCCGGTCGAGCGCGACATCGGAGTAGCGCCGGAAGCACCTAGCCCGAATTGGGAGTTGACGGTGCTGACGCTGGATGCGTTGCGGAGCCAGTTGAAGCCACCAGCCCCGGCGGCGATAGCCCCGGCTGCGACAACTTCGGCGGCGCCAGCGGCAACCGCGGCCAGCACTCCGCCAAAGGCGCAGGCGGCTGCCGCCAAGCCGGCGGCTGGCAGCGGGCCTGCGGCGGGCGGAGGCCGTGGCAACTGGAATGGCGGGCGGCCTTCGCTGAGGCAGGGCACGCAACAGGGCGGCGGCTTCCAGCGTTTGGATGTGAATCAATCCGGCGAGGCGGGTTTGGACGACGGCTCCGGCGATAGCGTTGCCGCCGTGGGGACGGGCGACGTCGCTCAAAGTTCGGACGCTTATGTTGTCAATGGCAGCGTGAATAGCGGTTTGAATATACCGCAGCAGAATGACTGGGGATTCGGCGGTCCCGGTGGTCCGGGCGGCATGGGCTTGAACGGCATGGGTGGCCCCGGCGGTCCGGGTGGACCCGGCGGGCCGGGCGGAATGGACATGGGCGGCGGCGCAGCGGCGGCTGGCGGCGGCCGCGGCGGCCCCGGAGGCGGTTTCGGTGGCGGGCCGGGCGGCGGCTACGGTGGCCGTGGTGGGGGAGGCGGCTTCGGCGGCAACTACGCGGGCGGACGTGGCGGACGCGGGGGACCAGGCGGCCGCGGCAACCAGGCCTCCTTCGGCAACGGACGGCGGAATCCGCGTTCGCGATACAACGCTAACGTCGCGCTGATTCTGAATAACTCGGCCCTGGACGCGCGGCCGTTTTCGTTGACCGGCCAGGACACGCCCAAGGCTGCGTTCGCGCAGTTCCGCTCCACCGGCATGCTGGGCGGACCTCTTAAGATTCCGCACGTGCTCAGCGGGCAACACACTTTTTTCACCATCAACTATCAGTTGACGCGAGGGCGCAATGCCACCACCACCACGGCGCTGGTGCCGACGCTGGACGAGCGCGCGGGCAACTTCTCGCAGGCGCTCAACGCCGTTGCCAATACCCCGGTCACTATCTACGACCCGTTGAGCGGCGCGCCGTTCGCGGGCAACGTTATCCCGCAGTACCGGCTGAATGCCGCGGCGCTCGAGTTGCTCAACTTTTATCCGCAGCCGAATTTCGCCGGCAGCTCGCGGTACAACTACCAGGCGCCGATCGTCGGCATCAGCAACCAGACCAATATCAACTCGCGCATCAGCGAGACGATCAATGCCAAGAACCAGGTGTCGGGAAGCTTTGCCTGGCAAGGCAGTAACTCATCTACGCCAAACTTATTCGACTTTATCGATACTACCAAGATGACCGGCATTAATACCGGGCGTACAGTGGAGTTATCACTTCACGACCAGGCTGATCAGCAACTTGAGTTACAGGTTCAGCCGCTCGGCCACCAACAGGACGCCATTTTTCGCCAATACGGAGAACGTCTCGGCAGAGGCGGGGATTGTGGGCAACGACCAGGCGGCGGCAGTTCTGGGGGCCTCCCTCGCTGTCCTTTTCGAGCGGCCTTTACGGATTGAGCGATGGCGCCTACCAGCTCAATCACAACAACACGAATCAAGCCGGCGAGAGTCTGATCTGGGTGCGCGGCGCTCACAATGTGACGTTCGGCGGCGATGTCCGGCGGCTGGACTTCAACCAGATTGCGCAGCAGAATGCGCGTGGCAGTTTCACTTTCACAGGCACTATGACTGGCCTGGCAGGCTCGAACGGTCAAGCCATTAGCGGCACTGGATTCGATTTCGCCGACTTCCTGCTGGGCCTGCCCGACGCCAGTTCGATCGCTTACTCGCCCAGCGGGGCGGACAAGTATTTTCGCGCCTCGTGGGCGGACGCTTATCGTCACCGACGATTGGCGCATGCGCAGCAACTTTTCCGTCAATGTCGGGCTGCGCTGGGATTTCCAGGCCCCGGTGACGGAACTCTACAACCGGCTGGTGAGTTTGGAAGTGGGGCCGGAGTGGACCACGGCGACGCCGGTGTGCGCCACCGCACCGCCGGCGGGCAACGCGGGAGCGTGCACTCTGGCCGGTCAGGCTGGGCTGCCGGATTCGCTGGTGCGTCCCGACTACCACGAGTTTCAGCCGCGCATCGGCATTGCCTGGAGGCCGTTTCCCAAGCACTCCACGGTAGTGCGGGCGGGCTATGGACTGTACTACAACACCTCTGTATTCCAACCGCTGGCCAACCAGATGTCGCAACAGGCGCCGCTATCGACGAGTGTCACCCAGTCGTACCCGGTGTCGCTGGCGCCCACTCTGTCGCTCGAGAACGCCTTAGCGCTGCCGGCCATTAGCACCACCGCACAGACGTTCGCGCTCGATCCGAATTTCCGTATCGGCTACATCCACTATTGGCAGACTTTGGTGCAGCAGAACCTGCGCGGGTCATTCGTGGCGACTTTCACTTACAGCGGCAACAAAGGGACGCACCAGGTGCAGGAGTTTCTGCCGTGGACCTTTCCGGCCGGGACATTTCCCGTTGGAGTATCCAGCGGTTATCCGAGTGGCTATGTCTACGAAACCTCGAACGGCAACTCGAATTACAACGCCGCCAGCGCGCAGTTACAACACCGCTTCCATAACGGCTTTCTGGCTAATGCGACGTACATGTTTTCCAAGGCCATCGACGATGCGCAGACGCTGGGCGGGCGTGGGGCGGCCGGATCGGGCTACGCGCAGAATTGGCTGGACCTATCCGCCGAGCGTTCGGTTTCCAGTTTCAACCGGACTCACACGCTGAACCTGGTGTTCCAGTACTCGACCGGTATGGGGACGCGTGGCGGAACGCTGATCAACGGATGGAAGGGAGTGCTGTTGAAGGACTGGACCCTGGGCCCGAGCCTGTCGTTAGGCAGCGGGCTGCCGGAGACTCCCATCGTGCTCGGCCGCCTGGCCAGCGGCACCGGCATCACCGGCACCACGCGCGCCGAATACCTGGGCGGGCCGCTGGGCGCAGTCGTGCCCGGCTACGGTTTCGATACGGCGGTGTTCACCGCGCCTCCCGACGGCCAATGGGGCGACGCAGGCCGTGACATCATCACCGGGCCCATGTTGTTCGGGCTGAATGCCTCCGCCGCCCGCGTGTTCCGCTTCGGCGAACGGCGCAGCGTGGATATTCGGTTTGACGGAACCAACGTGCTCAACCATGTGACCTGGGCGGCATGGAACACCACGCTGGGCAATTCGCAGTTCGGCCTGCCAACCGGGGCCAACGGCATGCGCACGTTCCAGGCAACCGTCCGATTCAGGTTTTAGCGCCATGCGAAAAACGCTCGCCCTATTTTCGGTCTGGCTGCTGGCGGTCTCCGCGCAGCAGGGAGTTCCGCAAGGAGGCAGCAACACCATCGGTGTTCCACGCGGCACGGTCACGTTCAGCACCACGCGGCAACTAGTGGTGGAGGACGTGATCGTCAAGTCGCAGAACGGCAACCCTGTCGACAATTTGAAGGCCGGCGATTTCCTGGTCACCGAAGACGGCAAGCCGCAACAGATCAGCGTTTTCGAATTTCAGAAGCTGTCGGATGAGGCGGTGCCGGCGCCGCCGCCCGCATTGCAGCAGCGGACGGAAGTGGCGGCCGCTGCCCCGGCCCCCGCGGTGAAGCCGCTCACGGCGGTCGAGATCGCGCCGGAAAAGCCGGGCGACCTCAAGTACCGGGACAAGCGGCTGATGGTGATGTTCTTCGACATGACTTCGATGCCGATTCAGGACCAGATGCGCGCCCAGACGGCGGCGCTGAAGTTCCTGAATACGCAGATGACGGCGTCCGACCTGATGGCGATCATGACGTTCGCGAGCGACATCAAAGTCGTCGAAGACTTCACCGATGACCGCGACCTGCTCACCCAGGACATCAAGAAGTTGGTGATCGGCGAAGGCCAGGGCCTGGACGAAACGACCTCCGATGACAGCGCTTCGGATACCGGCGCGGCTTTCCAGCAGGACGATACGGAATTCAACATCTTCAATACCGACCGGCAGCTTTCGGCGCTGGAATCGGCGGTGAAGATGCTGGCCTCGCTGAACGAGAAGAAGGCGCTGGTATATTTCGCCAGCGGCATGACGCGCAATGGGCTGGATAACCAGGCCCAGTTGCAGGCCACCATTAACGCCGCCATCCGCTCGAACGTATCTTTCTATCCCATCGATGCTCGCGGCCTGGTGGCATCGGCGCCGCTGGGCGATGCGACCAAGGGCTCGCCCGGCAGCCAGGGAATGTACTCGGGCAGCTCGGCGCGCGCCGGCGTGAGCAATTTCCAGGGACAGCAGGAAACGCTCTACACGCTGGCTTCCGATACGGGCGGCAAGGCGCTGCTCGATAACAACGACTTATCGATGGGAATCGTGCAGGCGCAGAAAGACATTTCAAGTTATTACATCATCGGCTATTATTCGGCCAACGAAGCTCTCGATGGACGCTTCCGCCGGGTCAAGATCGCGTTGAAGGACAAGGACACGGCGGCGCGCGTCGCCAAGCTCGATTACCGCCAGGGCTATTATGCCAGCAAGGAATTCGGCAAGCTCAACACGACGGACAAAGAACGCCAGCTAGCCGAAGCCTTGATGCTGGGCGACCCGGTGACGGATATCGATATCGCGGTGGAGATCGACTATTTCCGCCTGGCTCACGACCGTTACTTCGTGCCGGTGGTGGCGAAGATTCCCGGCAGCGAACTGGAACTGGCGCGCCACGGGGGCGCCGAATCCACCCGCATCGATTTCATCGGCCAGGTGAAGGACTCGGCCGGCAAAATCGTGCAGAACGTGCGCGACATGGCCGAGGTCAAGCTGAAAGGCGAGACCGCCACGGATCTGGCCAAGCATCCACTCGAATACGACACCGGCTTCACGCTGGCGCCGGGTAAGTACAATCTGAAGTTCTTGGCGCGCGAAAATGAAACCGGCAAGATGGGAACTTACGAAATCAACTTCGTGATTCCCGATCTTACCGCCGACCAGAAACTGCTGCCCATCAGCTCGGTGATCCTGAGCAGCCAGCGCATCGCGCTGGACGCGGCGGTATTCAGCGCGGAGAAAGACAAAAAGCTGCTGGCCGCCAATCCGCTGGTCGAAGGCGGACAGAAACTGGTGCCCAGCGTGACGCGCGTTTTCAATAAGAACCAGGAGATGTATATCTACCTGGAAGCGTACGAGCCGGCCGCCAGCGCAACCGAGCCGATCATCGCCAGCGTGGCGTTTTATCGTGGCAAGACGAAGGCGTTCGAATCGGCGCCGCTCGAGATCAGCCAGGGGCTCAACGACAAATCGAAGGCGCTGCCGGTGCGTTTCAGCCTGCCGCTGGGCAAGCTGCAGCCGGGGCGCTACACCTGCCAGGTGAGTGTGCTCAATCCCACCGCGCGGAAGTTCGCCTTCTGGCGCGCGCCAATGGTGCTGATGCAGTAGACTGCTTACACTTTTCTGCCGATGATGGCGTAATCCAGGCCGCCGAAAAAAGCCTCGCGAAATCCTTTCGGTAGCTCCGCTAAGGACGGCATCGAATCGACGGCCTGCTCCAGGCGCCGCACCTGTAAGTCGCCGATGCCGAACTCGCTCAGATAGAAGGCCAGCAGTTTCTCGGGCACCGGGCGGGCGTGGGTCGGGTCCAGGTAAAAGTAAGTCGCGAAAATGGCGAGGCAGTCCGGGTTGGGTGTCTCGATGACGATAACGCCGTTGCGTTCGAGCCGGCTGGCGGCGAGGCGGATCATCTCCGGCAAACGCTCCGGCGGCAGGTGCTCTACCACCTGCGCACAGAAGATGCCGTCGAGCTCGCCTTCGCCCAGGCCGCGCAGGTAATCGAACAGGTCGGCGGTTTCGGCGGCCAATCCCTTTTCGCGGCAGAGTGCGATCGACTCGAGGCTTGAATCGATGCCACGCGCCGGCACGCCCGCTTCGCGCATCAGTTCCAGGAATTCGCCGCGCCCGCAGCCGATATCGAGCACGTTGCCGCAGCCTTTGAAATCGGCCACGTAGATCTGTTGGCCCGCCCTGACCCGCTCTTCGCTGCCGCGGAAGGCCTCGGCGAACCGGGCGTAATCGAAGGCGAGCGGGGCAGGGAACTGGGACGGCGCCGGAGCCGCGCCCGCAGCAGGCGCCGCGAGCGATTGGAACGCCGCCCCGGTTCGCTGGCGGATGAGGCGCAGTTCGACGTGGATCAGCTTGTCGAATTCCGCGCGCACGCGTTCCAGGTCGGCCCACAGGCGCTTCTGGATCTCCAGCCCGCGCTGATCCAGGCGGACGGTGAAGTCATTGTGTTGGGAGCGCACGGCCTCGCGGTAGTTGGTGTCCATCAAGGTGAGGCGGTACTGAAACGCCCCGTCGAGGTCGGCCACACTGCGCAGGAATTGCATTTCGTTGGTCGCCAGTTTCTGCTCCCAGCCCACACGCCATTGCGCCCAATGGTCGCGAATGTCGGACAGCTCCTGGCTCCTGCCTTGCTCGCGTTTCTCCACGTCTTCGAGGCGGGCCAGCATGGCGGCAACTTGTTCGCGCAGTTCCTTGTCCAGTTCATCGCGGCGGCCCCGCTCGGCTGCAATCTGTTCGTGCAGTCGCTTTTCCAGTTCGTCGCGGCGGACCTGTTCGGCTTTTTCCAGTTCCTCCCGTTGACCGCGCTCGGCGGCAAGGCGGTTGCCGAACTCCACCAGGGCTCGGTTGGATTGGTTGAGCGCCTCGAGGGCGGCGTCCACGCAGACGATGGTCTTGCGGTTGAATTCCACCTGCTCCCGCACGTGCCAATCGAGGAGCCGCGCCACCAGGCGCTTCCACGCCTGGACCAGGCTGTTGAGCGGTCCACCGGCGCGCGGGTTGACGGTTCCGATAGCCGCCACTTTCCCCAGCGCTGCGTCGCGTGCGTGCACCAGTCCGTTGAGATCGGGCAGCGCGATATCCGTGCCGCCGGCCGCGGTTTCCGGGTTGCTGGCGCGCACGCGGTCGCGCACGTCGCGCAAAATGGCGATCAGCTCAGCGCTTTCCACGTTTTTGCCTCCAGACGGCCGTCACCACGGTGCCGAGCCCGCCCCGTGGGGCGAAATCGCCGGTCACCGTGGCCGACAGCGGTTCGGCCGCTCGTACCACGTCGCGCAGCACCCGGTTCACAATGTTCTCCTGAAAGATTCCCAATTCCCGATATGCCAACAGGTACATCTTGTATGATTTCAGCTCCAGACAGCGCCGCAGCGGTACGTATCGCAACACGATCTTGCCGAAATCGGGCAGTCCGGTCTTGGGACACACCGAAGTAAACTCCGGCATGACGATTTCGATTTCGTACGGCTCGCGGTATTGGTTGGGCCAGGTCTCGATCTCCGGCAGCGGAGCGCGCGTGCCTGCCTCGGCGTGGGCATCGGTGTATTGTCGCTTCATGCGAGAGCCTTCGAGAGCAGGTCGAGAAAGAGGCCGACATCGGCCACAACTCCCACCGCCTGTCCGGTGCCGCGGTCGCTGACCTTGGTGGCGACCGCGGGACTGATATCCACGCAAACGATGCGCACCCAGCTTGGCAGCATGTTGCCGGTGGCTATCGAATGCAGCATCGAGCCGAGACAGAGTACCAGGCCCGCGCCCTGCAGCTCGGCTGCGTAAGCGTCCTGCGCCGCGTTCATATCGGTGATGGTGTCCGGCAACGGGCCGTCGTCGCGCAGGCTGCCGGCCAGCACGAAAGGCACGCCCGCCTTCACGCATTCGTACAGTATGCCCGAGCGCAGCCGGCCGCTTTCCACGGCCAGGCTCACCGAGCCGGCGCGGGAGATGGCGTTGATGGCGCGCATGTGGTTGCGATGGCCGTGCTCCTCCAGGCGGCCGTCGGAGAGGCGAACCCCCAGCGACGTGCCGAACAACGCCGCTTCCACGTCGTGAACCCCCAGCGCATTGCCGCTGAGCAGTGCCTGCACGAAGCCCTGCCGGATCAGCGCCGCCAACCCTTCCACGCCGCCGGTATGCACCACCACGGGCCCAGCCACCACCACCACTTTGAGGCTGCTTGAGCGCGTTTGCCGCACCAGCTCGGCGGTCTGGCGCACGGCGGTTTCCACCTGGCGCTCCGACGAAATGCCGTGGGCCATGAAGGCGAAGGCCAGGCGGCCGCGCTCCTTCGATTCGGGAACCACGCGAATGCCGCGCAGCCCGGCCACGATGCGGTCGCCGCGGCGCAGGTCGCGCAGCCGCCGGCACCGGGCGCGTCCGCTTTCCACCACCACCATGGCGTCCATGCGCTGGTTTTCCACCTCGATCCACTGCTCGCCGTGGCGCACGTAGGTGCGGTGATTCGTTGTCGAATAGAAATCTTCCGGCGCGCATCGGTCGCGTTCCACTTCGCGGAGCAATGCGTCTCTAGAGTCCACCGGCGCGCAGCCGAGCAGCAGCAGCGTCTCGAGCAGCCGGTCCAGCGCGCTCTGATCGGCGGCGGTAACCTTGAGCCGCAGGTAGGACGGTTCGCTGTTGGTGCGGCCGATGCGGAATTCCTCCACCTCGAAACGGCCGTGCTGCTCCACCACCGTGTCGAAGATGTTCTCCATGATGTGGGAGTCGATCAGGTGGCCTTCCGCTTCGACCACTTCCTGGAACGGCATAGAATCTTCCATTGTACCTTCGCCGGAAGCAAAAACTGCTCTGGGCCGCCGGGAAGGGCGGTTGCACCGCAGGCGGGGACCGATGTTCTAGGGAAGCAAAATCGTCGGCGGCTGAACCCGGGCGCCCAGGATCGCCCGAACTCTCGCTATAAGGGTCTTTCCGTCGAATGGTTTTGGCAGGAAGGGCAAATTGATGTTTTGGCTGACGATTTCGCTCATATCCGCTCCCGACATCACCAACACCTTGATTCCGGGCCGCTCTTCGAGCAGATGAGCGCACAGGTCGGTACCATTCAGCCGGGGCATGTCCACGTCGGTAATTACCAGGTCTATTGTTCCGGGGTAACGGCGGGATAGTTCCAACCCCTCGTGACCATTGGCGGCGGAAAGAACCAAGTGCCCGTCTTGCTGTAGCAGCAAGGTGACCAGGTTGCGGACCAGCGCCTCGTCATCAGCGACAAGGATGACGGACTGGCGCACCCCCGAAGGTCGAAGGTCCGGGAGATCGACAGAAGGATCGGTCTCGTCGCTGTTTTGTCTAGTGGGATTCTCTGAAGTCATTTAAAAACATAGGCGTGCAGCCGATCCCAACTCTGAGGGGCAGGCGCAGCACGCCCATACGGGATCCGGCACACGGGTTCCCTTCAGCCGGCACTTCGGTGTGCGAACTGACCCTCTGGCTCTAGCCCGTTCCCTTGGCCGGTATCCGTGTGTGGCCCCTACCTTACCAAGCCAAAACCTTGCTGTCTGTTCAAAACTGCTCACAGGGCTGAACTGCCAGATGTTAGCGGCTTGCCGAGAGCCTTGCCTGGCGTAGTGACGAGCACGCTCAATTGAATCAGACTCGCTGCTCCGGTCCCGCTTGATTTCATTCAAAGAAAGTGCGACAAACAGGAATGGGGCAGACCGCCCGGATCGGCGGATTCCGGGAGGGCACTCCAGCCCTGACGAGGCAGCGTATGAAAGCGAGAAGAACGTCCAAACCAGCTTTCGATTTAAAGGTCTTTCTGGCCAAGGCCAACGGCGGAAGAACGAATGCCGAATACCGTGCCGACGAGAGCATCTTTGTCCAAGGTGAGATTGCAAACGCCATTTTCTATATCAAGAAGGGCGATGTCAAGCTTACAGTCCTCTCCAAACAGGGAAAGGAAGCCGTCGTCGCCATTTTGAGAAGCGGGGATTTCTTTGGCGAAGGCTGCCTGGCTGGACAGCCGTTACGCATGGCGAGCGCAATTGCAATGTCGGAGTGCTCCGTCATGAAGGTGGAGAAGGCAGTCGTGCTGCGCCTGCTTCACGAAGAACCGTCATTCACGGAGCTGTTCATGGCGCACCTTCTCTCCCGCAACATAAAGATTGAGGAAGATCTGGTCGATCAGTTGTTTAACTCCAGTGAGAAAAGGCTGGCACGGGTCCTCCTCCTACTGGCGAACTTCGGGAAGGAAGGCGCACCCCAAACCGTCATTCCAAAGATCAGTCAGGAAACGTTGGCCGAAATCATCGGCACGACACGTTCCAGGGTGAGCTTCTTCATGAACCGATTCCGCAAGCTCGGGTTCGTCGATTACAATGGCGGCCTGAAAGTCCACAGTTCCTTGCTGAATATCGTCCTGCACGACTGAACCGGCGGCCCGGCAGCCGGCGATCGTCATCTCGGTCATAATCGTCAACATGGAGTGTATTGAGGCTTTGAAGACGCGGCGGTCGGTTCGCGCCTACACGGGCGAACCGGTATCGCGAGAGGTGATCGAGGATATCGTAGACTGCGGCCGACTGGCCGCCACGGCAATCAATATCCAGCCCTGGGAGTTTGTTGTCGTCACGGACCTGCAGATGCTCCGCGCGATCGCCGCGGCCACCGATTACGGAACATTCATCGCGCGAGCCGCGGCTTGTGTGGTGGTCTTGTGCCAGGACAGGAAGTACTACCTGGAGGATGGCTGCAACGCCAGCCACAACATACTCGTGGCCGCTCGAGCGCATGGCCTCGGCGCCTGCTGGGTGGCTGGCGACAAGAAGCCTTACGCGGAGAAGATCCGCAAGATGGTGGGCGCTCCGGAGACCCTGAAGCTGGTCAGCCTGCTCGCCATCGGTCACCCGGCCGAGCTACCGGAGAAAGAGAAGCGGCCGCTTTCCGAAGTCCTCCACTGGGAGCAATACTGATTACCTGCGACGCGTCCTCCATAGGTAGCTTTGGATGCGCCGCAAAACGCGTCCCGCACGCTGCGGAGATTGACTTGGATGACGCCGATTGGATGGTAAGTATGGCTAGTCACTTCTGGCTAAGTGCGTGTCTCATGTTGTTAGGCTATTTTGATAGCTATAAGAGAACATACTTGACTAACAAAAAGTGCTAGCATCGAGGCATGGAACTAACCCACGATGAATTGGTGAGTGTGGTTAAGAATCTTGCGCGGGTTCTGGTACTGAACCGGGTGGAGACGGAAGCACTTGGCGTCGCCCTTGGCGGCGCCGGCATAGTCTCGCTGGCAGCCCGCCAGA
This sequence comes from Bryobacterales bacterium, assembly GCA_963843095.1. Taxonomy (GTDB): domain Bacteria; phylum Acidobacteriota; class Terriglobia; order Bryobacterales; family Bryobacteraceae; genus Bog-375. The sequence continues at coordinate 23,962 of CAWJLI010000106.1, forward strand.
ATGCACTGGAGAGTTATTCTGAGCTATCCAGTCTGATCGACGAGGGGACGCCCGACGCATTTTTCCAGTTGTTTGAAAAGATCCTTCCCAATCTGTGAACGTTTTGGCGCAGGCTGTCAGGCCCAGTCTGTCAAGCCTGCTGAGCCGCCGGGCCTGCCGGGCCGAGATTCATATCTTCTGTCCTGGCTACTGTTCTTTTCTGACGACCATTTAGGCGAACCTTGGATCGAGCAGCGCTGCGCCCACCGCCCCGCAGGCGGGCGCCTCCGAGGCTAAAGATTTCTGGCTTTCTGTCGATTCAAGTAGGTGGCTGAGGTGTCGATGGAACTGCTGGTCGCGCGACAACCGATCTTTGACGCGCAGATGCGCGTGTTTGGCTACGAGATGCTTTTCCGATCGAGCAGCCTGAACGAATTTGACGGGACGGAAGAAAATGCCGCCACGGCCCAGGTCATCAGTGCGGTTTTCGGGTCGGCCGAGACGGATCAGTTGACGGGGCGCAAGAACACCTTCATCAATTTTCCGCAGAAGATGTTGCTGGAAGGTACGGCTTCCATTTTGCCACCACAGCAGACCGTGGTGGAAATCCTGGAGAACGTCGAGGCCGGGGAGGATCTGCTGGAGGCCTGTCGTGCGCTGCGTGACCGGGGGTACCGGCTTGCGCTCGATGACTTCACGGTTCCGGAGAAAGTGGAAGCCTTGGCGTCCATCGCCGACTTCCTCAAAGTGGATTTCCGGGCCACCAGCGTGGAGCAACAGGAGGATGCCGCCACGCGATTCAAAGGCAAAGTCGAGCTCCTGGCGGAGAAGGTGGAAACTCAGGAGGAATTTCGCTGCGCCCGAGATATGGGCTACGAATACTTTCAGGGTTATTTCTTCGCCCGCCCGGTGATTTCCTCGACTCGCCAGATTCCTGGGTTCAAGTTGCAATTCTTACGAATCCTCAACGAACTTCACCGGCCGGAAATGGACTTCGGCAAACTAGCGGACTTGCTCAAGCGCGAGCCAGGACTTTCCTACAAACTGCTGCGCTTCGTCAACTCGGCGTGGTTTGGTCTGCGCTCGCCGGTGGAGTCGCTCCAGCGGGCGCTGGTTTCGCTCGGCGAGGAGGCCGCGCGCAAGTGGTTGTCGGTGCTTACCATGGCCAACCTGGCGTCGGACCATCCCACCGAGCTGGCGACCAGCACGCTGGTGCGGGCGCGCTTCTTTGAGTCGCTCGCCAAAGAAGCCGGGTTAGCGCAACTGCGCGACGACTGCTTCCTGGTGGGCATGTTCTCCCGCCTGGATGCCATGCTGGGCCGGCCACTGGCGGAATTAGTGGAAGGCTTGAACCTGCACGGCCAGATTACCCGCACGCTTCTCGATCGCCCACTTCCCAGCGACAGAATGCCGCCGGTGTGGAAACTCGTGCTCGCATATGAGCGCGGGGACTGGGACACACTCGGCGCCGCAGCGCCGGCTCTCGATCTGAAGCCGCAAACCCTCACCGGCTGCTACGCCGAAGCCGTGCGGTGGGCAGACAGCGCGGAGATAACGTAGATCGAGGTCAAGTGCAAACCCGGGGGCGCGGCCATTCTCGGCGAGCTTCCCCCAGGCCGGAGGAATCAGGCGGGGAACCAGAGCGCGTGATCCGCCGAATGCTTGTCACCCGTCAGGCTTCGAGTCATGGTGAAAGATTGAACCCGTCTCGCATGGTCACCTAGTCGGCAGCCGTGGGATGGGCCCCGTCCACGCGTGAACGGGGCCGCTCCCCGCGAACGTCGAGATTCGTTAGTGCTTGGCCCTGCTGATCTTTCGGCTCATCGCGTTCTGCTGACGGTTGACCTGCTGCTTCTCAGCCGGAGAGAGCTTGCCGCCATTGGCGGAACGGTCGGTGTGCACTTCCTTGTTGATGGAGGTTTCACCCTTTTCGAGGCGCGCGGTCTGGGCCGGCTTCAATTTGCCGGAAGCGATGCCCTTGGCGATGCGGTCCTGCTGATTCTCGCGCCGCGCATCTACTTCGTTGTTGCCGTACTTTTGCACGGCGGCGTTATGTTTGTCGGCATAAATCTGCCGGCTCATCTGATTCTGTTGCTGGTTGACGGTCTGCTTTTCCTGGCCGGTCAGGTGGCCGCCGTTGAGGCTGCGGTCGGTGCGGACTTCCTGGTTGATGGCGGACTCTTTGGTCTCGATGTTGGCGGTTTCACCGGCGGTGAGGGAGCCCGACTTGACGCCCTGCGCAACGCGGTCCTGCTGGTTCTCGGCGCGCTGGCCCACCTCGCTCGATTGGGCCCAGGCCCCGGCGGTGAACGCCGCAGCCGCGACGGTTACGATCACGATTCGCTTCATTTGTTTTTCCTCTCTTCTGTTCTCATTCGGCTCACAGGCCTTATGTGCGGATAAGCACGGCCGCTGAGCGAAAGTTGCTCGCAATCGCGTTAATTCGGCTTCATCGATTGCGCTGCCAAGAGAATCACGGTTTTGTACTGGTCCTACTCCCCCTTGCGTGACCGGCCAACCAGCTTGCCAAACCAAGCCTGTTATGTGTAAACTCAATCCATCGTTAGCGCTCGCAAATGCTTGCGAGCTGCCTTAATTATCATTGAGTCGTTGGGGAGGGGATTACGATTCGAAGGCGCCGTTTACACCGTGTGCTGGGTTGTCTGATTCTGTGCGTGTCCGCACACGCCGGCATCCTGATCCTGCGGTCGGAACATGGTCTCCAGTTCGCCGATGCGGTATCGATCACGATCAATGGCAAAGACAAAGTTCTCAGCCTGGGCAGCCAGCCCACCGCCGGCGCCGCAGCCTCCAAGCGGTCTGTGGCTCGCCTGGCGGGGACCCTGCTGAAAGACGGCGACGCCGGCCTCCTGCTGCAGTATGAATCCGGCAACGCCGACTATCTGCTACCCGAGGGCCTGCCAAAGAATGCGCCGGACGACCCTGCGGGCGCCTGGAAGATTGCCAGGATCGTCTACAAACAGTCCGCCTCCGACAAGGCTGGAACCGAGGTTTCCCTCGCCAGTTTCGTGGCATTCCTCCCGGCGGGCGTGACGGATCTGGTCACGCTGTGCAAGGACCCCGATGCGCTGCAGTTGATCGGCGGGAAGGGCAAGAGCTTTCCCACCCAGGTCGAACTGATGTCCGCCGCGGTCAAGAATTACTCCTCCGACCCGGCGATGGCTCCGCTCGAAAAGTACGTAGCGGACGCGATGCGCAGCCGATATGAGGCCTTCGAAAGCGGCGCGGGCGGCATCGACGTTCTGAACCAGGGGCTCGAATTCGCCACGCTGTCGCAGTCGGTGTACCCCAATGCGCCGGAGCAGGACAAGCTGCGGCAGCTCCTCATCAACCGCAAGGCATGGCTGGATCGCAAGATCGCGGTCGAGAAGGCCTTCGCCGCGGCTGCTCAGTGGGACGTGTTTCTTTTGGGCGACCGCGACCTGGCGCGTTACCAGCAGGCCTTTCCGGAGATCGCGAATGGTCACAGGCAGGCCCTGCAGGGAAGCCTCCAACTACACCTGAAGCTCGCCGCTGCGCGCCAGGGCGAGGGCGATTATGGTCAGGCATACCGCGAGTTCCAACTGGCCTGTCTCCGCAAACCTTCGGACTCCGCGTTGCGCGAACGTGCCATGCAGGCCTGGACCGAGTATTCGCGCAGGAACGCCATGGACCTACAGTCGAAACGGATCAAGCTCGGCGCCGGTCCGCAAAGCACCGTGGATCGCGCTCTCTACTTCGCCGACCAGAATAAGCGCGCGAAGAAGCTCGACGAGGCCCTGAAAAGCGTGCAGGACGCCGAAACCGCGCTGCGTACTTCCCAGCCGGGGGGCAGCATCAGCACCGCGACATTGAAGGTGTGGTACGCCGAGGCGGACATCCTGGCGGCGGAGGATCGCATTGCCGAAGCCCTGGCCGCGCTCGACACATACGATCTGCACGCGGTCGACGAGGAGCGCGCGCCGGCCGAGGCGCTGCGCAATCAACTTCTGTTCAACCTGAATACGTCGCTGAAGAATCTGAAAACCAGGCTGCAGGCCGCCTGGTCCGAGGGAAGCTTCAGCCTGGCCTACCAACTGGCCGCCCAAGGTTTAAAGATGGATGCCGAGGACGCCGACCTGCTGTATTACGCAGGCGTGGCGGCGCTGATCGAGCGGGCGCCCAAGCTGAGCCACGAACTGCTGAAACACTACCTGGAGGCCTCCGACACCCTGGATGCCAATATCGAGCAGCGGGCACTGGTCAGCCGGATGGTGGCTTCCGCCGCGACTTCCGCCGGCGCCGCGGGAGGCGACCCCAACTGGCTGTCTGGAGAGAAACTGCCCAAGGGCGTGTTCTATTCCCCAACCAGCCTCGCCTTCCAGCCGCGCATAGACCGTATCGACGCATCCAACAAGTTTCACGAAACGTTCGAATGGGATGGCATTCGGTTGAAAGCCATCAAGCCCACCTTTGAAAACGCTGCACACGCTACCGCCGAAAAGACCATCTCGTTCGGTTACGAAGACCGTGTGCCGCAGGTGGTGTGGGCTTCGGATAGCGATGAAGCCCGCCCGCCGGCACCCGCCGATCCAGACGAAGCGTACAAACGCTCCACCACACTGCTGCTCAACAGCCCGTTTGTGGATCCCATCGCGGTCCAGCGCATCACCGGAAAGAACCTGGCGCTGGCAATCGCGGGCAACCCGTTCTTCAACCCTTTCGTATGGGAGAAGCTCCACTACTTCCGGATCGCCTACGACGATAAGGGGCGAGTCGTCCGCGCACAGGAACTGAGCGGCCCCACGGGTTCACCCGCCGAGCAGGTACTCGAATTCGAATGGAGCGCGATGCAATTGACCGCCATCCGCGGCTATCTGGGAAAGACCAAGAACTACGAACGCACGCTGCAATATGAGGACGGGCGGCTCGTAGCGGAAGAAATTCAGGGTCAGGGCAAGCCCTCGCACATCAAATACAACTACATGGCTGATCGGCTGGTATCCGCGGAGGCGGCCACCGACCCGACCCTGGACAACCGCAACCGTAAGGTGACGTTCCTGGCGAGCTCGCCCTCCACACTGGTGAAATGATGCGAATCGTTCGATCGACCGGGTGGTCGAAGTCCGTTTGGCTGAATTGCTGTCTGCTGGCTCTGGCGACCCTCGCTCCGGCGCTCCAGGCTCAGGAAAACGGCAAGCGCCTGGCGTTGATCATCGGCAATGACGCGTATCCCATCAGCCCGCTGAAGAACGCCGTGAACGACGCGCGCGCCATGGACAAGGCGCTCCGCAGCGCGGGCTTTCAGACCGTCACGCTGGAGAACGCCAGGAAAGCGGACATGGATCGGGCCATCGGCGAATTCCTGGACAAGCTCGGTCCCGATGACACCGCCCTGTTCTTCTTTGCCGGTCACGGCGTGCAGATCGAAAACGAGAACTTTCTGGTGCCCGTGGATTTCCCCTCGGTGGCGACCATATCGGCTGCCAAATTCGCCTGCATGTCGGTGGCGCGGATCTTCGATGAGCTGAAACGCAAGCGGGCCAAGCGGAACATCCTGATTCTGGACGCCTGCCGGAGCAATCCGGTGGCTGCCAAGTACTCGCTCGAGGCCGGCCTGGCGAATCCGCAGGACGCTCCGGGCGAGTCGTTTATCGCCTTCTCCACGGGTCCCGGTCAGACCGCCGCGGACAATCCGAACGGCCGCGACAGTTGGTTCACCGAGGCGCTGGCCGACTACATCTCGCAATCCGCGCTCACCGTGGAGCTCAACGAGGTGTTTACGCGCGTCAAGAAGCGGGTCTCCGAGGCAACCGAAGGCCGTCAGACACCCTGGACCACGTCCAGCCTCACCAGCAGGTTCTACTTCCACCTGCCCCCGACCGGCGACTCCGATAGCGATTCCACCCTGGCTGAGAAATGGATGGCGGACGCGCGGGTCCGCGAACAGCGCGAAGAGTGGTCTGAGGCCATCGATCTGGTCAACCAGGTTCTGCAAAGGAAACCCGGCGGAGCCCTCGAAACGCTGGCCAGGAATAAACTGCCCTACCTGACGGCCCGCAAGGACGCTCTGGCGCGCTTCGAAGCCGGCGACTACGCGGCCGCGGCCAGTTCTTACGAACAAGCCTTGAAGCTGGATCCGTTCGCCATGGATGCCGCTTTGCAGGGCGTCAACACCTACCTGCTGCAGGACCACCTGCCGGAAGCCATCGTACTGCTCAAGAGCATGCGCCTTCGCGGAACCTCCGAGGCCCTGCAGACCGCTGACCAGATGCTGAAACAACTCGCCGCAGTTTCTCCCGAGGCTGCCAATGAAGTTCAGTCCGGCGTGCCCCAGCCACCTCCCATCGAGGAAGTTTTCAGCGGCACGCACTTTGGAGTTCCCGATTGGGATGCCGGGAAGCGGCACCTGCAAGCCACCCAGGTTGATATCACGCGGTGGACGAAGGAGCTGAAGATGGAGGTTCCCATGCCGGCGCTGCTTGCGGTGGCCGCTGCCCCAGCACAGGCGCCGGCCGTCGCCGAGAACACGCTGCAGGCTCCTGCCGAGGCGCCGCCGGATCACGCAGACGACGCGCAAGTCGCAGCCGTGAGCAACGCCATCTTTCACGTGGAAGTGGTTCCCACGGGAGATACCCGGAACCTGCGGCTCCGCTCCGACGCCGCGGAGGAGTTCGGCTACGTGCAGTTCGATGGACCCGCCGGCGAAACCCCGGTGTTGTTTGCCGGCAAACAGGTCGTGCTTCCCACCAAGCTCAAACTTCCCGCCGGGAAATATGAAATCCGCACCGTAGACGAAGGGAAAGTAGTCAATCGGCAGGACCTGGAAGTGGCGCCACTCTCGACGCAAACGTACAAGGTGAAGCGGCCATGAAATACCTCGCCCTCACGCTGCTATTGGCGATTTGCGCCACCGCGGCAAACTGGACCGACCGCAAGGAGTACGACCTGGTGCTGGCTATCCGCGCCGAAACCTCGCCGCAAGCGAGGCTGGCGTTGCTCGACCAGTGGAAGGCCGCGTACCCCAAGAGCGAATTCGGGCAGGTCCGCCGGGAGTTGTACCTCTCCGTCTATCAAGCACTTGGCGACAGCCCCCAAACGCTGAGCGTCGCCGGCGAGATGCTCGCCGCCCAGCCGGACAGTGCGGTTGGCGCGTATTGGTTCACCCTGCTGCTGCCGGAAGAGAAGGCAGCCTCACCCGAGCAATTGGCCCTCGGCGAGAAAGCCAGCCGTCAATTGCTGGCCGACCCGAAGCCGGCCGCCGGCGTCGAACTGATGGCCCACCGCACCCTCGGCTGGATTCATTGGCAGCGGAACGAATACACGCAGGCCGAGGCGGAATTTGAGAAGTGCCTGCAACTGGATCCCGCTGCCGCCGAGATCTCGGCGTGGTTGGGCACGGTACTGGCGACCGAGCAGCAACCGGACAAGCGGGTGCCGGCGTTGTGGCAGCTTGCGCGCGCTTCGGCTTACCAGGATTCGGGCGCCCTGCCCGATGGGCTGCGGCGCCAGTCTGGCGAGGTTCTGGAGCGCCTTTACACTGCTTACCACGGCGACACCGGCGGGTTGGATCAACTGCGCAGCGCCGCCGCGGCAGCGCCCTTTCCGCCAGCGGGGTTTGACGTCGAGTCGGTGGCGGCCGCAGCCCTGCGCAAGCAGGACGAAGAGCTCAGCCGCACCAACCCGCAATTGGCGGCGTGGGTCCGCTTGCGGCAAAAGCTGGAAGCTCCCGATGGTGACAAGTATTTTGCGGAGACCCTGCACAATAACCCGCTTCCCAAATTGAAGGGGACGCTCATCAAGGCTGACCCACCCGGCAAGCCGAACGAGCTGACGATTGGCGTGATCGACCCGGCTCAGGCGGAGATTGTGCTCAAGCTGGCGACCGAGTTACCGAACGATGCCGATGCCGGAGCCGTTCTCGAATTCGAGGGAACCGTCGATTCCTTCGTCAAGAGCCCGTTCGGATTGACGGTGACTACCGACCCATCGAAGATCTCGGGCTGGCCGGCGGCGCCGGTCGCTTCCCCGCCGGTCCCCAAAGGCGGCCATAAATAGCGGCCTTCTCAACCTAGCGGTGGAGAATCTCCACTTTAGTTACCAAGGTGGATGAAGGTTTGCTGGAACCGTTCACCACGTACACCGCGTTCTCCACTTCCGCCTTGTCCGCCGGTTTGGCGGCTGCCTTCCGCACCGGAGCCGATTGGGGCGCCGGCTTGGCAACCTGCTTGAACGGCAAGTCCCGTGTGCCGTACTCCTGGGAGATCCGGTCCACGGCGGAGTTGATCCGTCCGGCGGCGGCGATTTGCGTCGGGCCCGACGATGGTTGTGGCCGATCTCCCGGACCTTTCATGCCCTCCGACAATTCGTAGATGTCGCGAGGATCCCTCGACAGCACCACGAACAAGGTCTCCGTCCCGGGCGGATCTTCGATTTCAAAGCAGCCGTGCCTCGGCGTACGGATGATTTGCCCCGGGTCGATCCGGTTGCTCTGATCCGAGAGTTCCGGCGTAGGAAAGAGCGGAACCCAGTCGCCGCTCGACTGTTTCGACAACACATACAGATACCCGGACCGGTTCGCCTCCAGCTCGACGGCCACGCAATCGCCTTTGTGGAAGTTGCGCTCCGGATCCACCGGCTGGCCGCGGTCGCCACGCGCGCTCACCAGAAGCAGTTTATACCGAAGCCCCAGGTGCAGCGCGCCGAACGCCGCCGAGCCGGGCCCCGGCTGAGAGGCGACGGTTACGGTTGCCGAAGCGGCTTTGGCCGGCGCCGCGGGCCGGTGGACCGGCGGCAATGCGTCCTTCGGCGCGGCTCCGGCGAAAAACAGATCCCGCGCTCCCTCCGTCGGCGGTGGCTGTTGCGCCATGCAGGCAGTTGCCCCGAGCGCCGTCATCAGGGCCAGTAATCTTGGCATCCGTCTTCTCCTCCGTCAGGCCTTTCGTCATCTTCCAGCCGGTCTCATCCGCCGGGTCCACAACTCAAAAGCGAAAGGCGGAATCAGGTCCCAATCGGAGCCGCGACCAGAGGGAGCGGTCATGTCTAACACTCGAACACCGCCATCCCATCGTCTCCTCATCGACGGCGCACGTTCCGACCGTTCCCTCTGATCGCGGCTCCGATTGGCCTCTTGCAGGTTGCCTCATCCGCGGCCGAAAGCTGTTATGGTATAGTATCGAAAATTGCAGGTACCTGGAAGCCCCGACTGATCGGAGCTGCGGAAGACTTCTCTCACTTTGATGCAACTGCCCGCCCGCCTCGGCAAGTACGAGCTGCAAGAATTCCTAGGTGGTGGGATGTCCCACGTTTACAAGGCCTTCGATACCGTCATCGGCCGCACGGTGGCGGTGAAGATTTTGGTCGAGCCGGCATCGCAGGACGCGGAAGCCCGTGACCGCTTCCTGGCCGAAGCGCAAACCGCCGCCAGGGTAACCCACGAAAACGTCATCAGCATTTACGATTTCGGTACCGACCCCGAGAAGGGCCTGTTCATGGTGATGGAGTTCCTGCAGGGTGAAGACCTGCGCCACGCCATCAAGAACGGCCACACCGGCGACCTGCGCAGCAAACTGCAAATCGCGCTGCAAATCGCCCGCGCCCTCGATTTCATCCACAAGAACAGAATCATCCATCGCGACATCAAGCCGGAGAACGTTCACATCAACACAGCCGGCGTGGTCAAGCTGATGGATTTCGGAATTGCCAAGAGCGAAGACCTTTCGCGCACCCAGCCGGGCTATGTGCTCGGAACGCCCTACTACATGGCGCCCGAACAGGTGCGTGGAGAACAACTCACCGGCCTGGTGGACGTCTATGCCTTCGGGGTTCTGTTGTTTGAACTGCTGACGGGGCAGAAAGTCTTCGTGGCGGATTCGGTGGAGCGGATCTTCTACAGCATTCTGAATGTCCCCCTGGACGTGGCGCCGTTGCAGAGCGCGGGTGTGCCCCAGCCGGTGATTCAACTGGTGGCGGCCTGCAACGCCAAGCTCCCCGCGGAACGGCCGCAGGGCTTCGCCGCCCATCATCGCCGACCTGGAGCGCATGATCGCCGAGCTGTCGGGAGAGACGCAGGCAGCGGCGAGCCAACCGGCATCCCCCGCGCCGCGAAGAACCCGCACACCCGTGCTCCTGGCCGGTTTGGCCGCGCTACTGGTCATAGGGATGATCGGCGGATATCTCGCTTTCAAGCCCGCGGCTGCGCCCAAGGTGGTGGAACTGGCCAAGACCATCTCCACTCCCACCGGCGACATGGTGTTGGTGCCGGCCGGGGAGTTCCGGTTTGGACAGTTCAAGCAAGTTGCGTCCCTTCCCGCCTTCTACATAGACAAGACCGAAGTAAGCAATGCCGCTTATGCGCGCTTCTGCAAGGCGACGAACAAGGCGCTACCCGAGGATTTTCCCGACAAGCAGCCGAGCTATCCGGTTGTGAACGTGACCATCCGCGACGCGCGCGAATTCGCCAGGTGGGCGGGCAAGCGGCTGCCGACCGCCCTGGAGTGGGAAAAGGCCGCGCGGGGTACCGACGGCCGCATCTTTCCGTGGGGCAACGAAAAGGACGCCTCGCGAGCCAACACGAAGACCGGTGACGCGACCCGCGAACTGAAGCCAGTCGACAGCTTTCCATTGGGCGTCAGCCCTTACGGGGCCTTGAACATGGTCGGCAACGCCTTTGAGCTGGTGGACACGCCGCGAACGGCTCCCACCGATAAGGATCTGCTCAAGGCGATGAAGTCACGAAGCCCGGCGAAGCCTGGTACATGATCCGGGGCCAGTCCGCCTGGGTGCACGCTGGTAGACGGTGCGATCTGGGATTCGACCGCCGTCCCCGAGCATTGGAAGGATGGGAGTGTAGGATTTCGTTGCGCGAAAGATGCGAAGTGAGCACGGAGCGCGACCGAGGAGGTAAGTTGGCCAAAATATCGTTGAGCAAGAGAATCGATGCCACCAAGCTCCACCCGCGGACTCTGGCGCCCCTTGCCGGGCCGGAAGTGAACATACCTTTCGGGGCGCTGGTGGAATCCATAGGCGGCGATCACGACCGTGAGAAGTTTCTCTTCCTGGGCGAGCCGTATTCGGTGCGCCGCGAAGTGTTCCTGGATGCCATCGGGCCGGATGCGGCCGCCAAGCTGCGCCGGCCGCCGCGCCGGCAGCGGCTCCAGCAACTGTGGAACCGAAACCACCCGCCACGCCAGGCGCTCAGGAGGCCAGGCTGAAGTTTGAGCGGCTGGACGCGGGCGGCTATGCTCTGGCGCGGGCCAAGGTGCCGGGCGGATGGCTGGTGGCCTGCGGCACGAGCGTAACGTTTTACCCGGACCCTGGGCACGCGTGGGACGGATCGTCGCTCGAGTGAAGCTTTTGCGCCTGGGCTCAGCGCAGGCGTCAGGTTGGCGCGAAGGGTGCGCTCTCCGTGTTCAGCCCCACACGTACAGCAGCACCATCAAATACAGCCAGACGCCATCTAGGAAATGCCAGAACACGGCGGTCACGTCGATAGTAGTCCGTTTGGCCGGACCCAGCCGCAGGCGTAGCGCCTGGACGTCCACGTAGACCAGCGCCCCCACGCCGCCCACCACATGCGCCGCGTGGGCCGCCGTCAGCAGGTAAAAGAACGAGCTGGTGGGGCTGCTGGCAATGAACACGCCGGCATTGGATAGCTGGTGCCACACAATGACCTGCCCAATCAGGAAAGCGACACCCAGCCCGGTCGCGGCGGTCCACCAGAAGTTGAAACCGTCGCGCTGGCCCCGTTTGAGAGCCACCCGCGCGCGGTCGAGAACCACGCTCGACGCCAGCAGCACCGCCGTGTTCACCCACAGCAGCGGCGGCTTGTGCATGCGATCCAGTCGTCGGATGTGCCGTGGCGCATCCAAAATGCCATGGTCAGGGCCGCGAACACCATGCCGGTGGCGGCCAGCAGGACGAACAGGCCGATGAAGGACGCGCGCCGGTCCGCGCCGCGCCCCTCCGGACCGCTGCCGCCTCCGCCTCCGCCCCAGTCCGCCGGCGGCGGCGGTGGACCTTGGATCACGCCCGATGGAAGGGAGCTGCGCATAGATCTTCTTCAGGATCGCACTATCGGTTGGCGGGGACGCCGGCGGCATCCGCGGCACGGCGGTATCCGCACCGTTGGCTCGCTGGGAAGCGAATGGCGTGGCGCAATGCGCCAGCCTCAGGTCAGCGGCGGCAGAGTGAGCCCAGCCTTGGCAACCGCCCGCTCGAGGAGATTGACGGCATGCACTCCTGGAACGCCGCGCGCCAGCGAGATCTCCGAAACCAGCATGTGCCGCGCGCGCTCCATCATTTTCTTCTCGCGGAACGAGAGCTGCTTCTCGGCCTGCAGCAGCAGCAGCTCTTTGAACACCTGCGCCGCCTGCAGCAGGCTGCCGCTTTGCATCTTCTCCGTGTTCTCTTTGCAACGAACCTTCCAATCCGGATGGATCGAGCAGTCTCCGTAGGAAAGGTAAGAGAGCACGCGCGAGATCTCCCGATCCTTGTTCACCCGCCGCAGGCCGATGTTGGCGGCGTTGGAAAACGGCACCAGCACCGTAATACTGTTGTAACCAAGCCGGAGCAGGTAGTACTTTTCGAAGGCGGATCCGAACGAGCGAGTGCTGATGTTCTCAATAATCCCAACACCCTGATTGGGATAGACGACTTTGTCGCCGATCTGGAATGTCATACGGGGTCCCCCACAAACCACCGTTACCCAAGTGCCGTTGCCGACAGACCGCAACGACTCTTAAGAATGTTACGCTCCGGCTCCCGTTCTGTCAAGAGAATGGAAAGCGGCTGAAAGCGGCTGAGTGCGGCTTGGCGAGGGGAATCGACAAGCGGTTTCCCTGCGGCGGCCGGCGTCAAGGCGTGGTGGTTCGCGAAGGGGTCCGGGGCCGCCGCAGCAACCAATCGGCCAGGTACAGCACTGCGGGTATGGCGGCGAGCCAGATGACCACGTAAGTTCGGTTGCGAATCAGCGAGATGTGCAACGCCAGCGCAGCCAGCGAAATGAGGGCGCCGGTGATACCCCACTTCCACGCCAAAATCATGCCGCCGACAGCGATAAACAGCAAGAAAAGGCCGGCCCATTCGACAATGCTCGAGGGAGTGCCGGCCTGGGGCGCCAGGAATTCGCGGACCATGGTCAGCAGGAAAACGCACGCGAAGAATAGCGCCGAGAGACGCGCCAGCCAGCGAACGATGACGGCCGCAAGTGGGGACATGCGCCTCCTGATGAGATTATATGCGGGCGCACTTCGGCACGCAACGGAAGGACACGGTGCATCGCAGGGCGGGGAACTGCGTTAAAGGCGAGACAATGTGTTTAGCGGACCAGTGCTTGCGCCACGCGGGAGGCCAACTGGTCGAAGGTGAGAATCTCGTAAACGGTAGGGTCAGACATGATGCGCGCCACCAGCGCGGCGTGCATCGCGTGGCCGGCGCGCTCGGCGATCACGTGGCCCAACAGCGGCCTGCCCAGCAGCGCCAGGTCGCCAATCAGATCCAGCGCCTTGTGGCGGCAGCATTCGTCCACGGCGCGCAGCCCGTCCTGGTTCACCACGCCGCCGTTCGAGAAGCACACCGCGTTATCGAGCGATGCCCCGCGAATCAGGCCCATGTCGCGCATTTGCGCCAGGTCCTTTTCCCAGCCGAAGGTGCGCGCGAACGCCAGCTCGGACGCGAAGCTCACCGGGGTCACTTCCATCTCCAGCGATTGCCGGCCCACCGGCTCGGGATAGCTGGTGTCGCATGTCAGGCGAAAGCTGTCGGCGGGCAGGATGCTGATTCGCTTTCCCTTATCTTCCACCGAAATCGGCCGGCGGATCCGCAGGTACTTGCGCCGGCGGCGATAATGCTGGATTCCCGCCTCCTCGATCAAACGGACGAACGGCAGCCCGCTGCCATCCAGGATCGGCACCTCCAGGTTGTCGATCTCGACATAGGCGTTGTCGATCCCCATCGCGTAGAACACGCTCAGCAGGTGCTCGGTGGTGGAAATGAGAACGCCCTGGCGCATCAGGCTGGTGGCATAGCTGACGCGCGCGACGTGCCGCCAGCTAGCGGGGATCGCGAAATTCTCCAGATCCGTGCGCAGGAAAACGACCCCTGTGCCGGCAGGCGCGGGCACCACCCGGATGCACACGGCGACACCGCTGTGCAGCCCCACTCCCCGTGCTTCCACCGGGCGGCGAATGGTCGTTTCAAACCGCAAGGAATTTCCTCTCGCGCATAGTCCTTTTTAAGATGCACGCCGAAACCCGAACCACATATGATTGATTCCAAAAGCCAAGATAAAGTTACACCGTGTCAAATTCGCGACACTTTGCTGGCCGCTTGTAGTGCAAACGCTCCAGTCGCGCCGGCAGCGCCGGCCGGCGATGCGAAAAAACTGGTGCGCCGATAGTATGATGGGCCAAGTGCCAGGCCAGCGGCTTTTCCTTATCGACGCGTTCGGCTTCATCTTTCGCGCCTATCACGCCCGCGCGCGCAGTGGGGCTCCTCCCATGCGCACGTCCAACGGGCTTTCCACGGAGGTGGTCTACATTTTCAACAATATGGTGCGCAAGCTGGTGCGTGAGTGCCAGCCGACGCACATCGCCGCCGTGTTCGAAAGCGGCGAACCGACCCATCGTCTGGAAGAGTTTGCCGAGTACAAGGCCAATCGCGCGGAAACGCCGCCCGACCTGCTGGAACAAATCCCGCACGTGCGCCGGCTGCTCGAAGCCATGCGCATCCCGGTGCTCGAATATCCGGGTTATGAGGCCGACGACGTGATCGGCGCACTGGCGCGGCGTACCGAAGCGGCGGGCGTGGAAGTGGTGATCGTATCCAGCGACAAGGACATGATGCAACTGGTCACCGACCGCGTCTCGATGCTCAACCCGGCCAAGGACGATGAATGGTACGACCCGGCCAAAGTGAAGGAATTCCTGGGCGTGGAGCCGGCGCAGGTGGCCGATCTGCTGGCGCTCAAGGGAGACGCGGTCGATAACATACCCGGTGCGCCGGGAATCGGCGACAAAGGCGCGCGCGATCTGATTTCGCAATTCGGCTCGGTGGAGGCGGCCATCGCTCGCGCTGGCGAGGTGCAGCGGAAAGCGTACCGCGAGAGCTTGCAGAACAACGTGGACCGCATCCGGATGAGCAAGCGGCTGGCGACGATTGAGACCGATGTGCCGATCGAGTTTTCGCTCGAATCGGCCGCCACGCACGCCCCCGATCCGGCGCTGCTGAAAGCCGTTTACCAGACGATGGAGTTTCACAGCCTGCTCAAGGAGTTGGGACCGGCGGAAGACACGCGGCCGCACGACTACGCCCCGTTCGCAGAAGCGGGCGAACAGCGCGCATGGCTGGCTGAAGTGCCGCGCGGGGCGGCCGTCGCGGTGGCCATCGCCAGGTCGGGCGAAGGTGAACTGGCGCTGGACGCGATCGGTCTCGCCTGGAAACCGGGCGAAGCGCGCGCGGCATCGGGCGACCTGATCGAAGCGCTCAAGCCGTGGCTGGAGGACGCAGACGCGCCCAAGATCGCCTGCGACGTGAAATCGGCGCTCGTGGCGCTGGAGAAGATGGGCATCGCGGGGGCCGGGTTCGATCACGACGCGATGCTGTACGCGTTCCTTTTGGACGCCGATCCGGCCGGGTGCTCACTCGAAGAACTGGCGCGCCGGCGGCTCGATCTCAAGCTCGGCGCCGCGCCCGAACAGCATGCCGACATCATTCTCGAACTCTACCGCCAACTGGCGCCTGCCATCGACGCGCGCGGCTTGCGGGATCTGTACTCGACCATCGAACTGCCGCTGGCGCGCGTGCTGGCGCGCATGGAACGCTCTGGGATCTTGATCGACCGGACCGAATTGCAGCGCCTTTCGACCATGATGGAGGGCGAGATTGGGCGGCTCACCGGGCGGATTCACGCGCTCGCGGGCAAGCCGTTCAACATCAGCTCACCGCAACAGTTGGGCCAGGTGTTGTTCGTGGATTTGAATCTGCCCGCGCCGGCGAAATACGGCAAAGGCAAGGCTATCTCGACGGCTGCCGACGTGCTGGAGACGCTCGCCTCCGATCACGAAATCGTGCGCCTGGTGCTCGAATACCGCCAGCTCACCAAGCTCAAAGGGACATACGTGGATGCGCTCCCGCTGCTGGTGGACCCGCGCACGGGCCGCTTGCACACCAGCTTCAACCAGGCAGGCGCGGCGACCGGGCGGCTCTCGTCGTCGAATCCAAACTTGCAAAACATTCCGGTGCGCACCGAATTGGGCCGTGAAATCCGGGCGGCGTTTGTGCCGCGTCCGGGCTGGAAACTGGTGACGGCGGATTATTCGCAAATCGAGCTGCGCCTGCTCGCGCATTTCTCCCGCGATCCGCTGCTGGTGCAGGCCTTCCGCGAGGGCGAGGACATCCACACACGCACCGCGGCCGAGGTGATGGGCGTGCCGCCGCTGATGGTCACGCCCGAGGCGCGGCGCGACGCTAAAGCCGTCAACTTCGGCATCGTATATGGCATCAGTGCGTTTGGCCTCGCCGGCCAGTTGGGCATCTCGCGCGGCGAGGCCGAGCGCTACATTCGCGGTTACTTCGAGCGATATGCCGGCGTGCGACGGTTCCTCGACGAAACCATCGCGGCGGTGCGCCAATCCGGCGTCACGCGCACCCTATTCGGCCGCGAGCGTCCCATCCCCGATATGAACAGCCGAAACCCGAATGCCCGCGGCTTCGCCGAACGGACGGCGGTCAATTCGCCGCTGCAGGGCAGTGCGGCGGACCTGATCAAGCTGGCCATGGTCCGCGTCCAGGTCGCGCTCGAAGCCGGCGGCTATCAGTCCGCCATGCTGCTGCAAGTCCACGACGAGCTGGTCTTCGAATGCCCGCCCGACGAGGTGGAGGCGGTTTCGAAGATGGCCAAGCATGAGATGGAGGGCGTCCGCGAACTGGCGGTGCCGCTCGTGGTCGATATCGGGGTGGGCGACAATTGGCGGGATGCGAAGTAGGTAGGGCGACCCACAGGCCCGCCTCATGCGCGACAGCTTGAGGATAGCCTCTTCCGGATCGCCGGCAGAATGGGCTTCTGGCTGTCACAATTGTGATTGGCCCCAGATTACTCCTGATAAGTCGGCTTGCGCCAGCCGATCTTGCACTTTCGGTCGCGGGAAGCCGGCTGTGTTCGACGGCCAGTTCGCGGAATGCTGTCTCACGATGGCCCTTTGGCCGGCCAATCTCACCATAGCCGACAACGCAGCCAAGTGAATTGATTGACTTTTGCAATAGAGTTCCGCCATGCTTCCGACGATCAATAAACCGGCCTCCGAAAGCCGTTTTAGCCACCCATTTTGCGACTGACTTTTGCAACGCCGGAACCCCTGTTTTTAGGGGTCGTCGTTGACGTTGCGAAACTTACCCTTTTTAGGACGGTACGGGAGATCATGAATTACCCTCTCATGGGCTATAGTGGTCCATGCCCAACAATACATGCGAACACTGCGGCGGTTCACAACTCATCAGCGGTCTCACTGTTTCTGCTTCTGGTGGTGGTGGCGACGTACATCCGGGCCTCCTCTGCAAAGAGAAAAAGAAGCGCTTTTTCGGATGGTCTCCCGAAAGGGACAGAAGGGAGACCCTTTTTGCTGACCTGTGCACCTCTTGCGGCACTCTAAAACGTTTATACGTGAAAGACCCGAAACGTGATTGGGTCGTATAGGCGGGTCACTGCCGGATTACTCCCGATAAGTCGGCTTGCCGCATGCGATTCTTGAATTCCGCCTGGATCACGCACCGCTCGGAACCCGCACCTCCATTGACTCAGCCCCCAAGAAGGCCCGTCTACCTGTCCGGGTCGTCCCGAAAACGGACACCGTGGGGCTTGGCGGAATGCGCGCGGCGCCCGTAATCGCGGCTTCCCCGACTGGGCACTGGCGTGCTTTTCACCGGAAGCGGTAGCTTTGCGCTATCAATAGAATGGAATGAAATCCGACGAAGACCGCAGGCCATCGATCCTGATTGCCGACGATCAGGCGGACGTGCTGGAAGCGCTCCGCCTGTTGATCAAAGCCGAAGGCTACGTGGCGGAAGCCGTCACCGCTCCTGCCGCCGCGCTCCATGCGATTGAAGCGCGTGACTTCGACGCCGTCCTGATGGACCTGAATTATACGCGCGATACCACCTCCGGCCAGGAGGGGCTGGAGCTGTTGGAGCGCATTCTGGATCTGGATGCAGCGCTTCCGGTGATCGTGATGACGGCCTGGGGATCGGTGGAGCTGGCGGTGGAAGCCATGCGCCGCGGGGCGCGCGATTTCATCCAAAAGCCGTGGGACAACGCGCGCCTCTCCGCCATTCTCAAGACGCAGATCGAGCTCGGTCGCGCGCTGCGCAAAGGGCAGCGGCTGGAAGCGGAAAACCGCGCTCTGCGCGCGGAGCGCTTTCCACAATTGATCGCGCAATCGGCCGCCATGCGCCCGGTGCTGGACATGATTTCGCGGGTGGGGCCATCCGACGCCAACGTGCTCATCACGGGAGAGAACGGCACCGGCAAAGGTTTAGTGGCGCAGACCCTGCATTCGAGTTCGCTGCGCTCGACGCGTCCGCTGTTGACGGTCAATACCGGCGGCCTGGCGGAGGGCATCTTTGAAAGCGAGCTGTTCGGCCATGTCAAGGGCGCGTTCACGGACGCCAAGAGCGACCGCGTGGGCCGTTTCGAAATGGCGGACGGCGGCACGCTGTTTCTGGATGAGATCGCCAACATCTCGCAGGCGCTGCAAGGCAAGCTGCTGCGCACGCTCGAAACCGGCGAGTTTGAGCGGGTGGGATCGTCGAAGAGCCGGCGCGTCGACGTGCGGGTCTTCTCCGCCACCAACGCCGATCTGCATGCGGCCGTGGAGGAAGGCCGCTTCCGCCAGGACCTGTTATTCCGGCTCAACACCATCGAGCTGCGGCTGCCGCCCTTGCGCGACCGGCGCGAGGATATCCCGCCGCTGGCGGCCCACTTTCTGCGGCAGCACACCGGGCATTATGGCAAAGCCATCAGCCTCTTCGACGAAGGGGCGATGAAAGCCCTGTTGTCCCACACCTGGCCGGGCAACGTGCGCGAGCTGGATCACGCGGTGGAGCGCGCGGTGCTGATGGCGGAAGGCGAGACCATTCGCGCCGCCGACCTGGGACTGCGCGGCGGCCGCGAGGCTTCGTTGCGCCTGGAGGAGATGAGCCTGGAAGATGTGGAAGCGCTGCTCATCAAGAAGGCGCTGGCGCGCTTCAACGGCAATGTGAGCCACGCCGCAAATGCACTCGGCCTGAGCCGCAGCGCGCTGTACCGGAGGCTGCAGCGGTACGGGCTCTGAAACCCGGCCGCGCCCCAACTGACCATGCCGCGCACCGACAAAGTCTCCCGGCTCGGTTACGAAAACCGCATTATGATGCTGGCCGTGATGGCGGCCTTGCCGGCGTCGGTCTGCGCGCTGGCGTTGCTATGGACGCACGGCTACCAGGCGCGCACCGAGTGGACGCTGACGGTGGTGATCGTAGGCGCCTGGCTGGGCTTCGCGGCGGCCCTGCGCGAGCGCGTGGTATTCCCCATGCAGACGCTGGCCAACCTGCTGGGCGCGTTGCGCGAGGGCGATTTTTCCATACGCGGCCGCGCGCCACGGCAGGACGACGCGCTGGGCGAGGTGATGCGGGAGATCAACACGCTCGGCGTCACCTTGCGCGAGCAGCGGCTGGGGGCGATGGAGGCTACCACGCTGCTGCGCACGGTGATGCGGGAAATCGATGTCGCTGTTTTCGCGTTCGACGAACACGCCCGGCTGCGCCTGGTGAACCGCGCCGGCGAGCGCCTGCTGGACGCGCCCACCGAGCGGCTGCTGGGCCAGACGGCGGCGGAGCTGCATCTCGATCGATGCCTCGATGGACCGCCGCAGGCCATGTTGCAGGCCGCGTTCCCCGGCCGCGCCGGGCGCTGGGGCATGCGCCGCACGCGCATCCGCGAACGAGGGCTGCCGCTTGAGCTGGTAGTGATCGCCGACCTCACCGAGGCGCTGCGCGAACAGGAATTGCAGGCTTGGCAGCGGCTGGTGCGCGTGCTCGGCCACGAGTTGAATAACTCGCTGACGCCGGTTAAATCGATCGCCGGCAGTCTCGAGAGCATTCTGGCGCGCGATCCTCTCCCGTCGGACTGGAAGGAAGATGTGACACGGGGGCTGGGAGTCATCCACTCGCGTTCCGACAGCCTGACGCGATTCATCAGCGCCTACGCGCGGCTGGCCAAGCTGCCGCGCCCGCAATTGCAACCGCTCGATGCCGGCGATTGCGTGCGGCGGGCGGTCAGCCTGGAAACCCGTGTCGCGGTGGATGTGAAGGGAGGCCCTGCGATCAGTATTCAGGGCGATCCGGACCAGTTGGAACAGGTGCTGATCAACCTGCTGCGCAATGCCGCCGATGCCGCGCTCTCGACCGGCGGCGGCGTCCGCGCCGGCTGGAGGAAAGACGGGGCCATGGTGGAGATTTGGGTGGAAGACGATGGCCCCGGCCTGTCCGGCACAGCCAACCTGTTCGTGCCTTTCTTCACCACCAAGCCCGGCGGATCCGGGATCGGCCTGGTGCTGAGCCGGCAAATCGCCGAAGCTCACGGCGGCGAGTTAGCGCTGGAGAACCGGGAAGGCGCGACGGGCTGTATCGCGAGGCTGCGGCTGCCGGGGTGAGTTGGGGCGGCTCGGGTGAGCCCCGCGAATCCTTCCCCCGGCGCCGTGATCGCTTGTGCAATCAACGGCGCCGATGCCGGGTGCGAAGCGTGAAGCTCCCCGTTACGGGGGTTAGTTCACCGTGATGGTAAAGGCCTGCGTGCTCTTGCAGCCGGAGGAGTTGGTGTAGGTCGCCGTATACACGTTGGAGCCCGTCTTCAGCGGAATGTCGTCGATCTGACGCGAGGTGGATTCATATCCGTTGGGGCCGGACCAGCTCCATGATCCGCCGGATATGGGCTGCGGGCCAAGGTCCACGTCCGTGCTTGTGGAGCTCACGGTGGCGCTGGTTTCCTCAGCCCAGGATGAGCCGCCGTTCACGGAGATATACGGGGTGATTGGGGTGGGCGTGCAGCCGCCGCCTTTGCTCGTGCTGAGGCTGTAGGAATTCACCGTGAAGGTTTGAGAACCGTTGGTTTTCGTGATTTCAAAGCCGAAATCTGCCGTGGAGAACGTCTTGCTTTCGAGCTTGCCCTCGTTCGCAAGCCAATTCATTAAATCCAGAAGATTCACACTGCCGCTCGTCGTCTTCGAGGTGCGCAGGAAGGAAACGACGTTGTGGCCAGTGTTGCCCTGAAAGACATCGTAAGTAACGCCATCGATGGAGACGTTGGTGGCGAAGGGGCAGCCACTGACACCAAGTTGGTTGCAATTGTACGAGCTGGCGATAGGGCCGTTGTTGTTCCAATCCTCCCAGACCATCACTTCGTCCACGTTACCATTCGTCCAGAGATCGTAGGCTGCGTCGAAAGATGCGCCGCTTGGCACCGAAAAGTTGAACGACGAGGTTACGGAACTGAGGGAACTGAGATTTACGTTGCCCAAGCCGATTTCCGTGTCGGGATACGCCTGGACACTGCTGCCGTTGGGGTAATCCGCTACTGACCACCAATTGGTGGAGCTGTTGGCATAGACGCACTGGCCGGATGACGCGCCCCATTCGTCGGTGTACAGGTTATAACCGTTTTCACTGTAGGTTGCGTATTGACTACACGAACTCCATGAGTAGGCCATTGCCGGCATGGAAGTGACTGCGCAGAGGGCGAGCACGCCGACCGCGATTGCGATTGCGCGAAAACGTTTGCACATTGAAGCACTCTCCTTTTTACCCATTCTGGTTTCTGGAGCAGCATTTCTGCTCCGATTCAATTGGCCATATCTTAGTGGCAGATTCAACGAGTGTCCATCGTTTTGTTGTACGAACTTGTTTCGCGCAGGATTGTAACATGTACATCATGAAATTGTCAGCATTTGGTCGATGTTCTGAAGCATAATTGCAAAAGTTACGCGTAGACAGATGAGTTCCTGAGAGTCATCGCCAGACAGCTACTTGATGAAATGGGGCGCCGGACTGCCGGCCTTTGCGCCAGCCGATGGACCGATGGCCAACTGCGTCGCTTCAGGGAAAGTGGTTGAGATTCTTGGCTCTTCTCTGCCGGAGATGACGATGTTATTCGCCGGAAGTTGGAGGAAGGCAAGTCAGGCGAGGTGCTGTTCTTCGAGTTGGCGCTCGAAGATCTGAGGCAGCCGATCTTTTCCGGCCTATACACGGCCGAACCGGCGGCGTGGATGGCTGGGTCTCACTGGAGGTATCGCCCCAGCCAAGGCTCTCCACAACCGCGCGGCGCGGCCCAATCTTTTCATCGAGATTCCCGCTGCCCAAATCGGGAGCGGCCATAGCCCTCGCGGTCACTCACCGGCCGAGCGCACATTCGGTCGGCAGGATTACCGCAGGGTTTCGCGCAAAGACTTCAGGTAAGAAGGGCGCCGATTGGAAGCTGGGCCGGTGCAAGTCTTGAGGAACAGCCACCAGAACAGCCATTCGCCGGAAACAAAAATGGCAGCCATTTTGGCTGCCTCGCATGTTATTGAGTTTATTTGATTTCTGGCTCCTCAGGTAGGGCTCGGAA
The DNA here is from genome assembly GCA_963843095.1 of Bryobacterales bacterium. Classification (GTDB taxonomy): domain Bacteria; phylum Acidobacteriota; class Terriglobia; order Bryobacterales; family Bryobacteraceae; genus Bog-375. The sequence goes on from CAWJLI010000106.1 coordinate 46,550, forward strand.
CCATCAAGCAAACGCATTTTCAACAACCTGCAGGTCAGCGGGTGATACCTGATACCGGGAAAAGCAGCCGCCGTTGCGAATCCTCGCAAGCGACTGTACATATAATGGTACGAAAGAGAGAGTGACCGCGCCGGGGACCAGCACCATGCAGGACAACTCCGCGGAAGTTTCCAAAGAAGCAGAACGTGAGGAACTCGAGACGGTCGCGGAAGCGCTTGGCCGATCTTCCCGACTGGCCAATCTCCTGCACTACATCGGTGAGAAGTATTTCCGGGGTGAGAGTAGTCAGCTTAACGAGTACAACATTGCCACCGAGGTATTTGCCCGCTCCAAGACCACCTTCGACGCCGGGAAAGACGCCATCGCTCGTGTTGAAGTTCATCGGCTGCGAAAGCGGCTGCAGGAGTTCTACGAAGGGGCGGGCAGAGGCCGCCCCATACAATTGTCGATTCCTTCTGGAACTTACGTTCCAGTTTTTTCCCGCCGTGCTGCCGCTGTTCCATCCCTGAAAGCACCCGACCTTCCGGGAAAGCCCGGAGATCGGACTGCGGGCCTCACCGCTCCCCAAGCCGTACAGCCAACCCAAGCCGCTCACAATCAGAGTGGGCCAGCTAATGTTGGGACTCACGCCCTTTCGCGGCTTGCGTCCCCCATCTGGTTATATTCGCTCCTGGCAGCGGCTTTGATCCTGTCCGCTCTAGGGGCCTATCGATTCTTCCGTCCACGCGCCGCATCCACAGTGGCGACCATTGCGGCTCCGCGGAACACCTCAGCCACTGCACTGCAAATTGCCGCCCCCGCCCCGGCATCTTTGCCTCTTCGCCTATTGGCGGGCTATAGCGGAATGTCGAAGACTGACAGCGCTGGTGCGGTCTGGGAAGCAGACCGGTACGTTCATGGAGGCGGGTCATGGCGGTGTCCGGAGGGTCCCATTGCCAGAACGAGCGATCGCCTGCTCTTTCGACAATGGCGGATCGGAGATTTCGTGTACGAGATACCCCTTCGCCCTGGCGTGTACGAAGTCCACCTCTACTTCGTAGCGTCCGATCCTTCCGGTGAAAAACCGTCCAACTTCAGCGTTGATATCAACGGAGTGCCGGTCTTGCAGCGATTCGATGTGAATTCGGACGCTCTAGGTGACAATATCGCCGACGAACGTGTCTTTCGGGACGTATCCCCTGCCAAAGATGGAATACTTCATCTCAGGTTTGCGAGCGGAAGCGGGACTCCGAAACTTAATGCTCTTGAGGTGCTGCCGGGAATTCCACATAAGCTTCTCCCTATCCGGCTGACCGTTCAATCAACGTCGTTTACTGACCACAATGGCCAGTTATGGCATTGCGACAATTACTATGAGAACGGCCTGGCGTTGAGTCGGCAGCAAGAAATCACGGGCTCGCCCGATCCTGACTTGTTTTCGGCCGAACGCTACGGACATTTCACATATGCCATCCCGGTCGATACTCGCGATAGGTACACGTTGGTGCTCCATTTTGCCGAGTTCTACTTTGGACCGCAACTACCCGGAGGCGGTGGCGCCGGAAGCCGCGTATTTCGCGTGATGTGCAACGGCAAAATTCTGTTGGACAACTTCGACATCTACAAAGAGGCGGGCAGCCTCCATGCACTGACCAAAACCTTTTATCGCTTGAAAGCATCGCCACAGGGAAAGCTGAACCTGATCTTTGAGCCCATCGCGAACTACGCCACAGTTTCGGGCATTGAAGTTTTGGATGAATCCCAATGAGCGGACCGGTCTATCGGGACGGACGGGGGACAGACGCATTTTCTGATGGACGACGAACAACAATAAAGGTGGATGCGAATCGAAAATGCGTCTGCTGTCCCCTTTTCTCCCTTTTCTGCAAGCTTTTCGGCGGGCATGCTATGGTCGGGCGGGCGCGCGTGCCGACGGTCGTAGTCTTCCACCAACAGGGCCAACCAGGCGCAGGAGCCTGGTTTCTGCCGCCGAGCGGGCGCGGCCTTTGCCGACCAGGTTGCCGAATCGCCGGGCGGTCAGATCATACTGCGCCTCCGTCTCGATCACCTGGGGCAGGATCTCGGTCGGCAATTTCTTGTACGTTGCGGTGGGCATGGCTACAGGTCCTCCCTGTCGTCCTCCTACGGCAGGGCGGGCGCGGCGGTTGCACTCGCCGCTTCCTGGTACACGGCGGCGAAGAAATCGCGCGAGCTGGGGGAACAGCCGACGTGGAGGTTGTCACGGCCTTCTTCCACGAAGCCGAGGTAACCGTCGTCGCCTAAGTCGTCGAGGATGAAGCGCAGGCATTCCAGCTCCATCGGCGGCAGGCCCGAATAGTCGATGTCGAAGACTTGCCCCGAGCCGTGGGCCGCCTCGTCGCGCCGGTTCTGCAATTGAGCGTCATCTTCGGGCGCCACCAGCTCAGTGACCGGCAACGGGCGAAACTTCTCTTGGTTCGCGTCCATGGCCTCGAACAGGCGCCGTGTCTCGAAGGCGATGTAGGTCAGCGCGCCGAGCGTGGCGGGAGACGCCGCGGCAAGTTCCGCCCGATCGCCGGCCGCGGCGCCGGGGAAGTGTAAAGTGTATCCGAAGAACTCGGGCCGCTCGATCGCTCGGGCCAACAGCTTGCCGTTGTCCGCGCGAATGTCTTCGTCGGAATGGAAGATCAGGTCCTCGCGCTTCAGCCACACCGAAAGGCGATGCGGCGCGCGGCCGACGGTGTTGAACTCGCTCTTGTTGGCGTCGGCCAGGGCGGCAAAGGCGGCCGGGTCGGAACGGTACAGGGCCAACAGTTGGCTGGCGCAGAGAATCCGGAAATAGTAAGTGGGCGAGTAGTCTCGTTGCATCTGCTGCTGAACGGCGAGGTAGAGTTCGCGGTTCCACGCCGGGTTGGAGGAGAAGTACATGCGCGGCACGGTGATCTGGTCCTTGGGAATGCCACGCGCGCGGCGCGTGAGCTCCTGCATCTCGGCCACGCATCCCTGCCCGCAGTGGTATGCGAAGATGGCCCAGTCGCGGGCGCCGAAGGTCCGCTCCATGCCAGCCAGGTAGTGGGCAGCGGCGGGGATGGCGCGTTCCGGAATCAAGCGCTCGTCGCGGACGATCACGACATAGGGCGTGCGGCGGCTGACGGTCTTGTACTTCACCTTGCCGTTGGCGCCCTTCACGCGCACCTTGACCTTCACGGTGCGGTAGCGGGTCGCCTGGCCCACTTTGAGTCCCATGGTCCGCGCGGTGGCGAGCGAGATCTGCATGATCCCGCGCGGGCTGCCGGCCCAGCTTTCCGCGCTGACGTCGCCCCAGCTTTCCAGATAGGCGATCGCCTCCAGCAGATCCTGCGGGAAACCGCTGGCTGCGGCGGCGGCGCGAAACACCGACTGCAGCTTGGGATCGCTGGTCACGCGTTTCGCTCCGGCCACGGCCTTGGGTTCCCGCATGATGATGAACGTCTGCGATTCGATCATCAGCCGCGTGCGCGTGGCCAGCGCGTCATCGGCAAGTCCGTCGCGATCCACGCCGATCCCGGCCAGCCGGTGCTCGGGCGCAAAGTAGGCGGAGGAGCCGGCCTGGGAAAGCGAGGCGAGGCAGAAGAGAAAGAGCGCCGCGAGTTTCATGGGTACTTCCAGTGTAGTGGGATACCGGGCACTCGCGGTGCCGGCGAAAAGTGCGCGGCAGCGCAAGAAACGCGTCCGCAAGCGGGCGTTGCCAAGCTGAAGCATGCCCCACCGCCGCAAAGTGTGGGTACAATGAGGATTCGCCCATGAAGCCATATCTGGTTCTGCTCCTGGCGGCGGGGTGCGCCCTGTTTCAGGTTGCGTGCAAACACGCGCCACCCGCCAACGTTGCCGCGGTGGTGAACGGTCACCCCATCACCTACATGGAGCTCGAGAAGACCTACAAGACGCAGTACCCGCAACAACCGGAGGCCGTCAACCGGGACTTGGTGATGTCGCAGAAGCTGGACCTGCTGACCACCCTGATCACCCAGGAGATTCTCCTGCAGCGCGCCGAAAAGCTGGGCCTCACGGCGGTGGATGCCGATGTGGACACCGAGATCAACAAGATGAAGGCGCCCTTCACCAAGGAGGGATTCGAGCGCCAGCTTGCCGACCGGCACATGACGATTGGCGATTTGCGCGCGCAGATCCGCCAGCAGCTTACGGTTCAGAAGCTGATCAACAAGGAGATCACATCCCAGGTCAATATCACCGACGCCGACGTGGCGAATTTTTACAACGCCAATAAAGCCAGCTTCAACCTGGCCGAGTCGCAGGTACACCTGGCGCAGATCCTGGTTACGGCCGATCCCAACACGCCGGTGCGCAACCTGCGGAACAGCAAAGCCCACAGCGAGGCGGAAGCCAGGGCCAAGATCCAAAACCTGGAAGCGCAGCTCAAGCAGGGCGCCGATTTCGCCCAGTTGGCGCAGAACTACTCGGAAGACGCGGACTCGGCGCCCAACGGCGGCGACCGCGGATTCATCCCGGAATCGGCGCTGGCTAACTCTTCGCCAGAGCTGCGTAAGCTGATACTGTCGATGCAGCCCAACCAGATTTCGCCGATTCTTCCCTCGCCGGATGGCTATCGCATCCTCAAGTTGATTTCCAAGGAATCCGCCGGCCAGCGCGAGCTCAACGACCCGAACGTGCAGCAGAGTATTCGCGAGAACCTGCGCAATGCCAAGGACCAGTTGCTGAAAGCGGCGTATTACGAAGTGGCGCGCAACGGCTCGAAAATCGAAAACTACCTGGCTCGCAGCATTGTGGAGAACACCGGGCAGACCAAGTAGCCAAGCACATCATGCGCGCGTTTGTTTTTGAAGATCGTTTTTCGCTCGACGCGCTCCAGCTGGTGGAACGGCCGGAACCGAAACCCGGGCCCGGGCAGGCGCTGGTCCGCGTGCGGGCCAATTCCCTGAATTACCGCGACCTGGTGGTGGCAAGCGGCGGATATGGCCGCCAGGTGAAACTTCCGCTGATCCCGTTGTCCGACGGCGCCGGCGAGGTGGTCGAGGTGGGAGCGGGTGTGGCGCGGGTTGGTCCGGGCTCGCGGGTGGCCGCCATCTTCATGCAGGCCTGGCTGGCGGGCGCTCTCACGGAAGACAAAAGCAAGTCCGCGCTGGGTGGCGCCATCGATGGCATGCTGGCGGAATACGTGGTGCTGGACGCGGAGGGCCTGGTTCCGATTCCCGAGCACCTCTCTTACGCGGAGGCCGCGACCTTGCCGTGCGCCGCGGTAACCGCCTGGAATGCGCTGGTTTCGGAAGGCGGAATTCGGGCCGGCGATTCGGTGCTGGTGCTGGGCACCGGCGGCGTATCGATATTCGCGCTGCAATTGGCGCGCCTCCATGGGGCTCGCGTGATCGCCACTTCGAGCAGGGACGACAAGCTCGCCAGGGCGATTGCGCTGGGCGCATCGGATGGCATCAACTACCACCAGACGCCGGAGTGGGGCCGCCGCGTGCTGGAGTTGACAGGCGGCGCCGGCGTGGATCATGTGATCGAAGTGGGCGGGGCCGGAACTTTGCCGCAATCGTTCCGCGCGGTGCGGCATGGCGGGCGCATTAGCTTGATCGGCGTACTCGCGGAGCCGGGCGCCCAAGTAGATCCGCGTCCGCTGATGATGAAGGGCGCGCGGCTGCAGGGAATCTACGTCGGATCGCGCGAAATGTTCGAATCCATGAACCGGGCGATTGCGCTCAGCGGGATGCGGCCGGTGATCGACCGGGTATTCCCGTTTGAGGAAGCGGCCGAGGCGTATCGTTACATGAAAAGCGCGGGACACTTCGGGAAAATCGTGGTGGGCCAGGAGTGAGTGTTCAGTTCTCCGAGGGCCTGTCTATACTGTCAATCACCAGAACCTCCACGGGACTTCTTTGCGACTCGAGCCTGAGCCCCAGTTGCTCCCGCAACGCCGTGACCAACGACGGCGCCGGGGAGTCCTGCGCTTCGTCCGGCGCCCACTCCAGGGTGAAGTCGTAGCTGTCGCTGAGCCCGGTCTTATCCACCACGATCCGGCCCAACCTGTTCCCGACGTAACTTGCCAGTGCCCCCATGGAGACGCCGGTTCCCACCAACTGTGATTTTCCGTTTCCACCGTGGGTGTTCATCGCGGTTCGCTCGTCCTCGGCTTTCGCCTTGAGCTTCGGACCGCCCTTTTGATTCTTCTCGAGCACCAACGCGTACACAGTTGAATCCCGCATCTCCCGGTGGGATTTCAAGTTGAACCGGTCGGTCAGCAGGCTCCTCAGTAGAGGGCTCATTTGATCCGGCCCAGGCTTCTCCGGATGGCCCGTCTTCGCCTCGATATCGTACCGATCGGTATCGAGCCACGCCGGCCCGCCCGTGATCTGGGCGCTCTGGATCTGAAAGGCTGCACGGATCAGGAGTTTCACCGGCTCGTTGGTGATTCTGAGCCGTCCGCCTTCGAATACGTTGAAGCTCGTGCTGGCGCCGGTTTCCGCGAGCGTGGGCCGGATTACAGCCACTTCGAAGTGCTGCGGCGGTTGCCCGGGGAGACCCTTCGACAGCAGCAGCGCCAGGACTCCCATCACGATGAACCGGCTCAGATCTGAAACGCGCATTTCCTGCCCATTACAGACGGACTCCGCGCCGGACGATTCGGTAGCAGATAGCCGTGGGAAAAACTTGCCAGCACCTGCTCAGGGGTCCGAGCCCGGAGCTCCCTCATAAGTACTGATACGATCGGCGGCGTCTAGAGTTTGCGTTTTAGTGCGGCGCCCTATCGCCACCAGGGGCTGACGGGCTGGCCGGGTTCGGGTTTGCGGCGTGCGGGACCGCTGCGGCGCGCCTCGGCCTTGCGCTCCGCGGCCACGGCCCGATCGGTGGCGTAGGCGAGGATGTCTTCGTTGGTCAGTTCGTGGTCACCTTGACGATCTGCCTCCAGATCGGCGGTGATTTTCTGCGCGCAAAGCGCCGGGCCTTCCTGGATGCCGACATGGTGCTTCAAGAACAGTTCCATATCCACACTCACCACGTGCGGGACGGAGGACTTGGTTCCGGCATCGTTCATGTCGAACCGGTACAAACGCCTGTTCTGTTTCTGCTGAAACCCCATGTACCGCAGTTCCATCGCTAGCTCCCTTGGCCGTGCCGCGCTGCGCCTGGGTTCCGGGCTCATTCGGGCGCACCAATGTTTTCGTTGGCCGGCGCCGTGACCGCGCCGGTTTCGATAGCGGCGGCGTGAGGCCCTTCGGGGCGCTGCGCCATGCGCTGTGCCGCCTTTTCCTTTTGCTTTTCCATCCGGGCGATCTCCTTTTGACGCTTCCTAAAGAGGTATGCGATCGAGTCGGGATGGGTTAATCCTCCACGAAACGCACGAAGCCGGCGCCCGACCGGGGCCGGCTTCGATAACACGATTTACCAGCGTGGCTCGCGGCGCTGCCGCGGTCCTCCGCCCCCGCTGCCGCCCCGCGGACCACCGCGGAAGGAGCGGCCGCTATCGGACTTGGGCCGGGCTTCGTTAATGTTGAGGGCGCGCCCATTCAACTCGGTGCCGTTCAAGGCGGCGATAGCGCGATCGGCCTCGGCGCTGTCCGTCATCTCGACAAACGCGAAGCCACGCGAGCGGCCCGTATCGCGGTCGGTGACCAGGTTGACCCTCTCCACGTTCCCGTGAGGCTCAAAGAGCGCACGGATGGAAGACTCGGTGGCGGCAAAATCCAAATTGCCTACAAAAATGTTTTTCATCTTAGGTTCCTTCGTATTTGACGGTTCGGGCAAGAGACCAGGCAGATGGACTTCGGCCAAGGCTGTAGCGGGACGATCAAAGACAAATATAGTGTAGCAGATCCAGCCGGCACGCGCTCGCCGCGGCTTGCGGAGCGTGCCACAACGCACGTTTCGCTCACAGGCGCATCTCCCTCCCTCTTCCATTGTCAACCGAAACCGGGCGGAACGGAAAGCTTGACTTCGAGACGACTTTCGACCCGGTACGCAGGAACACGCGCGCCACGGCTAGTTGCCGGGGATCGGATCGCCGCGATTGATTACGTAGGGGTTGGTGTAGGCGGGCAGAATGCGATCGCTGACCATGCCGGCCCAGACCATGAACCAGGCCCACCTGGGTTGGGCCTTGAGCGCCTCGGCGGAAGGCGGTACGCCCACTTCGCCGAGCGCGATCGGCTTGCCTTCGGCCAGCGCCAGCATCTCGTAATAATACCGGTCGCTCAATTCGCGGTAGTTGTCATAGCTGACGATGTCGACATACTGCTGGCCCGGGAAGAAATTAAGGAACTCGCCCATGGGAGCGGGGCCGTTCTGATTCCACACCCAGATCAGGTTATCCAGGTGATGGACGTAAACCATGCGGGCATACACCTCACGATAAAGCTGCGCCGTGCCACCCATCCCCGGCCGGCCTCCCCACCAGAAGAAGCTGCCGTTGTTTTCGTGCATGGGCCGCCAGAGGACCGGGATGTGCGCATCCTGCAACTGTTTGAGATAGCCGGCCGCGGTATCCATGTATTTCTCCCACCGCTTGTGCAGCGGCGTGTCGGGCGTGATCAGCTCCGCCCACTGATCGTCGGTGAGACGGGCCTGGACGCTGCCCCTCCAGCTTGCGCCCGGCTTGCCCGGCTCGTCCTCGGTGGGCCGCAGCATGTGCCAGCACAGGTAAATGATGGAGCCGGCGGCGGCCTGCTTCTTCGCTTCCGCGATCATCAGGTCGCGGTGAACGATGGAATCCTTGTCCTCCTCGTCGGTGAACCCGAAATCGGAACCCCAAATGGCGGGGTACTTGCCAGTGATGGCGTGGACCTTTTCGGTATCCAGATCGCGGTGGTTGGGGTAGTTGTGCTGGCCGGACAGGATGCCCTTGCCGGAGACCGCGCAGATGGTCTTCAGCAGCGCTCGAGCCTCCGGCGTGGCGTTGGGATTTGCCGGCTCGCAGTTGTAAGTTGGCGGAGCCTGGGCGCGCGGCTGAGCGGGTGCCGGCGCCATCTGCGGGGCAGTCGCTTGGGGCGGGGCCGGCGGCGCGGCCTGCGCACGCAGAAGCGCAGTTGCGCTGAGCAGGATCACGAAGGGAGTTATCAATTTCCGCATATGGTTATTCCTGGGAACCAAAGGTTATCACGTTTCCCGGGACCAGGTGAGTGGAATGGCGGGTGGTGGTGCTTTTCAGCCGTTTTGGCCAACTGCGCCCGGGAAAGCCGGATTGCGGATGCCTGGGGCGTGTCCGGCCGAAGGATTGGCGCACGAACCGCGGGCGCTAGTCGAGATCGATATCGCGCACGGGCGGCGGGGCGTCGGGGTCTTCCTTGACGCGCTTGAAGAGCTCGTCGAATTTCTTCTCGAGCACCTTTCCGTGCGACTTTTGCGCTTCGACCTGCTTACGGAAGACTTCGTCGCGCCGCGCCTCTTCGCCTTTCAGCTTGACCACTTCGGCCGCCAAGTCCTCAATCGGTCTGGGCCTCTCGGGAATGGTATGGGCAATGATGGCACGCGTTTCGGCATCAATCCGAAGAGTCGCCTGGCAGCAGGGACATTGCACGTCGAAAGTAGCTTTGACCATGGAACCATATTACGCGATGGCGCCGGGTTGGAGGTGCCAGGCTCCAAGGAGAGACGATTGTGGGGGTTTGTGAGGTCTAATGGTGGGCTTGCTGGTGAGGTGACTCGTTCGGCAGGTCGGCTAAGGTGGGGTCAATCGTCTCTCTTCGGGCCCATGTAATCCTAGTCACGAGACTTCGTTGAGCAATTACCGCTCCAAACCCTAACTGGCGTGGAATCAATCCAACGATCCCAAACGGGTGCTTCAGCACATGGAGAATTGGTACCGATGTGTCAGACAAAAGCAACATCTTGTCACCGGCTGTTACCGTTCGGCAGTAACTTGCTGCGTAGGCGGATGTTATAGTGGCGAGTGTGATACCCGCCACCGAGTCGGTCCTGGAGTTGTTCCGTTTTACGGGGGCGTACCTGGAGGGCCACTTCCGCCTGACCAGCGGCCTGCACAGCGACCGCTATCTGCAATGCGCGCTGGTGCTGGAGCACCCGCTGGCGGCGGAGAAACTGGGCAAGATGCTGGCGAGCGCGCTGCAGCCCAGTCTCGCGACGGGGGTGGGCGTGGTGGTCTCGCCGGCGCTGGGCGGCTTAATCATTGGCCACGAAGTGGCGCGCGCCCTGGGCTGCCGGCACATCTTCACCGAGCGCGATCCGGAATCCCGAAAAATGGTTTTGCGGCGGGGATTTTCGGTCGAGGCCGGTCAGACCGCGTGCGTCGTGGAAGACGTCATCACCACCGGAGGCAGCACGGCGGACGTGATCGCGGTTCTGCGGGCGGCGGGCGCCACGGTAGCGGCCGCCGGTTCCATCATCGACCGCAGCGGCGGAACCGCGGATGTGGGCGTGCCGCGCGTGGCGCTGGCTACGCTCAATGTGGCCGCTTACAAGCCCGAGGAGTGCCCGCTATGCCGGCAGGGGATTCGGCTGGTGAAGCCGGGCTCGCGCCCCGCCTGATGCGCCGCATCCGTATCACCCTGGCGTACGATGGCGGCCCTTTCCATGGCTGGCAGGTGCAGCCCGGCCTGCCGACCATTCAAGGGACGTTGGAGGAAGTCATTTCCGGCATGGAAGGCAAGCCGGTGCATGTGGCCGGCTCGGGCCGCACCGATGCCGGCGTGCACGCGCTCCGGCAGGTGGCCGCTTTCAGCCTCGAGAACCCGATTCCCCTCGCCAATTTGCGCCGCGCCGTGAACCGCCTTCTGCCGCCGGCCATACGTGTTTGCTCGGCCGAAGAGGTGGGCGCCGCCTTTCACCCGCGCTTCGACGCCAAAGCCAAGACTTACGAATACCGTATCGCGCGCGGTGAGGTTTGCAGCCCGTTCGATTGGCCTTTCGTGCATCATTACCCTTACCCGCTGGACGAAGACCGTATGGCGCGATTGGCAGCCGTTTTCGAGGGCGACCACGATTTCAGCGCGTTTGCCGCTTCCGACGATCGCGACGCCGAGGGCCAGTCTAAGGTGCGGACGATTTTCTCCTCCGCGGTCACTCGCGGCGAGGACCGGCTGATCTACCGGGTGCGTGGCAGCGGCTTCTTGAAACACATGGTGCGCAACCTGGTGGGGACGCTGATCGAGGCCGGCCGCGGCAACATTGGCGATACCGAGTTTCCGAAGGAATCTGGCGCTACCGCGCCGGCCAAGGGCCTGTTCCTGGTCGAAGTGGAATACTGAGGCCGAATGCAGTAAGACAGGAGTCAGAAGTCAGAAGAGGAAAGCGGGAATGTGCGGCGCCCTGCCGACGTCCGTCTTCCAACTCCTGTCTTCTGACTCCTGACTCCTGTCTTCCGACTCCTCCGCCCCGCGCTGTGGTTACAATCACACTTATGCGAAGGCTCGCGCTCATAGTTCTGCTGGCATCCTGTGTCTTGGCGCAGAAGAAGCCGGTCACGCTCGAGACACTCAGCCAGGCCGCGCGCGGCGGACGCGGAGCGCCGGCCCCGGAACTGTGGATGCCGGACGGCAAGAGCTTCCTGACGCGCCAGGGCAATCGTCTCTCGGTGTACGACTGCGCCACCAGGCAGAGCAAGACGGTGATGGAACTCGATGAGATCGATGCCGCGGCGGTGGCGCCGCCCGCCGACGAAGGGCCGATGGATTGGATCAACCGGCGCGCCGGTCTGGGAACCATGCAGCTTTCCGCCAGCGGCAAGGAGCTGCTCTACACCGCCCGCGGCGACATTTTCCTGATCCACCTGGACACGGGTAAGTGGGACCAGATCACCAAGACGCCAGTGATAGAGCGGGACGCCCGGCTGGCGCCCGATGGCAAGACAGTCGCCTTCCGCCGCGGCTCGGATCTTTACGCGGTGGACTTGGCCAGCAGGAACGAAAGCCGGCTCACCAGGGATGGATCCGACACTCTGCGCAACGGGGGGCTCGACTGGGTCTATCCGGAAGAACTCGAGCTGGACGCAGCCTTCTGGTGGTCGCCGGATTCGAAATCCATAGCCTATTTGCAGTTCGACACACACGCCGAACCGAGTTACCCGCACGAAGACCTGCTGAGGTTGCGCGCGGTCTACGAGCCGGAGCGTTACCCCCAGGCCGGCGATAACAATGCGATTATTCACTGGGGTGTGGTTTCCCTGGCGGGCGGCCCGACGCGGTGGTACGACGTGGGTGACACGCGCGATTCGTACTTGATCGCCCGCGCGGGCTGGATGCCCGGCTCCCGCGCGCTCTACATGCTTCGTTTCAACCGCGTGCAGAACCGCGACGCATTGTTCTCCATCGATCTCGAATCTGGCAGTCGCACAACCATCTTTGAAGAGTCCGACCCGTACTGGATCAACCTGAAAGGCGATCTACAGTTCCTCGACGACGGCAAGCGGTTCCTCTGGACCAGCGAGCGCGGACCCGGCGGCTACCGCCATATCTTCCTCTATTCGAACGACGGCAAACAGGTGCAACAGCTCACCGGCGGGGCGTGGGAAGTTTCTGGAATTGCCGCGGTGGATGAAAGCAGCGGCCGCATCTTCTACATTTCCGATGAGCCGAACCACTTCGGGCGGAACCTCTATGCGATTGACCTGGACGGCCGGAACAAACGCCGCCTCACTCAGGATCCGGGCAGCCATGCCATCTCGATGGGGCCCGGCGGCCGCTATTACCTGGACACCTGGTCGAGCCTCAAAGAGCCACCGCGCAGCATCCTCCATTCGGGCGACGGCAGCGAACTCGGCATCTATCGCGAGCCGGACCGCGCCCAGGACGAGTACGAAATCCTGCCCGCCGTAATCGAGCCATTCAAGACCCCCGATGGCGTGACGCTTTACGGCCGGCTCATCAAACCGGCCGGCTACGAACAGGGCAAACGGTATCCGGTGATTGTCAGCGTGTATGGCGGGCCCGGCGTCGGCTTGCCGGTGCGCGATGCGTGGCCGGAGATCGATATCGACCAGGTGCTGGCACAGAAGGGCTACGCGATCTGGCAATGCGAAAACCGCGGTGGGGAAGGACGCGGCCACGACTTCGAGACCGCCATCTACCACAAGCTCGGTGTCACCGAGCTGGCCGACCAGATCGCGGGTGTGCGCCACCTGATCGCCGCGGGAATCGCCGACCCGGAGCGCATCGGCATTCACGGCTGGAGCTATGGCGGCTTCATGACCGTCAACGCCATGCTCAATGCGCCGGAGGTTTTCAGGGCCGGTTTCGCCGGCGCCCCGGTCACCAACTGGATGAACTACGACTCCATCTACACCGAGCGCTACATGGGGCTGCCCAAGGACAATCCGGACGGCTACCGCGACACGGCGCTTCCGCCGAAGGCCGGGAACCTGAAGGGCAAGCTGATGCTGGTGCAGAACTTTGAGGATGACAATGTGTTGTTCCAGAATTCCATCCAGCTCGTCAGCGCGCTCGAACTGGCCGGCAAGCAGTTCGAATACATGCTCTATCCGCACAAGGCGCACGGCGTCAGCGGCATCGCTAAGCAGCATTTGAACCAGATGATGGTCGACTTTTTCGAACGGAGCTTGCGGTAGGGCAGGCGCAGTATATAATCGAGCCCATGGATGATTCCCTGTATGCCGAGCAGGTTCGCACAATGGTCCGACATGAGGACGAGTTGATCAACCACCGTATCAGTTGGATGGCTACCTGTAACGGCCTGTTTCTCACGGCCGCGGGCTTCGCTTGGGGCAAACAGGGTGGCAAGGTATTGGCCTACGTGCTCGCTGCGCTTGGGATTGCCACAAGCGCCTCAGCCTGGTCATCGCTGCACGTGGCCACGAGAGCTCTGGGCCGGCTTCGGCGCCTGTGGGAAGACAAGGGGATCGATGCGGCCGATGTGCCACCTGTCATTGGTTATGATGCGTCCCGTTGGCTCCGGTGGCTACTTCCCTGGCAGTCGCTGCCTGTGATTTTTGCTGCTGCGTGGCTCGTTGTCATAGTGATCACGGCTACTGGCGGTCAGAAGCCCGGCCCTTGAGATGGGACCATCATACGGAACTCGCCGCGATCGCATGGCTGTCGCGAAACCCTCATCTGCCCAGCAATCGGCCAGCACCTCTCGACTTGACGTTCATGCCCGCGCGATGCCGGGCCGCTTGGGTTCCGAAACGCGCCGCCGCTTTTCTTCGTAATCTGAATGTATGAAGCCTTTATTGTTACTGCTGCTGGTTGGCGGGGCCGCGCTGGCCCAGCCGTTTTCGGCCGGGATCAAAGGCGGGCTGCCACTGACGGACTTCTTGAGCGAGGTGCAGGGCACCTCTACCACCGCGACCGACCATTACCTGATCGGTCCGGAAGTGGAAGTGCGGCTGCCGCTCGGCCTGAGCGTCGAATTCGACGCGCTCTACCGGCATTTCAGCTACACCAACGTGCTGGGTTCGGTCGGCAACTCCATCACCAGCGTCGGATCGTCGGGCAATTGGGAGTTTCCGCTGGTTGCCAAGTACAAGTTTCCCAGCAAAATCGTCCGGCCCTATGTGGAAGCGGGCGTGGCTTGGGACACGCTGTCGGGGCTAAAGAACACGGTGACTGAAAACCTTTGCGGCCCCACTACCGCCAACCCCGTTTGTAACGTGGTGGCCACCCCTCCCGCGGCCACCAGCAAGGGGACCATGGGGGTGGTGATTGGCGGCGGAGTGGATATCCACGCGATTGTCATTCACGTGGCGCCCGAAATCCGTTTCACCCGCTGGGCACAACAATACTTCAACCTATCCGGCGTCCTCAACAGCGGCAAGAACCAAGCCGAGTTTCTGGTTGGGTTTACGTTTTAAGAGAGGCTCGCGCGCCCGATCGCGGCCTACTGTTTGTTGATCATCGCGGAAAGCACCGCCGACGGCGTGCCGGCGGCCTTCAGCTTGGCCAGAGCGTCCGGCCCGAGGTCGAAGCTGGCGGGCTGGTCGGTGACCATTTTGACGATCTCGTCTTCCGCTACGTTGCTTTCCACCAACTGCATGATGAAGGCGTTGGTCATCACCGTTGCGCTCTGAACCTGGATTTGGTCCTTTTCGGGCAGAGCGAGCGGCCCGGCGGCATCCGTGATGGCACTGTCGTTCCGGCAGTCGGCGATGAGGGCGGCGGCTGGCCCTTTGCCCGTGGGAGTGTGCGCCTGCTCGAACGCGTAGAGAGCTTCGGCGTAGAAGCGCTGGGTCGTCAGAACGACGCCGAGGTTGTACCACGCGCCCGCCACCACCTTGGGACCGGCCGCGCAGGAAGTGGCGCTGTCGCGTGCGAGCTTGAGCGCGCCATCATAGTCGCCGGATTTCATCAGGTCGAACTCCTGCTTCAGGTTGCACTCCTTGCCGTCCACGAACGGCACTTCCCTTAGTTCGATCCATGGAAGGAACAGGTGCTGCGACTCAGCCAGTGCCTTAGCCAGGGTGTCGGCCTTTACCTCGTTCTTTCCAGGATACGGGGGGGCCGTAACCTCGGCCTGGTTCTCTTTGCTGGCCTCGGCATGCACCGGTCGATTCCCGAGTTCTGCACCGCCGGCCAGGTCGATGATTCGGACCTGCGCCTGAAAGCCGCCCTCCATGCGGGAGGTATAGACCGCCGGAATGGTCTGCGAGACGGTGGGTGGCTTCGCCCTGACGTCGCAGCGGGAAACCTCCACTGTCAACATTGCGGAGGGGCCCAGGAGAGTCCCCAACCGTTTGGCGCTGCCCGGGTCGACCGGCGAGCCGATCTGGATATGATTCTTAGCGAGCAGAGCATCCAACTCTTCGCCGGGCACCACGAAAGTGCCATGGGCTGCCAGGGCCACCGCGAGCATTTGCGAGAACTCTTGGGAGCACTCGCCGCTGCCTGGC
>CAWJLI010000107.1:0-14482 GCA_963843095.1 Bryobacterales bacterium
GGCGGCGGCTTCGTTGCCGTCGACGAGTACCTTTGGCCGGTTGGCGGTTGTACTGGACAACTTTCCCTCCTGCGGGGTTTTCAAATTTGGAATTGGATTCCTTAAGCCATATTATAAGACCTGTTTGTCGTAAAAATCTACAACTATTTTGGAGTTCACAAGGGTGAACTTGCAGTGGGGCGTCCTTTAGGTTGCCCTTACATCACGAAAAAGTGACAGGCATCGGCCTCGGTCAAGTAACACGCCGACAAGCTAAGCATGCTCATGTAATCCCTGATACCATACCAAACGGTGGAGCGCCGGCTGGCGGCATTCCGAGCCGGGCACGGCACCCTCCAAGGAGAGGTTCATGAGTGCTGATTCTTCCCGCCGCCGATTCCTCAAAGGCGCAACCGCGGCCAGCGGTCTGCTGGCGGCCAAAACGGTCTTGCTCGAATCCGAGGTCGCGGCGGCCGCGCCGGGGCCGGCGCCGGCCAGCGACCGTGTACGGTTCGGCATGATCGGCATCGGCATGCAGGGTTCCAACCTGCTGCGCGATTCCATTTCGCTCCCCGGCGTCGAGTGCGCCGGCGCCGCGGACCTGTGGGATGGCCGCCACACGCTCGCCCGTGAGATCACCGACAATCCCACCCTGCCGGTTAGCCGGCACTATCAGGATCTGCTGGCGCGCGCGGACATCGATTGCATTGTTGCCGCCGTGCCCGATCATTGGCACAAGCGCGTGGTGGTGGATGCCTGCAACGCGGGCAAGGACATCTACTGCGAGAAGCCCATGACGCACACCGCCGGGGAAGGTTTCGAGATGGTGGAAGCGGCGCGCAAGAACAACCGCATCGTCCAGATTGGCTCGCAGCGGGTCAGCTCCCTGCTGTGCGCCAAGGCGCGCGAGCTGTACCGGAACGGCGCCATCGGCGAGGTGGAGATGGTGGAGCTGAGCCTCGGGCGCAACAGTCCCAACGGCGCGTGGGTGTATCCTCCACCGTCGGATTTTTCGTTGCAGACGATGGACTGGGATACCTGGCTGAACGATGCGCCGAAGATACCGATCGACGCGACCCGCTTCGCGCGCTGGCGCTGCTGGAAAGAATACGGCACCGGCGTGGGCGGCGATTTGATGGTGCACCTGCTCAGCGGAATGCTGTTCACGCTGGGCTGGAACGAGCCGCCGCGGTCGGCGTCGGCGCTGGGTGGCATCTTCCGCTGGAAGGATGGCCGCAACATGCCGGACCTGCACGCGGTGCTGTTCGATTACCACGGCGTCCCGGTGTATGTCCGCCTGGGTCTGGGCACCGATACCCCGGAGCAGAGCCGGTTTCTGGGGCCGAAGGGCGTTCTGGAGGCGACCGGCGGCGAGCTGCGCTTCGCACCGCAGAGCGGCGTCGATCTGTCGCCCAGTTATTACTCCGGCTCGTTCCCGGCCAAAATGCGTGCGGAATACGTGAAGCAATGGCACGCCGAGCACGATCCACAACTGGCGCGGGAGCCGCTGCCGTCAGAGACCACCTACCAGGGCCGCGACTGGGATGATATCAAGCCGCACCTGTGGAATTTCTTCCAGGCGGTGAAGTCGCGCCAGCCGGTGGTGGAGGATGCCGTCTTCGGCAACAACGCGGCCATCGCCTGCCACATGGCCAATGAGAGCTTTTTCCGCCAGAAGCCCGTTTTCTGGGATGTCGCCTCGCACAGCATCAAGAGCTAAAACCTCCTGGCGCGCAATGTTTATGGGCGCGAGGAAAGGATCTGGGCCCCGGTGACGGCGGCGCCGACCGGATTCAAGCTGCGATAGATGATGACGCCATTGAGGCCGTAACCGATCAGCCGGTCGTACCAGTGCGGATGAGTGAGGCGATTCATGTTGGCGACGAAGCCATCGGTCTGGACGCCGATATCCTGCCAGGTTTTGAGATAGGCCGGCCAGTCGCGGCGGAAATCGCGGCTCATGCCGGAGACGTCGGTGGCGGCGGTTTCGAGGCCGCGGGAGACGCCCACGTAGCGGTTGAAAACGCAATCGGGGTTGTGGTCGCAATCGAGGAACAGGGGGAGGGAATCGTCGATCTGCGCGGCGATGGCGGCGGAATGGCGGAGGGTGTGCTGCAACTCGCGTTGGAGCGAGGGCACCATGGCGAGGGCGGTATCGATTTGGGACAGCGTATGGCCGATCCGGCGGTCGGCAGCGTCGCCGAAACCGGCGGTTTGCGCCAGAATACCGGTGCGGAACGCGGTAGCCTGACGGTCGGAAAGCGCCAGCGCGGCGATGCGCGCCGCGGCGAGCTGGCCGGTGAGATCCTGGCGCGCCGCGTCGGCTTCGGAAACCAGCGCGGCGCGCGTGAGGCGGATCTCGGCCGGAACCGCCGCAACCGTGGCGGTGGCGGCCCGCACGAAGACCGTTGCCGCAACCGCGAGTGCGGTGAGCGCCGCCAGCAGGGCGCAGATAAACACTTGCTGAACCGTCTTCATAGCGTTGCCGCTGCGCGGGTGGGCCGCGCTTCCTGTATCCCATTTGACTGTACGCGGCGTGAGTCGCATTTCGCGCGGCGAATGCGCCGTAAGTTACTGGTAATGCGGGACAGGGAAAAGTTCGAAGGCCGGTGACCGCATTGGGGCACGGTGGAGCGCGCCGCAGCGGTGTAGTGTGAAGATATGCGATTTTTCGCCGTGGTTTTGTTGAGCGCGCCGGCGCTGCTCGGTCAGGGCCAGGATTTTTCCGGGGATCTCCTGCAAGCCGCACTGCGCGGGCGCAGTGGGCAAGTCAAGGCATTCCTGGACGATGGCGCGGACCTGGAAGCCGTCGACAGTAACGGCCGGACCCCGCTCATGCTGGCGGCACAGCACGGCCAGGCGGCGACCGTCGAGTTGCTGCTGGGCCGCGGCGCCAATCCCGCTGCGCGCGGCCACGATGGAGCCACTGCATACGTCCTGGCGCTCTTCTCTCCGCTGGGGCGCGGCAATCACGAAGCGGCGCTGAAACTGCTTCCGAAGCCGCCCCGGCCGAAGATGGCGCTGGATGTCAAATGGTCGCCCATCAAGCTGGTGAGTTCCTGCTTCGCCACCCGCGAGGAGGTGGCCCGGGCAGTGGATGCCTTCCAGCTCCCCGAGCAGTTTCTCCGCGCATTCGGCGCCTACGCGCAGTCCACCGGCCGCAACCTGGTGCAACTGGTGGACCAGCCCTCGGACGCGGACGGCCTGCTGCGCGTCGAGCTGCAGCCGGCATCTGCCTGCGTCGCCCAGGCGGGCGACAACCTGACGCTTTCGGTCGAGATGCGCGTTCTGCGTGAGCCCAGCGGAGAGACGATCGCGCAAAAGACGTTTGGTGGCGGCATCAAAGGGTTACACGCCCAGAGGGCCACCAACCTGAAGCAATATGCGTCGATCTTCGAGCCCTGGATCAAGCCGCACGCCGGTCCCATCTACTGGGCCGCCGCTGCGGAACTCTATCGCGCCGCCATCGCCCGCTGAGAGCGCGGCTCGCGAGCGGCCGGTTCATAGGCCTAACGCTTGATTGTGGAAACTCCAGATGCCGTGATGAATCTCAACACGGCAGGGAGGACTTGCCCAAAGGGCATCCTGTGTTTTCGAGGGTGCCCGCGCCACGAAATGCGGACTTAACCGGCGAATTTCAGGAGCACCACCAGCATGACTGCCAGCACAACCACGAAAACGGCGCCGGCGACGAGGAGGTGTTTGGCGGTGAGGGCGTTCGGACTGGGCGCTCTGGGTTGCGGCTCGGCGCGGACGGCGACCGCATCGAGCGGGGGAAGCTTGGCCTCCACGGCGGCGCGGGTCTGTGGGGTCGTAGATCTCGGCCGGAATCACGTTTTCGAGCGGAACCAGTTTCGCGGAGCGATCGATGTAGCCGAACCTCTCGTCGGCGGTATTCACCTGGCGCATCTTGCCGGGATCGTCGAAGGCCACGATCAGCGCGCCGGGTTGATGCGGGCGATGACCAGCGGTTGCATGCCGGGGTGGACGTCGTCGTACAAGGGCACCGGCTCGGTGGCGATTACGCGAAAGACGCGGCCCATCGGGTTGCCCTGGTTGAGGTGGTCCAACTCGTCGCGCGCGGCGACGCCGGGCGGCCTCGTACGTCCCGGCTCAGGGCCGCGCGCTCGTTGGCGTATTGCCTGCCTTCCTTGACGGCCGCTTCGAGCGCCGGCAGCGCGACGCGCCGCCACTCGAAAGCCAACAGCCGCTGGATGCGGTCCTCGATCCGCGGATGGGTGGCCAGCAAGCTGTTGCTGAACCAGTTCGTGGCCACGGCCGGATTGGCGAAATAGAAATGGCTGAACGCCGGATTGGAATTGGGCTGGCCGGAGCCGGCGCCGCCGATCTTGGCCAGCGCGCGCATCAGGCCCTCGGGAAAACGGGTCAGCAGAGCCGCCATCGGCATCGGCCAGAAACTCGCGCTCGCGCGAAATAGCCGCGCGCACCAGCGCTCCCAGCACGGGTGCCACCACCAGGATGTAGACAGCCAGCGGCGACAGCGCAAGGTCAGTCAGCCGCAGGCTGCGCCGCATGAACGAGAAACCGGTGGACCTGGAGGTGTTGCCAAAGTCCGCTTCCCACATGGCGGACAGATTACGCCGGAATATCAGGTAAGGGATGCGCAGGAACAGGGCCACCGAGGCGGCGATGGCGTTGAGCCGGATGTCGCGGTTGCCGATGTGCGAGATCTCGTGGGCGAGAACGCCTTCGAGCTCGCGACGATCCAGCAATTTCAGCGCGCCGCGCGTCACCGCTACCACGGCGTGGTCCGGGCTGATGCCGGCGGCGAATGCGTTGGGAGTGTCGGTTTCGATTACGTAGAGCTTGGGCGTGGGAAGGCCGGCGCCGATGGCGAGGTTTTCGAGCAGGCGCGCCGCTTCGGCCTCGCCGCTTCCCGCCGGCCACGCGCCGGCTTCGCTCAGCAGCTTCGCGGCGGGCGATTTGCCGATGCCCCAGAAAAGCAGGCCGAGCGCGGCCGTCAGCGCCGCGCCGATGACCAGCATCATCTTCAGCAGAAGGTTGGGATCTTGCGCCGCTTCTTTCTTGGCCAGGTAGGCGCGCTCCCGAGCGAGGTGGCGCTCGACGCGGGCGTCAAAGTCCTCGCGATCCTCCGCCGGGATCTCCGAGCGCATTGACTGGTAGTACACTTCCTCCTCTTCGAGGCGCCTATGCGCGGGCTTCGTCGACGGGTTCACCTGGCGCACGATGGAGAGCGAAAACCCGTAGCTGATACCCACGATGAAGGGAACCAGCGCGAGAACCGAGAGTGCCACCAGCAGCACCGTCTTGCGCCGGTTTTGCGCGATGCGGGTGTACACCAGCACCGGCTGGCCGATGGCCATTGGGGGCGTCATGTTATGCGGTGACTGAAGCTGACTTTCACGTCCTGTCTGGCGGTTTCCTCGGTATTGAAGAAATCCACCGGAAGAAAGCCAAACCAACCGGCGAACATATTGCCGGGGAAGGTCTGGATGCGGGTATTGTAATCGAGCGCGTTCTGATTGTAGAACTGGCGCGCGTAGGCGACCTTTTCCTCGGTGTCGGTGAGGTCGCGCTGGAGTTGCTGAAAGGAACCCGCGGCCTGGAGTTGCGGATAATTCTCCGCCACCACCATCAGGCGCCCCAGCGCCGACGTCAGCGTCTGGTCGGCGGCCGCCACGGCGACCGGGCCGCTGGCTTTGGCCAGGCAACTGCGCGCCTCGGCAACCTCGGAGAAAACAGAGTGCTCGTGCGTGGCGTAACCGCGAACCGTCTCCACCAGGTTGGGAATCAGGCTCGAACGGCGTTTCAACTGTACGTCGATTCCCGACCACGCTTCGCGTGTGCGGTTGCGCGCCAGCACCAGGGCGTTATACAGCAGAATCGACCACAGGGCCACCGAGCAAACGATTGCTACCGGCAGCACGGCAGCCACCGTCGCGGCGGAAAGACTCATTATGAGAGAAATAACGGCGTGCAAACAGGGACCTCCCTTTGGGGAAGATTGGCTCTAAACTGTTAATGCTGCGCCAGGCGGCTTGCGGAGTCACTACTGATTTTTGTTAACGGCGTTCAGGTCTGCCTAGCCGGAGCAATGGCCGAAGCGTGCGCATGCGCACGTAACGTTAACCAGCCCGGTCCGGATGCGGCAGACTTCCTCGGAATCCAAAACCCCGCCATTTTCGTGCCGCGTACCCCATGGCGCCCTTTTTACACTTCGCTCGACGGTTTTGGTGTACACTAGGACTGGCGTTACTTGCGCTTGCATCTTTCTTCTCACAACCCGCCGCTCGCGTCAGGCGACTTCGAACGCCCGGCTGCGGCGTCTTCCGTTGGCCGGCAATCCTCTAATCACGCATAACGAATGTATCCAAGAAATTTCCCTCCTCGCAGGCAAAACCGCAGAGAAAACGTGAATGAGTTCATCCGGGCGCGCGAAGTGCGCGCGGTTTTCCCGGACGGCACGAGCGAGATCATGCCGACCGCGGCGGCCCTGCGCAAGGCCCAGGAATTGGGTCTCGATCTGGTGCTGATTGCGCCCACGGCGGTGCCTCCCGTGGCGAAGGCCGTCGACTTCGGCCATTACCAGTACGACCAGAAGAAGAAGCAACACGACGCCAAGAAGAAGCAGCACGTGGTGCTGGTGAAGGAGCTCAAATTCCGCCCCAACACCGACGACCACGATTACGATTTCAAGATGAAGCACGCGATCCGCTTCCTGCAGGACGGGAACCGGGTCAAAGCGGTGGTGCAGTTCCGCGGCCGTGAAATCGCTCATGCCGATTTAGGCAAGAAGCTGCTGATGCGTTTTGCCGGCGACCTGACGGCGTATGGCTCGGTGGAAGGCATGCCCCGCCTGGAAGGCCGCAACGCGCACATCCTGATCAGCCCGGTGAAGGCCGCCGGCAAAGCCTCCTCGGCCAGCCAGCCGCCGCCCTCGCACACGCCTCCCGCGCAGGCGCCGCCTTCGCCGCCGGTGCAGTCCTAGGCGCGGATACCAAGCGGTTCCATGCTAAGATTCTAGCTGTCCAGGCCGCCCGCCGCGCCTTATGTACACCGCCTTTTTCGGCTTCTCGAAGAACCCGTTCGACATGAGCCCCGATCCGGCGTTTCTGTTCCGGAGCGCACAGCACGAAGAGGCGCTGGCCAATCTGATTTACGGAGTGCAAACCCGCAAGGGTTTCATCGTGCTCACCGGCGAGGTGGGCACCGGAAAAACCACCATGCTGGAGTGCCTGCGCGACTATCTGAACGCGCAGCGGGTCGCCTTTGCATCCCTGTTCAATTCCCGCCTGACCGTGGAACAGTTCTTCGAGATGCTGGCTTACGATCTGGACTTGCGCTGCAACCGGCTGTCCAAAACGGAGGTTCTGCTCTCTCTGAATCACCTGCTGATGGAGCGAGCGACAGCCGGCCGGACGACAGTACTCATCGTGGACGAGGCGCACAATCTCGATTGGGAGGTGCTGGAAGAAATAAGACTGCTGGGAAACCTGGAGACCCGGCGCGGCAAACTGCTGCAGATCATTCTTGCCGGCCAGCAGGAACTGGACCACAAACTGGAAGATCCGAGGTACCGCCAACTGAAACAGAGGATCGCTCTGCGCTGTGCCTTGCGCGGTTTTGAGCCAGACGAAACGGCCGCCTACATCAATGCTCGTTGCGAGTGCGCCGGCTTGGCCGAACAGGACATCTTCTGCCCGCACCTGATGGAAGAAATACACCACAGAACACAGGGCATGCCCCGCCTCATCAACGCGGTTTGCGACAACCTGCTATTGACTGCCTTCGCCATGGAGAACCGGATTTGCACTCTGGCAATGCTGGATGAAGTGTCCGCGGACATGCGGTTGACGCCACCGCCGCAGCCATCATTGAACCCGGCGCCAGAATACCCGGAGCAAGCTTTCCACCGTACGGGGCCTCCTAACCGGGACAAATAGACCTAATATCAGGTGTTAACCTGATGCCGCAGGGTCCTCATACCTCCGAAAGGTAGTAGATTTGCCCTCACTATTCATGGCACTTTTAGATGGTACTAGGGTAGACTTCGAATAGGTACCTAGTTTTCTGGTACCCCTAGAGCGCTGCTCTTGCAAAGGGCAACGCAGGCTCTCAAGTGCGTGACCGGTGATGGTCACCAAGATCAAAAGGAGTGCAGGCAAATGCGGACATCCCAAATCCAGCTAGTGCGTGTCGCGACGTTGACTCTATTGACAGCGTTCACGTGGAATAATTGCCAGGCCAAGACGATTTCTATCACGGCGGCTGGGCCGGCGGTGGTGAACTATGCCAACGCGAAGACCGGTCCGATTCTGCCGCCTGACCCGTTTGACGATGGATCGCAGGCCGTGACCGCGAAGACCGGTCCGATTCTTCCGCCTGACCCGTTTGATGATGGATCGCAGGCCGTGACCGCGAAGACCGGTCCGATTCTTCCGCCTGACCCGTTTGACGATGGATCGCAGGCCGTGACCGCGAAGACCGGTCCGATTCTGCCGCCTGACCCGTTTGACGATGGATCGCAGGCCGTGACCGCGAAGACCGGTCCGATTCTGCCGCCTGACCCGTTTGACGATGGATCGCAGGCCGTGACCGCGAAGACCGGTCCGATTCTGCCGCCTGACCCGTTTGACGATGGATCGCAGGCCGTGACCGCGAAGACCGGTCCGATTCTGCCGCCTGACCCGTTTGACGATGGATCGCTGGCTGTGACCGCGAAGACCGGTCCGATTCTGCCGCCTGACCCGTTTGACGATGGATCGCAGGCCGTGACCGCGAAGACCGGTCCGATTCTTCCGCCTGACCCGTTTGACGATGGATCGCAGGCCGTGACCGCGAAGACCGGTCCGATTCTGCCGCCTGACCCGTTTGACGATGGATCGCAGGCTGTGACCGCGAAGACCGGTCCGATTCTTCCGCCTGACCCGTTTGACGATGGATCGCAGGCCGTGACCGCGTCGGACGCCGCCGCCTGATCCGTGAGACGTGGCCCGGCAGTCGTGACCGCGGAGACTGGTCGATGCTGCCGCCCGTCCACGGGACTCTCGCCAGGGAGTGGTCGCCTGGCTGAAATCTGCTCATTGCTCGTGGACCAGAACGACTAACCTCGAGCGTCAACTACAGCACCCGAGTTCCGGTCCCAATCGCCGATTGCGCAGGCCTGAGCTGTGTTCCCCCGCCGAGCATTCCGCCGCTCAGAACCTCCGTTGATGGCCACGCCTGCCAGAACTGGGGCCTTTGCCTCGAAGGTGCCAGTCCGGGCGACCGCGTCCAGGGTGCCCTGGTTAAAGGGCCCATCGACGCCAAACCGGCGACACTACCGCCGACGATAATCTGAATCGCAACTTCTCGACATCTTGTATTGGCAAATGACTCGGTCCGTCGCCACGGAAAGCGGAAACACACCTCGCGCACCCCTTCGGGCCTGCGCCCATGTTCGCGCAGGCTGCTCGTCGCGTAGGCTGGTGGAGTCTGTATAAAAGAACCGCTCAATGCTCGGTCCTCTAAGCGGCGGACGAGCCTCAGGTCGAACCGTGCTGGCGCGACGGTGCGAGGGCGGCCGACGCCTTCTTCTCTGGTTGGCGGCGCAGCGCACGCCACCAGGCATAATAGCGGAACGCTCCGGCGGCTAGCATCACCACGGAGCCAGTCAGCGCCAGCGGATGTGATCGTGGCCGTATCGACATTTGGCGCAGCGATTCTCCAATCGCGCTGCCAGCGAATTCCACGCCCAGCCCGCCGGAGAGCAACAGCAGTTGCCGATCCCTGTCGCGTGTCGCCAGCAGCAGAGTCCAAAGCACGATGTCCATCACCGCGCAGGCAAAATACAAGTCGCGGAACCACGGCGTCAACCACGCGCGAGGCTGCTGCGACGGATCGTAGTGCACCAGGAGCGCTCCGCCCGCCACCAGGCAAGCGCCCAGGATCAAGGCAACCCGGGCCGACCGGGCCGAGCCGAGGCGCTCGCAGGCGCGGTAAAGGAGGCTGATGATCACGGAGTAAAGGAGCAGGCCCTCGACGACTGCTCCGTACCAATAGAGGGTCTGATACGACAGCCCCGGCGGATGGTGGCCGGCCAGGGTTTGCAGAGCACCCGGCGCCTGGACCAGGGCGGAAACCAGTTCCGCGACTGACAGCGCGAGCACCATCGGAAAACGGCGCCAGGAACCGCGCAACAATGCGGCGACAACCAGGACCTGCAACGGCAGATCGACCGCGAAAGCAAGGATCTGGATGGCCAGCCGCATCGGGCACTATTTTACCGTGGCGCGCCGCAAAACCCTAGACCCATAAGGACCAGTCCAGACGCTCACGCGCCAAGCGGCGATCCCGGCGAAGATGGCAGCCCGGCAAAGCACCACGCATTTGTGGGCGCGGCGCGGCGATCCCCGGAGCCGCCTTGACCCTTCTGGGAAATACCCGCGCGCTGTCCTATTTTCCGATGCAGAACGCCGAGAAAATGCGGTTCAAAATATCATCGGCGGTGGTGCCGCCAGTGATCGCGTCAATGGGCTGCAACGCGGCATAAAGATCGAGCATCAGCATCTCGTGCGGAATCGCGGCGCCCACTGCAGCGCGCGCTTTCTCGAGCCAGCGCCCGCACTCGCGCAGGAGTTGCTCGTGGCGCAGGCTGGTGATGAAGCCGGTCTCGGGTTCGAAGGCGCCGGCCGGCGCCACCGCGTTGAGAATGGCCTGGCGCAGGCGCTCAATGCCATCGCCAGTGAGGGCGGAAACCAGAATCGCCTCCGCGGGCGGCTCGGCGGCGCGCGGCAGATCGCTCTTATTGGCCGCCACCAGCGCCCGTCCCGCTATGCGCGCCCGCTCGATCAAGCGTTGGTCCTCCGCGTCGGGTGCGGCCGAAGCATCCATCACCAACAGCGTCAGATCCGCATCCGCCATCGCCTGAAAAGTGCGCTCGATCCCCATCGCCTCCACCTTCCCGGTGGCTTCGCGGATACCCGCGGTGTCGTGCAGTTTCACCGGGATGCCGCCAATGGCGGCGGTTTCGGAAACCACATCTCGCGTGGTGCCGGGGATCTCGGTTACAATCGCGCGCTCCTGCTCCAGCAGGCGGTTGAACAGGCTGCTCTTGCCCACGTTGGGACGGCCCACAATGGCCAACGACAAACCGTCCCGTACCAGCGCGCCGTACTGAAAGGTCTGTGCAAGCTGGCTGACACCAGCCTCCACAGCCGCTAGGCGGCCGAGGATCGCCGAGTCCGAAGCCACACCCACATCGTCTTCGGCGAAATCGATACCGGCTTCGAGCAGAGCGATCAGTTCGAGCAATCTCTCCTTGATCGGCGCCAGGCGGCGAGAGATCGATCCCGCGGCTTGCTGCGCCGCCACGCGCGCCTGGAAGAGCGTGGTGGCTTCGATCAGGTCACGCACGGCCTCGGCCTGGGGTAGGTCAATGCGGCCGCGCAGAAACGCGCGCAGGGTGAATTCGCCGGGTTCGGCCAGGCGCGCCCCGGCTTCCACGGCGCGTTCCAGCGCATGCCGCAGCACTACTGGCGATCCGTGGCAGCAGATCTCCACCACGTCTTCGGCCGTGTAGGAGCGAGGAGCTTCGAAGAAGGTGGCCACCGCTTGGTCGATAACTAACCCGCGCGTGTCGGTGAGTTCCGCCGAGCGAGCGTGCCAGGAGCGCCAACCGCTTTCCGCGGAGAAACGCAGAATGCGGCCGGCGATGGCGCGGGCCTGGCTGCCGGAGAGCCGCACCATGCCCAATCCGCCGCGCCCCAACGGAGTGGTTATAGCGACGATGGTATCGTTAAGCTGCATGGAATCGCCCGCAAGCGGGCTTAAGGACGAGTTTCGTGACCGACTTTCATCCCTATCGATGGCCTACACAGGGCCATGGCGACTCCCTTACGGTCGCGGCCCTGAACGCGGCGGAGCCGCGACCGTAAGGGAGCGGTTGCCTGCGAATCGACCTCTTGCTTCCCAGCAGGCCCTTACCGGCGCCCGCGTGGACGCGGGGCGCCGCGCCGCTCGCCGGGTCCGTCGCGCCGCGGCGCCGGCACGTAGGGCACATCGGGAAGGCTGGCCATTCCCGCGGGGTAGACCACCACTTGCCGTCCCGGGCCGACGCCGGCGCTTTCGCTGCGCACCGCCGTTTCCCCGCGCAGCGCCAGGTGGATCACGCGCCGCTCGCGGCTGTTCATCGGGTTGAAGCGGAACGGGGTTCCGGTGCGCTTCACCCTCTCGGCCGCGGTCTGCGCGCTCAGGCGCAGCTCCTCGATCCGCAGCAGGCGGTAATCGTTGGCATCGAAGGAAAGCCGCGAGTGCTCGTCGGAGCCGAAGCGCAGCATCTCCATCGTCACCTGCTCGAGGGCCAGCAGCAACTCCGCGCGGTTGGCCAGCAGCACGTCCACGTCCGGCCCACTGAAGTTCACCAGCACGTCGGGAGTTTCAAAATCGCCTTCGCCCGAATCCGCGTTCGAGATCTTGTACCGCAGCTCGAGGCCGGCGCTGGCCAGCAGGGGACCGAGGAAACCGTCAATCCGCGCTCCAATCGATTCGACCGAGTATTTTCGCTGTGTCAAGGCTTACTTCCTGTTTTTGTTTTTCTTGGGCGGCTCCACGCTGCGTGCGGCGTCCTCGGCCGCTGCCGTATGGTTGAAAAACGACTGCAGTCCCATCCCGACCAGATTGCTGGTCAAGTAGTATAGCACCAGGCCGCTGGGCAAATTGTAGAACATCACGCCGAAGATCAGCGGCATCATCATCATCATCATTTTCTGCTGACCGGGATCTCCCCCCGGGGCGGCGGTGGGCGTCATTTTCTGCATCCAGAACTGGCTGGCGATCATGATCAGCGGCAGGATGTGGAGGGGCAGCGTCTCCGGCTGCGAAAGGTCGGTGACCCACAGCCAGCTCGCGCCGCGCATTTCCACCGAGACCGTGAACACCTTGTAGAACGCGATGAAGAAGGGAAGCTGGATCAGCATCGGCAGGCACCCGCCCATCGGGTTCACGCCGTTCTGCTTGTACAGAGCCATGGTTTCCTGCTGCTGGTCCGCCTTGCGCGGATCGGTCAGGCTGAGCTTCTTGTACTTGGCGTTGATGGCGTCGATCTGCGGCTTCAGCGCCTGCATCTTGCGCATCGATTTCATGTTGCTCAGCCGCAGCGGGAACAGCGCCAGGTTGATCACCACCGTGACCAGGACGATGGACCAGCCGAAATTGTGTACGAACGATTTGTGGAACCAGTTGACGGCCAGAAACAGCGGCTTGGCCAGTATCGAGAGCCAGCCGAAGCTCACCACCTGTTCCAGCTTGGGGTCCACGCTCTTGAGCAGATCCAGATCCTTGGGGCCCACGAACAGCCGGAAATGGTTGTCTGTCCCCAGGGAAACCGCGGCGCCCACCAGCGGCGCCGGTGTCTCGACGGCCACCGTGCGCAGCTTGTCGGCGAAGGTGGTGGCGACGAACGGCGGACGCTCCTCGGTCGTCGAAACCTCGCCGGCTTCCGGCAGAAACACGGCGGCGAAATACTGGTCCTCGAGGCCGGCGAACGAAAAGTTCGCGGTGGCCGCCGACGGTCCGTACTTGGCGGCGCTCACGCTCTGCTCGAAGAGCTTGTTTTCCGCGGGGTTGAAGTAGAGGGTGTTCTCTTTGGAAGCCGCGTTGGCCACCGTCAGATCGCCGAATCCGCCGCGCCACTCGATTGCGTGGGCGAGCGGCCGCTGATCCACCGTCACCTCGCTGGACACTTCGCACAGGTAGCTGTCGCGACGGAAGCGGAACGTCTTGTGCACGCTGGTGTGGCCGTCGCTGTATCCGAACGCGATGCCCAGGCCGTCCGCATCCGGCAACTGGGTGTAATAGACCTGATTGACTTTCGCGGTCGGCTGCTGGCCGGCGAAATAGAGGGAAAACGGGAACGGCACGTCCGACAGATCCGACGGCCGGATTCACCAGGTCGAGCGGCTTGTTGTCGTTGCCCTTGTACTTCTTGAGCTGCCAGTTCCGCACCGTCGCGCCCTGGTTGTTGAAGGTCACCCGGAAGAGGTTGGTATCGATCACCACCGGCGGCAAGGATAGCGCGACCGTGGCCGGCTCGGTGGGAGCGGCTGCCGGAGCTGCCGGGGCAACCGGGGCTGCTGTTTCCGCTGCCGCCGGCGCGGCAGGCGCCTGGCTCGGCTGCTCTGCTGTCTGCGCCGCCGTAGTCTTCTGCCCGGTCTTCGCGGCGGCGGGGTCTTGTAAAAGTAGGGCGTCAGGAACATCACCACGCCCATCAGCAGGAAGGCCAGCAGCAGCCGCACTTCCATCGACATTTCTTTCGGCGATCCGCCGCTACCCGATTCTGCCATTCCTTTTGATTCCGCCTGTCCCGTTTACCGGACCGGGTCGTAGCCCCCGGCATGAAACGGATGGCAGCGCGCCAGCCGGCACAGCCCCATCCACACTCCGCGCAGCGCGCCGTACCGCTCGACCGCTTCCCGCATGTAATCCGAACACGTCGGATCGTAGCGGCACGCCGAGGGCAGCCACCACGAGATCCCCATCTTGT
>CAWJLI010000108.1:0-51736 GCA_963843095.1 Bryobacterales bacterium
TATGTGGCCGGATCCCAAACCGCGAGACCGGGGCACGGCGAAGTCTGTGAGGTGCCAACCGGGTAACCCGGGCAGCTCGGAGCGGTCCATTCGCCAAGGTGGTCGAGCCGGACACCCAAAGTCAGGGTAAGCCGCCGGCCGGCCTTCCACGAATCGTTCACGTACCACCCGTAGGTGTAGTACTTGAAGTTGTTCGTCACACCGCCGTTGGTTTGGGTGAACTGAGTCGCGTGACCGATAATCTGATCCGCCAGCGGGTTGCCGGTGGTGGTCGAACCCCAGTTCTCGTAGTCGGCTTCGCCCATTACGGATCCAACGCCCGTCGAGCTCTGATAGTTCTGGGCGTAGTCCCAATAGAAGCCGGCCTTCAGGGTGTGCTTTCCGACCACGTAGTTGAGGTTGTCGGAAATATTCGGCGTGGCTGAATCCTTGCCGAACGTGTTGTTCAAACCCTTAAACACGGAACCGTACTGTTCGGTATAGAACCCATTGATAATGTTGTTCCAACCGTAAAGGTCCGGGATCTGCGGCGTGTAGGGATCCTTGAAGAAGCCCGTATAGCTGAAGCCAACCTTGGCCGGATTCACGGCGTCGGGATTGCCGAGAACGACGGGGTTGTCAAAGATGGCATCCGCGAATACGAATTCATTGGTCAGCGTGGGGCTGAACACATGAACCAGGTTCGCGCTATACACTTGGGCTAGCTGCGTCGCTGTCTGGGACGACGGATAGGGCAGGGTCGAGGGCGATCCCCACCACCAAACGTAGAACGGGTTCTGGTCGATTTCATGCTGGTGATTCCAGCTGAAATACAACTTCGTCTTGTCGCTGATGTTGTAATCGCCACGGAGACGGAGTTCCCAGCGGTTTACGGGCGGCCCGAGGAAGAAGTCATAGTTGCTGCCCGAAGCGTTGGCGGCCGGATTCTCAGTCGCGGCCGGATACAGCTTCAAATAAGCCATCGAATTCGGATCGAACAAGCTCTGCGGGATCATGCCGCCAACGATGTTGGTGAGGCTGCCGCAGCCGTTTCCGGTGCTGGTGCCGGCCACGCAGGGGATCACAGCGCCGTTGTTACGGCCATTGGCATAACCGCTGCCTAGGCTGGCGATGTAAGCCGGGCTGAAGTTGCCCGACAGCATCTGGGAGGTCGGAACGAAGAACTGATACGACGTGCCAGCCGGCTGCTGTTTCATGTACTCGAAAGCGCCGTAGAAGAACAGCTTGTCGCGGTTGCGATTGAACTTGGAACCGG
Source organism: Bryobacterales bacterium (assembly GCA_963843095.1). Taxonomy (GTDB): domain Bacteria; phylum Acidobacteriota; class Terriglobia; order Bryobacterales; family Bryobacteraceae; genus Bog-375. The sequence continues at coordinate 1,256 of CAWJLI010000108.1, forward strand.
GGATCAGCACCGGGCCGCCGAAATCGCCGCCTGGATAATAGAAACTGTCGCTGATCGGCTTCAAGCCCTGCGATTTGTCGTAAGAGTCAATCGCATTGAACTTGCCGTTGCGGGTATAGAGATAAGCTTGCCCGTGGAACTGGGCGCTGCCGCTCTTGCCGTATGCCTGGAACGTCACCGGTCCTTTGGAGAACGATGCATCATAGGCCGATGTCAGGACCGATACTTCCGCCACCTGGTTCTGGTTGACGTTGGCGGTCTGCGTTCCCTGGTTGCCCGGATCCAGCAGGTTCGCGCCGTCCGAGGTCATGGTCACAGCGCCGTTCGGCTGCGTGCCATTGGCGGAAAACGCGCCGATGGGGCCCGTGTTGATCTGGGTCGTGTAGCTGTTCCACATGCCCTGACCCAAACCTTGCGTCATCGCCATGCCAGGCATGATCTTCATCAGTTCGGCCGCGTCGCGGCCGACGATCGAAAGATCCGTGATCATGGTCTGATTCAAAGTCTGGCTGACTTGCGGGGAATCGACGGGGACTGCCGATTCGCCGGATGCCACGATTTCAATCTGTTCCTTGGTGGTGGCAACCTGCAACGTGATGGTCGGGATGCCGACCGCCGCGCCCTGCGTTACGACGATGTGCTGCATCTCATAGGTCTGGAGACCCGGCGCGGAAACCGTCACCGAGTAACTGCCAGGCAGAATCGTCGGAAAGCTGAAGATGCCGGAGCCGTTGGTGGAGCCATCGAACGCGCTGTTGTTGGCTTCGTTCTTGACGACCACTTTCGCGCCTGGAATGACAGCGCCCGACTTGTCGGCTACGGTGCCGGCGATTGAACCGGCCGCGTGCTGTGCGAGTGCCGGCAATTGACAAAGGATGAGGACTGCGACGAGCAGCCCAAATAAAATGAGGTTCGTGGCCCGACCCCTACACCCCTGTAGGACCGGACCCCTTGCCTTTGGATTATACGTGTAACCCATTTAGCGAGATCTCCTCTTGTTTTTGCTTCATCACCAAACCAACGCTAGTTTCGCGCTCCTGCACGACGGCAGGACGAGACTCTAACGCTCTAATACGTGAAAACCCTGTCCGCAGCAGAATAAAACGTTTCACCGACACTGTCAAGGATCTTAATCCTATGAAAAAACGGGCCGAGGCGCTTCCTTAGCCCCAAATGACGGGCTCCTGCGCGATCCATACGGAAATTGGTATAAAGCCGGTTGCGTTCGGGGTTAAAGGTTCCATTTCACGGAAATCTAGCCTCTGGAGGGTCAAAATGAGGTCTTGGGGTCCCATCCGGCCTGACCTGCGCAATCATTAAATTTACATAATCAACGAAATCCGCCGGCCGGTGACGGGAACCGCCGTATGCCGGGAGTTTAATCCCCAAATGTCTTGAAATCAATCACCTGGGTGTCTTAGTAGCGAATTCCGCTGAGAAACGGGGAGAACAGCCGCCTACTTGGCGGCCTCGGACTCGAAGTACGCAACCATACCTGTCAGCTCCTGGACGAGGTCGCGGTTGTTCTGCCGGCGCGCCTCAACCAAGGCACGGCGGGCGGCGTCGGCGGCCTCGCGAAACTGGCGGACTTCGCCGTACGCCCCGGCGAGCACATCGAGAATGACCGGCTCGCGCCCGCCCGTCAGGTCCGATGCGGCTTTCAAGTGCGGAATCGCATCGCCGAATCTGCGCGCCGCAGCCAGAACGCGGCCGAAATTGAACTGATAGTCCACCGAGTCGGGCGCCACGGCGACGGCGGCTTCGAGGTGGGTGATCGCCTGGTCGAGATCGCCTTTGCCAGCCAGCACAATGGCGAGGGCGTTGTGGGCGTCGCCGTTCTGCGGGTCCTCGGCCAGAGCCGCCTTGCACTGTTCGACACCTTCGTCGGTGCGGCCGTCTTCGAGCAGCGCGACAGCCAGGTTACTGCGCACTTTGGCGTTATGCGAGTCGATCTCGAGGGACTTGCGATAGGCCTCGATCGCCTCGGCGCGCTTTCCCTGGCCCTGCAGGGCGATCGCGAGGTTGGTATACGTAGGGGCGGAACTGGGCTCGATCCGCATGGCCTTGCGGTACTCGGCGATCTCTTCATCAACCTGGCCCAGCTCTCCCAGCGCGAGGCCGAGCTGGAAATGCGGGCGCGCTTCCTCGGCGTTCAGTTCAATCGCCTTGCGCCATTCGGGGATGGCGTCGGCATAGCGCTTCTGCTCGGCCAGATCGAAGGCGTGGTCGAAGACGCGGTAGTAGTCGGTCGCGGGGTGATCGATTCTGTCGAGACCGTCCGGCGGGACGTTGACGAACTCGGGGATGTTGACGGCGCGGTTGGCAGCGGTCGCATTCTCGATCAGGACCGGCGGACTGTCGTTGCCGTTCTTATCGATGTGGGTCAGGTACATCTGGGTATACGGCGAGCGGGCCTTGGAGGAGAACACCATCCAGCGGCCGTTGGGCGAGAAGCTGTGCCAGGAGTTCATCAGCGGTGTGTTGCACTTCATCAGGCGCGCCTGGCCGCCCTGGAACGGCACCATAAAGAGCCGGCTGTCGGGGCGCATCAGCAGGCCGTTGCGGGCCTGGACGAAAACGATCCAGCGGCCGTCGGGCGTGACCTTGGGAAAACTGTTGCTGAAACCGTTCCCGGAGGCGCCGGCGATGGGTTCGGCGACTCCGCCCCGTCCGCCATTGAAGGGGATGCGATACAGGTCGTACTGAATCTGCGTCTCGTTCGGATCGTTGGCGAATAGCGCCAGCTTCGAACCCTCGGGGAAAGGCTCTTTCGCCTCGGCGCGCGAGAAGATCAGGTACTTGCCGTCGGGACTCCAGAAGGCGCCGCACTGGACGTAACGTGGATCGTTGGCTCCGGGCAGGGTATGGAATTCGCGGGTTTCGCGATCGTACCAGGCGAGCACGCCGCGCGTCGGATAGAACACCTGCCCGAACCGGAAATCCTTGAAGTTGGCGACGTAGATTCGTTCCTGCGGCCGCATGCCCGGCCCGGTCTGCCTGGCGCCGGGATCGTTGATCATATTCACGACGTAGCGGCCGTTGGGCGAGACCTGCGACATGAAAGAGACGCGGATGTTCACGCTCTTTTGAAAGGGGAGGTAGGCGCTCCACTTGATCACGTCCTGGTTGCGGATCGTGGTGTCCTTGACGAGCGGAACCAGTGCGTAGAGCCCCTTGTCGTTCTGCGGGCCATCGACGTCGAGGCCCATGGTCCCTCCGTCGCGCGCGAAGGAATGGCAGTTGGCGCAGGTGGGGAGGCCTTCCATCATGGTCTTGCTCTCGGTCTCTCCAACGCTGCGCAGCCTCCACTTGATGTAGCCGAGGGCGCCTTTGGGCAGCGGGCTGATTACGCCTTTTTCGCCGACGCTTGGGATCAGCGGCACGTCGCGGTAAAAGATGGGCGCGCCGACGGGATCCTTCGAGGTTTGGAATGTGGACTGGCCCTGCGAGACCGGCTGGGTCGAGTTCTCATCGCCGAGTCCGCTAATCGTCAGCGTGGCCGGGCGCCGCACCGACTGCCTCTTGATCGCCGCCCATGTTTCCGGATCCGGCTTCCACGAATGGGCCGCGGCCTCCTGCGGAGTGAGCCGCGGGAGTTCGTTCTGCGGCGAGACGCACTGCGGGTCGATCTCTCCGACGCCGAGACGCTCGCCCTTCACGTTTACGCGAAGCGGGGGAATGCCGCGCCCGAAGGAGACTTCGACGCGCCAAAGCGTGGCTCGCTCGCTTTCGTCGCGCCAGAGGAAGGTGGGCGCCACCATGTCGGGCGGGTAGATCGTCCCGGCGACAGGCAAATCCACCGTGATGCGGGCCAGGTCATGCGCCTCTTGCGCGCCAGCCGCGGCGGAGCCGGCAGCGAGAGGAGCGCGCTTCGCGGCGACATGCTGGACCAGCAATCCCGAGCAGAGCGACATCGCGACGGCGAGCAGCCAGCGCGGCGCCCGCCGGACGGGCAGGCAGCCAGCCGTAGTTCTCCAGCGGGACGTCCCGAAAAAACCGATCGCTTGCATTGCGCCCCTCAGACCTAGTCTTCATTTTGCCACAAGGCTTAGGGAACTTATAGACCCGATCCCATGCCGATCCCGCGAGAAGACCAGTGACGGACGGGACGGTTTCGCCATGTGATATGCTCGGAGAAAGCCGGGCGCCAAAATGGAACTTCAGGCCCCAAACTCAGGATTGCCAGCATCCGAAATCCGCCCATCACGGGAACGTTGGATCTCCGAGAATTCACGCGCATGAAGATTCTGCGTTACGTCTTATCGCTACTGGCTTTCGCTCCACTCGCCGCCGGGCAGACTGCCGGCATGTCATTCACTTACAAGGTTGGCGGCTTTGTGCCTCCTCCCCAAACCGTGGATCTCACGATTGCCGATGGTTCAGTCCCCAACCTGGTCGCGCAGGTGGTTCACGGCGATTCATGGATCGTGGCGGTCTTGAACGGCGCGCAGAGCCCTTGCTATCTGACCGTCTCGGTAGATCCGTCGAACCTGGCGCCGGGAACCTATTCCGGCACGGTTGTAATAACGTCCGCGGCGGGATTTTCGTGGCTCGGCCCCAGCCTGGTCATCGTATCCCTGACTGTCGAACCGCCAGTTCTCATCACTAATGTGGCGAACGCGGCTTTTCCGGCCTTGGACTTAGCGCCCAATACGGTCAGCCTTGCACCCCGCAGCATGGCGACAATCTATGGAACCAACTTAGCGGATAGCGCGGCTTCCTCGGCGCCCCCCTGGGTTAATACGCTGGGTGAAACCGAAGTTCATCTGGCAAGCGCCACCTGCACCGATCCTTCGTGCGATCTCATTGCAGGCCTCATCTACGCGAGCCCCTCCCAGATCAACTTCCTGGTCCCTGATACAGCGGATACCGGGCCAATACTCTACCGAATCGTCCTCCTGCGGGATGGTGAGCGGATTGACAATCTTTATATGGGTCCTGGTCCGGGGCGTGTCATCATCGATCCATCCGGCACGGCGGATTACAACGTGGTCTTTCAAACCGGCTATGATTGCCTTTTCTCCGCCAGCCTGAGCGATCCGGCCTCCTGTGGTCTCTCGTGGACTGGTGGTGAAGATCGAGCGCCTGTGGGAGCCGTAACCGATGCGCTCTCCGGGCAGTTAATTTCCACTCAGAATCCGATTTACCAGGGACGCCTCGTTACGTTATGGATGACGGCTCTGTATGGTGGAGTGACTTTGAATAGCGCGACCGGACTGCGAACCGCAAACACAATCGCTCCTGTCGCGTTCGGCGTGGCTGAGTCAGGTAAAGATCTGACTACCAGCTTCATGAGTCCAATGCCGCTGTGGGCGGGCGAATCGCCCCAGTTTATCGGCTTGGATCAAATGAACGTGGAGTTTCCGACTTGCACCAATGCGCCGCTCGCCACAACCGAGAAACGATACGATGCGTTCCTCACGTACACGAGCCATGAGACAGGCTCGACGGCGAGGATTTACCTGCCATTCAGCGTCAGACCCGGCGATCCGGATTGTTCCTGGTAGATGGCAAGGAAGCCGCGGTTTGCAGCAAACCGGAAAACAGGAAAAGCCTGAGCCAGGGGCGGGCGCGTTTTGGCCCGCGGCCGGGCAGGGTTGCCCGGCCAGCTTGAAACTGCGCTCCGATTGGTCCATGATGAACACGGGTTATGCGATTCCTTTTGGTTACATCTTTAACATTCTTGACGGCGTTTGCGGCGGCGTCGCAGACGACTACCACCGGCTGGCAGCTCGTGTGGAGCGATGAGTTCAACGGACCGGCCGGCTCTCCGCCGGATCCCACCAAGTGGGACTACGATATCGGGCACGGCAACCCGTATGGATGGGGCAACGGTGAGCTCGAAGATTACACCAACGCAACCGCCAACGCCTTTCAAGATGGCAACGGCAACCTGGTCATCCGCGCCATCCGCGATTCCAGCGGCAATTTCACATCCGCGCGCCTGCAGACCGGCAGCCCCGGCGCTTCCACGCAGACTGCGGACAACAAGTGGCAATACGGCTTGATCGAAGCCAGAATCAAGCTTCCCCCCACCAACCATGGCGTGTGGCCCGCCTTTTGGATGCTGGGTGAAAACAACGGGTGGCCCTGGTGTGGCGAACTCGACATCATGGAAAACTTCGGGACCTACAGCAATGTCAATGATGCGTCCATCAACAACGGCACCGCGCACGGACCGTTGGCGCCACTCGGCTCGGGCAATTACAGCGACTACAGCGCCGGTGGAAGGTACACGCTGCCGCTGGGTGAAACGGTCTATGACGACTATCACATCTATGCCATTCAATGGTCGGTGGGTTCGGTGGCGTTCTATGTCGATGGAGCTCTCTATTACACCGCTACGCCGTCTGCGGTTCCTTCGGGTGAGTGGGTTTTCGACAACGGTCCAGCCTACATTCTGCTGAACCTGGCAATCGGGGGCTCCAGCACGTTTCTCGGCACGCCCGATCCCAACTCGCCGTTTCCGAACGCGGACATGCTGGTGGATTACGTCCGGGTCTATCAGCCGGTCGCCGTAAGCGCGACTGCGCCGGTCATTACGCCGTCGGGGATCCTGAATGCCGCGTCGTTCCTGGGAGACATTGCGCCCGGCAGCCTGGTTTCCCTGTTCGGCAACAATCTGGCCGATAACACCTACTCGGGCTCGCAGGTGCTCGACAGCAACAACCACTTCCTGAAGTCTGTGGCCGGCGTCAGCGTGAGCGTGAATGGCGTGAGTGCGCCGCTCACTTACGTCAGCCCGGGACAGATTAATTTCCAGGTGCCTTGGGAAACCGCACCCGGCCTGGCGGTGAATGTGCAAGTGACACGCGCCAGCGCGGGAAGCAATGTGGAAGCAATTACGATCGCGTCCATGGCTTCGCCATCCATGTTTCTGAACAACCTCACAACCGGCGTGGCGTGGGTGACCGGAACCGCGGCGGAGGGTTGCTATTACTCGCAGTGCGCACCGCAGGCGGGCAACACGTATGAACTTTGGGCCAACGGGCTGGGCCCGAAAAACCTGGCCCAGCAGGATGGCGTGGGCGACGGCGCGACCAACTTGAACGATCTTTCGGTGGTGGGTGGGACGGCGAGTTGCCAGTTGACGATTGGCGGCATCGCGGCCACGGTGGCTTACTGCGGCGCCGCGCCGGGGTTGATCAGCGACCAGTTGAACTTCACGTATCCGGCCGGCATTCCATCGGGCCCGCCGGTCGAGGCGGTGCTGACCATCAACGGCGCCACCGGCCGATTCTGGCTGCCGGCGCCAACGCCGCCGACCGCGGCGCAACAGGCGGCGCAGATGCTCGGCGCAAATGACGCAGGCGCAGAAACTGCAACTGGTGGCCGGCGCGCTGGGGCCCGTCACCAACATCTTCAACCCGCCGAATGGCGCGGGCGGCTATATCCCCGGCATTCCGGAGCTGGGCATTCCGGCTCTCTACTTTGTCGATGGCAGCCTGGGAGTGGCCGATGGCAAGGCGCCGTCGACGGTGCTGCCTTCCTCCATCGCCAGCGCCGCCACCTGGGACCTGGCGCCTGGCGTACCAGTTCGGATCGGTGATCGGCGCCGAGACTAACGCCTGGGGGATGAACGTGAACCTGGGCGGCAATACCAATATGATCGGCCGCGAGCCGCGCGACGGCCGAACCTTCGAGACCAAGGGCGAAGATCCCATCCTGGCGGGCAAGATCGCCGCGGCTCACGTGAAGGCCGTGCAGGACCAGCACGTGATCGGAGGCGTCAAGCACTATGCGTTCAACGACCAGGAGACCGGCCGCACTGAGAGCAACGTCATCATCGACGACCGCGGCGGGCGCGAAAGCGACCTGCTGGCGTTTGAGATCGGCGTCAAGGACGGCGGGCGTGCAGTCGGTGATGTGTTCTTATAACCTGCTGAACGGCACCTGGGCCTGCGAGGACCCGTACTTACTCACCCAGGTGCTGAAGACCGATTGGGGCTTCACCGGGATTCGTCATGTCGGACTGGTGGGCGCTGCCGGCCTCGGGGCCCGCCTCGACGACCGTAACGGCGGCGAATGCCGGGCTCGATCAGGAGCAGCCGGACAACCAATTCTTCAACGCGACCGCGCTTCGAGGCGGCCATAGCGTCGGGGCAGGTGCCGCAATCGCGCCTGGATGACATGGTGACGCGAATTCTGCACGCCATGTACCAGGTGGGAGTCTTCAACCAGCCGGCCGCCGTCACGGCGCTGTCCCCGGCCATGGTCGCCGCCGACGAGGCCATCGCGCAAACCGTGGAGGAGCAGGGCGCGGTGCTGCTGAAGAACGCGAATGGGCAACTGCCGCTGAACGCGGCGAAGCTCAACTCGATCGCGGTGATCGGCTCGCACGCCGATATCGGGGTGCTCTCCGGCGGCGGCTCGGCGCAGGTGTATCCGACCGAGGGCGCGGCGCTCTACGAAGGCTATCCCGCGGTTCCCGGATGGTCGCAGGTGATCTGGATCCCGTCTTCGCCGGTCAGTGCGATCCGGGCCGCGGCGCCCAACGCGACGGTGCTGTACAACGATGGAACCAATGCCACAGCGGCAGCCTCGCTGGCCGCTTCCACCAGCGTGGCGATCGTGTTCGTCAGCCAGTGGACCAGCGAAGGGATGGACATGCCGAGCCTGAATTTCACCGACGTGATTCACTCGACGCCCATCAATCAGGACGCGCTGGTGGCGGCGGTGGCGGCGGCCAATCCGCACACCATCGTGGTGATGGAAAACGGCGGCGCGCAGGTGCTGCCGTGGCTGGGCAGCGTGAGCGCGGTGTTGGAGGCGTGGTTTCCCGGGATACGCGGCGGGCAGGCGATCGCCAATATCCTGTTCGGCAGCGTGAACCCGTCGGGCAAGCTGCCGGTCACGTTTCCCGCCAGCGTGAACCAATCTGCCGCGCCCGGTGATTCCCGGGTCGAACTCCGCGAACACGCCCTTCACGACGGACTTACACATCGAAGGCCTGAAGGTCGGCTATAAGTGGTATGACTCCGAATGGCTACACTCCGGAGTTTCCTTTCGGCTTCGGACTGTCGTACACCACCTTCCAGTTTTCCAACGTGGCGCTGGTAAACAACCTGACCGCGAGTAATCCCAACTTCCAGGTGACGTTCAACCTGACGAACACGGGCGCGGTGACGGGCGCGGAAGTGGCGCAGGTTTACCTGGCGCTGCCGGCCAGCACCAACGAGCCGCCCAAGCGCCTGGTGGGATGGCAGAAGGTCTCGCTCACGCCCGGCCAGCAGCAGAGCGTGACGGTGGAAGTGGATGAGAACGATTCTTCGCATCCGCTGTCGTATTGGGACACAACGTCGGGCAGTTGGCTGACCGCTCCCGGCACTTATACCGTGTATCTCGGCAACTGCTCGGCGCAGACCACACAGACCATCCTGCAGACGGTAGGAACCTTCCAGATAAACTCATAGGCCCTTTTTGTGGGGCAGGATGGCATCCTGCGCGGCGATTGACTATCGCCGCGCGGGCCGATTGGCAATCGGCCCGCAGCTTACCAAGCTGCCCCACAAAATCCAAACGCTCTCACGCAGGCGCGGGCTGCAAAATACGAGGCGCGGAATTACGATATCCTGTATTCCTATGAGACCGCTGGGCTTGTTATTGTCCGCGCTGCTGGTGGCGCCGGCGTTCGTCACGGCGGCTGACCCGGCCGCTGAGAGCGCCATTCATCCCCAAGTGAAAAAGATCGTGGAGGAGATCTCCGCGGAGCGCATTCGCGCCACGATTGAAAAGCTGGTGAGCTTCGGCACGCGCCACACTCTGTCGGCGCAGGACGACCCGCAACACGGGATCGGCGCGGCGCGGAAGTGGATCTTCGCCGAGTTTCAGAGTTACAGCCCGCGCCTGCAGGTGCGCTACGACCACTGGCGGGTAAAGAAGACCGGGCGCGTTTTCAAAGACACCGACCTGTATAACGTGATCGCGGTGCTGCCGGGCAAGACCATGCCGGAGGTCGAGGTGGTGGTAAGCGCGCACTACGATTCGCTCAACATAGGCAAGCCGCCGGCACAACCGGCCGCGGGCGGCAGCGCGGCGGGCGAACGGCCGCTGCAAGTGGATTGGGAGAAGACCGCCGAACTGCCCGCGCCCGGCGCCTGCGACGATGGCAGCGGCATTGCCGCCGTGATGGAACTGGCGCGGGTGATGAGCCGGTACGAGTTTTCGAAGACGCTGGTCTTCATTGCCTTCGCCGGCGAAGAGCAGGGGCTGGTGGGCGGCACGCTGGAGGCGGCCAAAGCGAAGCAGGACGGAACTCTCATTGAAGCCGTGCTGAACAACGACATCATCGGCACCGACGTTACCGGCGACGGCCGCACCGGCAACAGCGCGGTGAACGTCTATAGCGACGACCAGCTCGATAGCCTCGCGCAGGGGCTGGCGCGCTATGTGCGGTGGGCCGGTGAACGCTATCTGCCGGGTCTGAAGGTGAATGTGCAGTACGCGCAGGACCGGCTGGGCCGCGGCGGCGACCAGACGCCGTTTCAGCAAGAGGGCTTCAGCGCGGTGCGGATATCGACTCCTAATGAAATTCTGGCGAACCAGCATCACGACGCGGATACGCTCGAGAATATGTCGGTGCCCTACACAACGCGAGTAGCCAAACTGAATGCCGCAGCGGCAGCCGCATTGGCATTAGCGCCGCGGACGCCGGATATTTGGACCGCTCCAGCGGCGACCGCGCGGGGGCTGCCGATGATTTCGCGCGGCAAGGGTTATGACGCGGTGCTGCGTTGGCATGCAGCGAGCCAGGAAGCCAACCTCAAGGGCTACGCGGTGGTGACGAAAGCGACCACGGCGCCATTCTGGGAGCAGGAGATATTTGTCGGCAAAGTTACCGAGTTCACGCTCGAGGGCGTGTCCATCGACGACACTAAGTTCGGCGTGAAAGCCATCGGCAATGACGGCACCGAGAGCCTGGTGGCGGCTTATGTCTACCCGCCGCGAGCAAAGGTGGAGTATCAGACGGAGCGGTAAGTTGTCGTGGTGCCGTGGCGCACGCACTCGTGCGTGCCGCGCCGAGACTCGTCTCGACGCATCTGCCCTGGACGCCGTGCGTCGGCAAGAAGGTGCGTTCGCCACGTAGGCCGCTGAAATGAAGTGATGGGTCTGGAGACACTACGGGCGAGAGAGGTGGGTAAGAAGGAGTAAGTGCGTTGCGGGTGGCCGGGCTTCGCGGACTTATCGCCGTGCGTACGGCCACCCGATGGTTTAAGTAGAAACTTCGATGTATTGGCCCGCTTTGATGGCGAGCATCTCGATGTCGATTCGTTCCTTACTCTCTGTTATCCGAGCGGGCGGCAATGATAGCTATCCGTTTTCCGCCGGCGGTCATGAATTCCTGGAATCCAAAGTCTTCCGTCGAGAGTCCAGCCCGAAGGGGACCCCGCATGCCTTTGAGGGGCGCCGGAAGTTCAGTACCACTTGAGTGCAACGCTTGCTGGCCAGCAAGTAAGGACTAGCAGCGGAGCCTGGCGCCACAGTCCCAATTCCAGTATCGAGGGTGTGTCAAGAGTTTTGCGGGCTAAGTGATTGGATTAGTGAGCGAGATAGGTTGTGACCGAGACCGCGGGGAACTGAGAAACCGGCCGGGCTTGCGCCCGGCTGCGCCGATTGGCCGGGGTACCTTCTGGGTCGCGCGCAGGATACCATCCTGCCCCACATACTTCAGTACCGATGCAGCCAGCGGGCTTTTTCGATCACTTTGGCGGCGTTGGGTAGGAAGGCTTCTTCGAGCGGGGGGCTGAAAGGCACCGGCGTGTCGGGCGCGGTGACGCGGACGATGGGGGCGTCGAGGTGCTCGAAGACGGATTCGGTGATGGTGATGGCCAGTTCGCCGGCCATGCCGGCCGTGCGCGTGTCTTCATGCAGCAGCAGCACCTTGGCAGTCTTCTTGACGCTCTCGCAGACTGTGTCGCGGTCGAGCGGCAGCAGGGTGCGCAGATCCACCACTTCCGTCTCTATGCCTTCTTGAGCGAGTGTCTCGGCGGCCTCGAGCGCCACCCACACCATGGCGCCATAAGTGATGATGCTGAGATCGCGGCCCTGGCGCGCCACTCGGGCCTTGCCAATGGGGACGGTGAACTCGTCCGCCGGCAGATCATCTTTGATGCGGCGGTAGAGAGCCTTGTGCTCGAAGAAAATCACGGGATCATTGTCGCGCACGGCGGACTTGATGAGCCCCTTTGCGTCATAGGCGGTAGCCGGGCAGACCACTTTGAGGCCGGGCGTCTTGACGAACCACATCTCGGGATTCTGCGAATGGAAGGGCCCGCCGTGAATGCCGCCGCCGGAGGGCGCGCGCAGCACCATGGGCACGGCGGCATTCCAGCGATAGCGGCACTTGGCGGCGAAATTGACGATCTGGTCGAAGCCGCAGGAAATGAAGTCGGCGAACTGCATCTCGGCCACCGGTCGCAGGCCCATCAGCCCCGCGCCGATGGCGGCGCCGACGATGCCGGACTCGGAGATCGGCGTATCCACCACGCGCCGCGCGCCGAAATGCTCGATGAAGCCGGCGGTGACTTTGAACGCGCCGCCGTAAATGCCGATGTCCTCACCGATGCAGAAGACGTCTGGGTCGCGCTCCATTTCCTCCCACAGGCCTTCGCGGATCGCTTCGAGGTAAGTGGTGGGCATAACTATTCGCCGTCGTAGACGCCACCGAGCAGGGTGGCGGGGTCGGGGTAAGGACGCTCGTCGGCCCAGGCGACGGCGGCGTCGACTTCCTGGCGGACTTGCGCTTGGAGGGCGTCGAGCCCGGCGCGATCGTCCCACCCGCGGTCGATCATCTTTTGTTCCAGGCGGAGGATCGGGTCGCGCTTGGCCCACTCCTCGAAAAGGGCGGCCGGCACGTACTCGGCGGCATCGTGCGCGGAGTGTCCGGTCATGCGGAAGGTCTTGCACTCGAGCAGGTAGGGCCCGAGGCCGGCGCGCGCATGGGCAACGGCGCGGGCTGTGGCCTCGTACACCGCGAGCACGTCATTGCCGTCGACGATTTCCGCGGGCATGCCGTAAGCCGGGCCGCGGTCCGCCACATTGGCGCAAGCCATTTGCCCGCTCAGCGGCGTGGAGTAGGCGTACTGATTGTTATTGCAGAGGTAGACCACGGGCAGTTTAAGCACGGTGGCCATATTGACGCCCTCGTGCCAATCGCCGCGGCTGGTGGAACCGTCGCCGAAGTAGCTGAAGGCGACCCCGCTCGAACCGCGGTACTTGAGCGCCAGGGCAACGCCGGCGGCCACGGGCACGGTAGCGGCCAGGGCACTGATGATGGACACCAGGCCGGCGCTCATATCGCCCATGTGCATGTTGCCGTCGCGGCCGTGCGTGAGGCCGTCCGTGCGTCCCATGTACTGGGCGAAGATGCGGCCCAGCGGAATGCCGCGAATGAAGAACACGGCCATGTCGCGATGGCTGGGCAGCAGCACGTCCTCGGGGAGCGAATGGAGCGCGCTGCCGACGGGGATGGCTTCCTGGCCGCGGCCGACGTAGACGCCGCCCAGAATCTTGCCCTGGCGGTAGAGTTTGCGCTCGATGCGGTCCTCGGTTTCGCGCATCAGCGACATGTAGTACAAGCATCGCCGCGCCAGTCCAGCCTCCGCGGCGGATTCGTCCGAACCGCGCTGGGACTGGGTAGGCATAGTGGGAGCGATGCTCATCGGGCGCGCCTCACGGTATGTTGCAACGGCTAGTATAGCGAACTTGCGGGGGCGGCCTGAACCGGGGGAATGGAGCTCATCCGGCGGTTGGCCGGTCGGGGACCGGCGCCACTGGCTTACTGGGTGGGTTGGGATGGCACGGATGCGGGATAGTAGCCGTCGCGGGCGCGAATCACCACGCCGGGCACGGACGGGATCAGCACTTTGATGTGATGGTAGGTCTTGGTCTTGGCGTCGGGAGAGTATTCGGGCACGTAGCGCAGGATATACTGCGTGGTGATGTCGCCGGCAATACCCACGATGGCGTTGGTAATCGCGCCCGAGATTTCCGCCGCGTAACCGCCGGTGCCGGCTTCATAGACGTAGTTGCCGGCATCCTTAGGCACGGAAATGTAGCCGGAGACGTCCTTGTAAAGATCCTTGTTCAACGGATACTCGACGTGGCCGCCGGTCTCGCTGGTAAGCCGTTCCAACTCGTCCTCGGATCTGTTGCTGAAGCCGTACGACTGGGTGCTGATGGCATAGATGGTGACCAGGTTGCGCTTGGCCAGCTCCAGTACCTGTTCGTAGCTGATCTTCTTGCTGGCGGTGTCATGCCCGTCGCCAATCACGATCAGGACGCGGCGCGGCTCGAAGGGTTCGCCGTGCACGAGCGCGCGGCTGGTGCAAGCCATATAAATTGCATCGTAGAAGGCGGCCGCGCCGCCGGGTCTGGACTTGCGCAGCACGTCGGTGATCTTGTCGGCATCCTGGGTGGTGTTGACGGCCACTTCGGCATCGTTGGCGAAAGTGATCAGATATCCGCTGAAGCGCTTATCGTCGGCGGGCAGCAGGTTCCACACCAGATCCATGGTGGCGTCCTGAAAGATATTCCAGTAAACCCGGCTGGAGTTGCTCAGGTCGACCAGGAAGCCGACGACGATGGGTTGCTTGCCATTGTGGCTGAAGTAAGTGAGGCGCTGCTGCTTGCCTTCGTCGAGCACCTGAAAATCCTTGGCTTCGAGGTTCGACACGAATTTGCCCTTGCCATCGGTGACGGTGACGGGGAGAATGACCTCGTTGGCCTGAACGGTGAATCGCGCGGCGGGCGGCGGCTCCTGCTGTGGCGCCTTCGGCTGATCCGGCGCGGCTTGCTGGGGGATGGCCGCCAGCGGCAGCAGAGCGCACAGGGCAAACAGCGGCACGATTCGGCGAAGCATGATTTTCACGGCTTGTATTCATTTTAGCGCGGACACTCGCCGCTACGCGGCGGCGCGGACGAAGGCGTCCGCCCCACGGCTGGTTGCGAAGTAGAATGGGATTAGAAAGAAAAGCCGGGACGACTCTCGGCTTGAGCAGGCTCGACAGCCTGCGCCACGACGAAGGACACCTCTTGCACCCTCCGATCAAAGTGCTCATTGTGGACGATGAAGCCAGCCAGCGCAGCGGCCTGGCGGGGATGGTTTCCGCCTGGGGCATGACGGCGGAAACGGCGGCCGAGGGCGAAGAAGCGCTGCGCAAGCTGGCCACCTTCCACGCCGATGTGATCCTGACGGACCTGAACATGCCCGGCCTGGACGGTTTCGGCTTTCTGGCGCGGCTACGGGACGCGGACGAAATGCCGCCGGCGATCGTGCTGACCGCATACGGCAACATCGAAACCGCGGTGAAGACGGTACACGAGCTGGGAGCGTACTGGTTCCTGGAGAAACCGATCCAGCCGGGGCCGCTCGAGATTCTGATCCGCCGCGCCGGCAGCCACGCCGCGTTGCGCGCCGAAAACCGCGCCATGGAACGGAATCTCGGCTACAAGGGCGCGGTGGGGGACCTGGTGGGGACGTCGCCCCAGATGCAGGAGATTTTCGCGTTGCTGCAACAGGCCGGGCCCGAGCCGGGCATGCGTGCTGATCACCGGGGAAAGCGGCACGGGCAAGGAGTTGGTTGCGCGCTCGCTGCACGCGCTCGAGCACGCGGCGCCACGGCCCGTTCGTGGCCATCAACTGCGCGGCGCTGCCGGAGACGCTGATGGAGAGCGAACTGTTCGGCCACGAGAAAGGCGCCTTCACCGGGAGCCTCGGAGCGGCGCGCCGGCTGCTTCGAGGTGGCGCAGAACGGCACGCTGCTGCTGGATGAGATCGGCGAAATGCCGCTGGCGACGCAAGCCAAGCTGCTGCGCATTCTGGAAGATTCCAAAGTGCAGGCGGCTGGGCAGCAAGACCGAATTCGAGGTGGACGTGCGCGTGGTGGCGGCCACCAACAAGGCGCCCGAGGATGCCGTGCGCGGAGGGCAATTGCGGCAGGACCTTTTCTACCGCCTGAACGTTTTCCACGTCCACTTACCGCCGCTGCGCACGCGTAAGGAGGACATTCCGGCACTGGCGGAGGCGTTGATCACCAGCCTCAACCGCAAGCACGAATGCCGCGTCACGGATCTATCGCCCGCCGTGCTGGAAGCGCTTGCCCGGCACGATTGGCCGGGCAACGTGCGCGAGCTGCGCAACGTTCTGGAGCGCGCGGTGATTCTGGCCGGCGAAGGTACGCTGGAGATGAAGTACCTGCCCGCTTTCCTGCAAAACCGCCCGTTCGCCGCCGCGACGGCGCCCGACGCGCCGGCCGACGACGATCGCGAGACGGTCCGCTTTCCGATCGGCGCCACGGTGGGCGAAGCCGAGAAAGAGCTGATCCTGCGCACGCTCGAACATACCAACAACAACAAGACGCGGGCCGCGGAGATTCTGGGCATCAGCCTCAAGACGCTGCATAACAAGCTGCGCGAGTACAACGCGAAGGACGAGGGCGGGACGGCGGGGTAACACGCGCGGCTTACGCCGGATTTTCGACACAAACCAGAGTCCAAGCCGTCACTCGCGGTCCAGCGCGGGAAAGAAAAGCCGAGACGACTCTCGGCTCGGCAGGCTCGACAGCCCGCGCCACGACTTAACTGGAAGGTGGGCTGAAGAAGCTCAGCGCGTTGTCGCCCTGTTTGACTACGCGCGTGCGGCGCAAGGAGCCGAAGGTCTCGGGTAACGCCAGGCGGATGGAATGCTGCGCGATGACCAGCGGGGGCGGCGTGGAGCCCAAGAGGTCGAGTGCGGCGGTCAATTCGCGATCGAGAGGGTAGGGAGGGTCCAGAAACACGATGGCGGCTGGGAAGCGTTCGATCGACAGCAGCGCGGGGCCGGCGATCACCGAAGAGCGCGCCTCCAGCTCGAGCGTGGCCAGATTCTGGCGCAGCACCTGGAGCGCGGCGCGGCTGCGTTCCAGGAACCAGGCGTGGGCGGCGCCGCGGCTGAGCGCTTCGATGCCGATGGCGCCAGTGCCGGCGTAAGCATCGAGGAAAGTCGCGCCGCGGATGCGCGGCGCCAGAATGTCGAACAGCGTCTCGCGCAGGCGGTCGGAGGTAGGGCGCGTCGAATCGCCGGGAATGCCGGCGATACGGCGCGAGCGGAGATCTCCGGCGATGACGCGCATCAGCCCACCGTCACCAGGCCGTACCGCCGCTGCCAGTGGTCGCGGATGTAGGCCACCGCGCGCCGCAGGTCTTCTTCGGCCGGCGGGTGCGCCACGAAATCGACCGCCTCGCGCCGTGCGATCTCCAGAATCTCCGCATCGCGCAGGATGTTCGCCACGCGCAGCGCGGGCAGCCCGGATTGCCTGGTGCCGAAGAACTCGCCCGGCCCGCGCAGCTTCAGGTCGATTTCCGAAATGTGAAAGCCGTCGGTGGAATCGACCAGCGTGCGTATGCGTTCGCGCGCCGTGTCGTTCATCTTCTCCGTCACCAGAATGCAATAGCTTTGCGCCGCGCCGCGGCCGACGCGCCCGCGAAGCTGGTGAAGCTGCGCCAGGCCGAAACGTTCGGCCTGCTCCACCACCATCACGCTTGCGTTGGGCACGTCCATACCGACCTCGATGACCGTGGTGGAAACCAGGATCTGGATGCGGCCTCCCTTGAAGCGCTGCATCACGTCTTCCTTTTCGTCACCGCTCAGGCGGCCGTGCATCAGGCCCACGGCGAGATCGGGGAAGACCTCGCGCGACAGGTGCTCATACATCTTCTGCGCCGCCTTCATGGCCTGCGTCTCGGATTCCTCGATCACGGGGTAAACCACGTATGCCTGGCGGCCCTCCGCGATCTGGCGCTTGAGGAAGCTGTAGACCTGCTCGACGCGGTCGGCGGTCGCGTGTTTGGTGATGATGGGCTTACGGCCGGGCGGCAGCTCGTCAATCACCGAGACGTCCAGGTCGCCGTAGAGCGTCAGGGCGAGCGTGCGCGGAATCGGCGTGGCGGTCATCACCAGAACGTCCGGCTGCGCGCCTTTCTGCGCCAGTTGGAGCCTTTGCAGCACGCCGAAACGATGTTGCTCGTCGATGATGGCGAGGCCCAGGCGGTGAAATTGCACGTCCTTTTCGAGCAGCGCGTGCGTGCCCACCACCACCTGCACCATCCCGGCGGAGACCATTTGCTTCAACTTGTCCTTTTCGCGGCTGGTGAACGAGCCGGTGAGCAGCGCGGTCACAATCCCGAGCGGCGAAAGAATCTGGCGAAGGTAAAACGCGTGCTGCGCGGCGAGGATTTCGGTGGGAGCCAGCACGGCCACCTGGTAGCCGTTTTCGATGGCGATCACCGCGGCTTCGGCCGCTACGATGGTCTTGCCGCTGCCCACATCGCCTTGCAGCAGGCGGTTCATGGGATGCGGCTGGCGCATGTCGGCGGCGATCTCCTGGATCACGCGCTTCTGCGCTCCGGTGGGCTTGAACGGCAGCATCCGCTTGACGCGCTCGCGGACGCGTTCATCGATCTCGAAAGCGATGCCGGAGACCGTGCGCGCCTTGGAACGCTTCAGCGCCACGCCGCATTCCAGCCAGAAGAACTCCTCGAAGATCAGTCGGAATTGCGCGGGCGAGCGGAAGGCGTTGAGCAGGCGCAGGTCGGAATCGGGCGGCGGGAAGTGCACGTCGCGGATGGCGGTCAAGCGGTCGGGCAGCTTGAAGCGGGCGCGCAGATGCTCGGGCAGCGGATCGTCGAGCGGGCGGGAGCGCCTCGATAATGCGAT
Source organism: Bryobacterales bacterium (assembly GCA_963843095.1). Lineage (GTDB taxonomy): Bacteria > Acidobacteriota > Terriglobia > Bryobacterales > Bryobacteraceae > Bog-375. Next base: position 19,950 of record CAWJLI010000108.1, read on the forward strand.
GCATGAAGATGCGCAAGAGCCGGGTGGTGATCTTGGAAACCGCTTCGTAGATGGGCACCACGCGGCCCACGTGGAGCGTGGCGTCGCCCTCGTCGTCGCCGGACAGGATTTCAAATTCCGGGTGCAGCATGGTGAGTTCGCCGGAGTAGCTGTCGAACTCGACCTTGCCGAACAGCGCGACCCTCATGCCATCGCCCAGCACCTTGGCCAGGTAGCCGCCGTGAAACCACTTGCCCACCAGGATGGCGCGGGAGGCGTCGCTGAAGCGGGCCTCGAACATCCCCAGGTTGCGGCGGCGGAAGCCGGAGAGTTTGGCCGAGCTCACGCTGGCGATCACGGTGGCCATCTCGCCCGGCGCCAGTTGGGCGATGGTCTTCATGTTGCTGCGGTCCTCGTAACGGAACGGCACATAGGCGAGCAGGTCCTCGACGGTCGAGAGACCTTTAGCTTCGAGCAGCGCGGCGCGCGCCGGACCGATGCCTTTGACGTAAGTGAGGGAGGTAGCGAGATCCATGCGGGTCTCGAACACAAGTGTACACTGCCGCGGGTGGAGCGCCGCTGCTCCTGCGTCCGCGTCAAACCTCGGTTACTTTGCCTAGCTCCACGTTCGTCAGCGTAGTAATGGCTCCGGGAGCCACCAGCACTTGCAAACTGGTGCCCGCCGGCCGCGGGACCGGCTCGGCCGAGTTCTCCTGCTGCGGGCTGGCCGTCTCGAGATACCGGAATCTCGCTCCCGGCCACTTCACGTCAACCTTCTGCGCTACTGGAGAGCGGTTGAGCAGAATCAGCGTCCGCTCGCCGCCCGCGCCGCCGAACGCCGTCGCCAGCAGGTGCGGGTTGGAACTGGCCGCCTTCACCCGCTTCATGCCTGCGCGCACGCGGCGCGAGTAGGCGCCGAAGATCCGCAACTGGTGGCTGGATGCCACCGGCTTCATCCCATGTTCCGGGTCGGGCACCAGCAAGGTCCGCGTCCATCCGTAAGACGGCTGCACCACGTTGAGGAGGGTCCAGCAATACATTACGCCGCACGCGTCCAACTGGGTGAGCACCTTGTGATAGAGTTGCCCCATGGCCAGCGCGACCCGGTATGCGCGCGTCTGATAGGCCCCGTTATTGACGCAGAGCTCCACGGCGAAGAACGGCTTGTCACCGATCGAGTCCCGCAATTGAGTGAGCCGCGCGTCGAAGCCGTCGGGCGAGTGGAAATAGTCCTGATAATCGTAGAGATTCGAGGCGGAGTAATCGATCGTCTTCCACACTGCCGGATCTTGCCGGAACGCCTTGGCCGCCGCGACTCCACCGAGAGAGAACGGGGCGTTGTGCATGTGGATCTTGATCCCAGCGAATCCAGCGGCATCCAGCCCCCTGCGCAGCGCCGGCGCCATCTTCTGCCAGTTCTCCGCCGACTGTGTGACTTCATTCTGAATCCCGACAATCTCCGGAGGGTGCCCGATCTTGTCTCGCGAAACCTGGCAGTACCGCACCACGGCCTTCACATAGGCCTCGATCTCGGGAGCGTCCGTCAGCTTGCCCGCGGCGTCGCGCACCCTGGCCCACGGCGGTAGTTCCCAGAATTCGAAGATCACTTTTCCGCCCAGCCGCCGCACGCGCCGCATGTATTCGAAATCGCTGGTCTCGCAGTTCGGAAAGTTGTCGCCATAGTAGTGCGGCGAGGCATCCTCCGGCCGGTCCCAGTTAGTCATCTCCGGATTCAGCATGGCGCCGGTTGGATACTCGCGATGCAGCAGCAGGTTGTACTCGGCGAGAATGCGCCACCATTCCCGGGCGCCCTGCGGGCTCAATTCGGCGAAGGCGGGAGGCGTGGTAGTGCCGCCCCAGCCGAGCATTTCCTGGAAGCGCACCGCGTCGTCGACATCCACCGTCGCGGATTCGACGGACGGCGGGAGCAGCCTTCCACGCACCGAACCATCCCCGCCGGCGAAGGCCAGTTGGTGACGGTTTACATCCAGCGGCGCGTTGGAAGAAAGCGCTTCTTTCCCGTTCAACAGCACCCGCACCGTCAACCGGTAGTCGGCCACCACCGTGATGGCTTTCAGGTCTCCGGCATACTCGACGCTGGATTCTTCCCAGAGGCCCTCCGGATGCCGGCCCGGGCGCGCTTGTACCGGCGGCACCTTGCTCAGCCCCGGCGAGTCGTTATAGCGGACCGCCAGGCGCGCCTTGCCGCCGCCGGCTTCCACCGTGAAGCCTCCGCACGGTCCGGTGAAAATCCATCGCAACTGCGGCTTTTCGCCGCTCCAGCCGTCGATCTCGAGGGTCCGCTCAAACAGCGCGGGCAGCCATTCGGCGAAGTATTTTCGCGGCGGGCCGGGCACGGTCCACTTGGTCCGCGGCGAGGGAGGGCCGGGCAACTCGAAACCATCGCCGCCGCCCGAAGATCCCTTCCAGGGCGGCAGGTCCACTCTGGCCGGACTGGCCGGTTCGCTGCGCTCCTGCGCCGCCAATGCCGATGCCGATAGCACCACTCCGGAAAATGCGCGCCGCGAAAACCGATTCATCGAACCTCCTGCCGCGTTCGTCTGACGCGCCGGTCGCGCCTGGCCGAACCTGGTAGCTCCACGATAATACGTTTCTTTGCGGCCGGATCGGGCGGAGTCTCCGTCGCAGCCAAAGCCGGAATCGGAGGCCCAAGCTTGCGCATCGAAGCCGGTTCATCCCCGGCCAAGGGGCGCAAGATGCCAGGTTCGCCTCCCGGTGCGATGCTTGAAACCACCCAAACGATTCAGCTGCAACCCTATGGACGGTCGGAAACAGTACTGAATTTGCCCCAAACTTACCAGAGGCCGAAATGGTACGGATCGGACTACCGTAAGTCAAGAACTTCAGGCATCCTAAGAACAAATGGGATGCGAACTTAGGGACGAACTCGGAAGCCGATACTTAGCCGCTCTCAATCTGGTGTGCCGGGCGCAGCTACGCCTCACTCATGCGGTGACGAACACCAACATCGAGTGCGCCAGGACAGACCTGCGTCGGGTCGAGGAGTACCGGCTCGACGTACTTCACCAAATCATCGAACATTGCGACATCCACGAATGCGCGACGCCGCAGATGGAAGAGATCTGCGGACATGCGCTCGCGTCCCGCAAACTGGCGGTGGCGTGATGACAGTGACCGTCGGACTTTACGGGGCTTACGGAGCCACGGTATTACTGGTGCTTGCCGCCCTGATCCGTGCCCAGTACAAACGCGCGCGCCGCCTTCAACCGCTGCTGTGCGGGCTGGACCCCGAGCCGCTTAAGGGGCAAATCGAATTCTCGCCGTTGAAAAAGCGGTCCGACCGCGTCGGCTCGGCCTTGCGCACCTGGTCTTCCGAGCGCGCCCATACCGATCTGGTCGTGCCTGCGCGACCGGTCGAACCCGCGCCGATGGCTGTAACCGAACCAAAGCCGAAACCACAGGCCACCAATCAGCCGCTGTGGACCAAGGCCGCGGTTGAGCCTGCTCCTGCGAGGGATGATTCAGGGTGGGAGGATCAGTCGGGGTGGATGCCAGAACCAGAACCGGCGAGCCAACCGGCCGCCAGCCAGGCTGAACGCGTCAACGAGCCGGCCGCCGGCCCGGCTGAACCGGTCAGCGAGCCGGGCGCCAGTCAGGATGAGTTCGCCGGCCAAACGGCCGACGCCGAGGAGGACCGGTTCACGCCGCCAGCGGGCTCGCGCCTGTCGCAGAACGCCGATTACTACGAAATCCTGCAGATCAGCCCCAACGCCGACGCCGAGACAATTCACAGAGTCTACCGCATCATGGCGGCGCGCTTTCATCCGGACAACCCGAGCACCGGCAGTCTGGAGCGCTTCCTCCTGTTGCGCGAGGCTTATCAGACGCTCAGTGATCCGACCTTGCGCGCGGATTACGATACTTCCCGCCCGACCTGGCAGACGGAAACTCAGCCGATCTTCTGGCAGAGGTCCTTTGTGGATGGCATTGAGGGCGAAAACAATCGCCGCTTAGGCGTGCTTTCGCTGCTGTACCAACGCCGCCGGGTCAACGAAAGCAAGCCGGGAATTTCGGTGATGGAGCTGGAGCGGCGCATGGCGTTCCCGCGCGAGTACCTGAACTTTACGCTCTGGTATCTGCGCCAGAAGGGTTACGTCGCGGTGCAGCAAGACAACTCCGACTACGCGTTGACCAGCACGGGCGTGGACTTCGTGGAAAGCGGCTCGAATACGAACAAAGTAATTCGGGAACTGCTGACTGCCGGAAGCGGCGGGGAATACATCCACCCGCTGGTGCCTCCGAAGGTGGTGCCTTTCCCGAGAACCGCCACCAGAGCCCGGGTGGAAGGCTCGCGCCGAATCCTCCGCCGCAAACAAGCTGGCCGCCGCTAACCCGGCATTCCTCGCAATCTTCAGTCTGCCGGCGTGGCGCGGGCAACCCTGCCCGCTCTGTCGAGATTCGTCTCGACACTTTTTCCTGCGCGCGCCACAGTGCGGTCGCTCGGAACGTTGCGATTGGCCCCGTTCGGTGCACGACCGCCTGTGCCGTGAGCTGGTTGCGGTCGCCACAATTCCGCCAGGTGTTTCCGAAACAGCTCGGGCGGCTCACTATAAAGCCGTTTGCCGAGCGCGAGGGCCTTGCGGCGTAATTCGCATTGCAGATCGCCGCTCAGGCCGCGGCAGAGTTTGGCTTCCTTCGGATGCCTGGCCGGAGCTGCGCCCGCCAGGCGCGCCGAAAGCACTTCCAGGTTGTGATGCTCGCCCAGCCATGTTTCCAGTTGCTTGAGGCTTTTTTCGCGGGCGCGCGTAGCGGCGTTCCAGCGGTTTTCCAGCAGGCGGAGGTGATACCAGTGATCCTTCACCCGCTTGCGCCATTCGTGGCAGTGCTCCGGCCGCGCGTTGCGGCTGACTGTCGCCATAGCGGCGCGGCCACGGCGGTAGGCCGTCTCCATGCCCGGCGCCAATGCTACCGGCCCGTCCATTACCAGCCGCCACCGGTCGACGCGGGCCGAAGCCGCCAGTAGCGCAGCCGCCGCCCGGCGCATCGCGTTGGCCATGCGCGGTCCCCGCTGCTGACGCCGCCGATTTTCGACGAGGCCGCGCCGTATCGCGGCCAGCGCCCGCGCGGATCGATGGTCTTTTTGATGGCCGGCGAGCCAGTCGAGAGTTTCGATCATCACGGTCCCGTCCCGGTAAATCGAGAGACGGCGCGACACGTCTCGCAGACGCCGGTTTTCGGTGTGGTAGACGCCGCCCAGCTCGCCCCGCATGAGACGCAGGATGGCCCTGACCTTCTTGACCGATTTGCGCGCTTCGTGGATGGCGTCGTCGCGCGTGCGAGCGTTGGCATGGCTGAGACCGCGGGCGGCGGAAGAGAGTTCCTCGCGCGCAATGCGCCGCAGCCCCTCACGCACCGATTCGCCCGGTTTCAAACGATAAGCCATCGACGAGTCCTGGTATCAGCATAGAGCACCGGTGATAAAATCACTATCAAAGCAAGGAAAACTCCATGGCTACCCCGAAACGTCCGCTGTGCGACGCGATTTCACTGTGTCCGGTTCTCATTTGGCTTTGCCTGTGCGGTTCCCGGATTGCAGCGCAATCGTCTCCCCTCCAGGCTCCTTATGCATGGGCGCCGGTTCGCATCGTGGCGGGCGGTTATATCCCGGGCCTGATCGCGCATCCCACCCAGCCCGGCCTGATTTATGCGCGCACCGATATCGGGAGCGTCTACCGCTGGAATCCGGCGACCCGGCAATGGATTCCGCTGACCGACTTCCACGCGCCGAACGACTATAACCTGCAAGGGCCCGAGAGCGTCGCGCTCGATCCCACCGATCCCAATCGCCTTTACATAGCGGCCGGCATGTACCTGGGTGGGGAGACGGCGATCCTGGCTTCCACCGACCAGGGCGCCACCTTCAGCACCTACATCGCGCCCTTCGAGATGGCCTCCAATAACGACGGCCGTGACACGGGCGAGCGCCTGGCGGTGAATCCGTCCAACCCCAGCGAACTTTTCATGGGCACCCGAATGCAGGGGCTATGGAAGAGTGAAGATCAGGCCCACACCTGGACCAGGGTGAGCGGTTTTCCTATCCAGACCTCCAGCGATGGCTTTGGCCTGCAATGGGTGCTGTTCGATCCGGCCAACGCCGGCGTCATCTACGTGGGCGTCTACGCGACGTCATCGATCTACAAAAGCACCGATGACGGCGCAACCTGGAAGGCGCTGCCCGGCCAGCCGCTGTCCTGGCCCTACAGCGTGAGCAACGGGACACACGCTCCGGCGCCGATGCGCGCGGTCTTGAATCCGGACGGCAATCTGTACGTCACTTACGCCGACTATCCGGGCCCCAACGGCATGAATTACGGCCTGGTCGAGAAGTTCAATCCCTCCGCCGGCACCTGGACCAACGTCACGCCGCCGCTCGACAAGAACGACGGTGAAACGGCGATACGCGGCGGATTTTGCGGCATCAGCCAGGACCTGAGCCGCCAGGGCACGGTGGCCGTCGCCACGCTGGACCGCTGGTATCCTGTGGACACGGTTTATATCACGCACGATGGCGGCAATACGTGGATCGATCTCGCCGTTGTCAGCTCCCTCGGCGGCGTCTATGGGCCTCCCTACGGCAACTTCTATTTCAACCCTTCGGTCTACACACCGATTTCGCCCTGGCTGACCTTCGGCAATACGGCGCCGAACGCGACGGCGAGGTTCGGCTGGTGGATGTCCGCGCTTCTGATTGACCCGGTCAATCCCAATCACCTGATGTTCGCTACCGGCGCATCGGTCTTCGCCACCGATAATGTCTCGGCGGCCGATTCAGACCAGCCCCCCACGTGGTACGTAGAGGCGCTGGGGATCGAAGAGACGGCGGTGACCGCGTTGATCAGCCCCACGCAAGGCGCTCACCTGTTGAGCGGGGTCGGCGACATCGGCGGCTTCCGGCACGACAACTTCTCTATTTCGCCCGCCGGCGGCATGTACACCAACCCGGCCATGTCCACTACCGACGGTCTGGACTGGGCCGGGCAAAACCCCCTGTTCGTAGCCCGCGTGGGTGAGGCCAACACCGCTTCGACCAGCCCGTGTAACTACGGCGCGTACTCGACCGACGGCGGCACAACGTGGCAACCGTTCAGCGGTTGCGCGGCCGGCGGCACCAACACCAGCAATGTGGGAACGATGGCGGTGGACGCGAGCGGGACCGTGATGCTGTGGACCACCTCCAGCGGTTCCAACGCGCCGCAGTATTCCACCGACAACGGCGGTGGCTGGAGCGTGACCAGCGGCCTTCCCGCCCTGCTGACGCCGACGGCGGATAAAGTGACGCCGAAATTGTTCTACGCCTTCGACGGAATCAACTTCTACAGCACAACGACCAGTGGCGGAACGGTTTTTACGCAGGTGAACCAGACGAAGTTCACCACCGGCGTAAGGGCTGTGCCGGTAGCGAACTTCGCGCGCGCCGGCGACCTGTGGCTGCCGCTCGGCGGCTACGGTCTTTATCATTCCACCGATGGCGGCGTCACCTGGAAGCAGGTACCCAGCGTCTTGCAGGCGAACCAGGTAGCCGTCGGAGCGGCCAATCCCCGAGCCCGCACGGGAGTGCAAACGATTTTCCTTTACGGCGCGATCTCGCCATCGACTACGACAGCCATCTTTCGCTCCGACAACAACGGATCGACCTGGGTGAGGGTCAATGACGATGCGCACCAGTATGGCGGTCCCTCGGTGATCGCGGCCGATTCGCGCGTGTTTGGCCGGGTCTACCTCGGAATGAACGGCCGCGGCATCGTCTATGGCGACGCGGTGGTTGGCCCGAAATAAGGCTCCAGATCGCGCGACTGTCGTCGACGGACCGCTCCCTTCGGTCGCGGCTCTGAACGCATCGGAGCCGCGACCAGAGGGAGCGGTCAGTAATTGAATTGGACTTCCCCGAAAGGTCTAATGACCGGCTGATGCCGGCGTGCCGGCCAACGACTCCGCTTTGCTGAACCTGGGCCAGTTGAAGGCGTAAAGGGCGACCAGGCCGAAGCAGAACATGGGCACGATGAAACCGCGCGACATATCGAACTTGTCCGCCACGTAACCCATCAGTTTCGGCAGGATGGCGCCACCCATAATCGCCATCACGATGAACGCGGAGGCTTTCTTGGCCCGCGCGCCAAGGCCGAAAATGCCCAGCGCGAAAATCGTCGGGAACATGATGGACATGAAGAAATAGCTCAGGAACACGCACACCACCGAGAACCACCCGAGCTTGGCGAAGACCAGCAGCGTGGCGGCGACATTCAGGACCGCATACAAACCAAGAATTTTGTGCGCTGCGAACTTTCTCAGCAGGCCGGCCCCGGTGAAGCGGCCCACCAGGAAGCACACAAAGCCGAGCGATGCCAGGTTGGAAGCGCCCTTGTTGCTGATGGCCAGGATGCCCGCCTTGTTGGTCTCGAACCAGCCCAGCAGCCAGTCGTGCAGGAAGCCGGAGTGCGCGGACAGCGTAGTCATGGCCGCGCTCCAGGAGGACGGGATGGGGGGAACTTCCGCCGTCATGTAATTGATGAAGAAGCTGAAAATCCCGGCTTGGGCCGCCACGTAGAAGAACTGCGCCGCGACCGCGAACACGAAGTGCGGGTGCGACCAGATGGAATGCGAAACCTGCGGCGACGAATCGTCCAGATGATAGTCGTCGCCGGTCTTGATGTCGGGAATCCTGGCAAAGAAGAAGATGACTGCGAGCACGATGACGACGACGGCGATCGCCGCATAGGGAATATAGAGCGTCTGGCTGCCGGTGCTGCGGCCCGCGGCGTCACGGCCATAGAAGAACACGCTGCCGATGATGGGACCGAAAATCCAGCCGACGCCATTGCAAGATTGGGCGATGTTGATGCGCGTGGCCGCGTACCTCCGTGCGCCCAGCACGGTGGTGTACGGATTGGCGATGGTCTCGAGAAATGTGAGACCGCTGGCGATGGCGCAAACCCCGGCCAGAAACGCGACGAATGCCATGTTCGTCGATACGCGTCCTTCGTGGACCAGCGCATTGATGTGGGTAGCCGGGATGAACCAGAACCCGCCCAGCGCGACAATCAGCAGACCGGCGATGATGCCGGCTTTATACCCCAGCTTGCTCGCCAGCCAGCCCGCCGGCAGCGACATCAGGAAATAGCCGAGATAGTGCGCGAACTGCACCCAGGCGGACTGCGACTTGGTGAGGCTCAACTCCTCCTGAAAGTGTTTGTCCATCACGTCGATCATCCCGTTGCAGATTCCCCACAGCAAAAACAGGGAACTGACCAGGAGGAAAGTGAACAGCAGGTTGCTGCCGTCCTCGGAGAGGAACATGCTCTTCTGGTTTGTGCGCATGGTATCTATGAGAGGCTCAAGGCCGCGTAGCCGGCGCGCGACCCAGGCCATTGTAGCAGCCCGGTAACGCCGGCGGTCTCGGTGGCCGGTGCTCTTTCACAGCGCGTGCGAAATGTAAAACACCGTCGGCAAGACCGACGGCGTTACGACGTCTTCACGGCTTCTTGGGATGCGCTACCGATCTCCGGCTTCGGCCTACGCGTGGGTGCAAGACCGATGGCAAGGGGGACGGCGAGCAGAGCCACGGCCAGCGCCACCTGTCTCCAGTTTCGCTTGTAGAAAAGGCCATCGAGGAGTTGAGCCAGGGCGGAGTTCGGCCTGACGCCTGGAATCAGCAGCGGGCACAGCAACGGGGCCGCGAGCGTTAGTAGCGTGACGAGGGCCCAAGCTCGCGGCAGGCCGGCATCGGATAAGCGGCGCATGGATAAGACAGTAACGGCGTAAACGATGAGAAGTTCGACCGGCTTATATACCGGAGAAGTAATCGTCATTGGATACATTATGAGCAAGCAGGTCACGAAGAAAAGGTACCCTCCGGGCCGACGTGGGTCAAGGTAGCGTGAGAAAAACCGCTTCATCGCAAACCCATCTTACTGCACTTCTTCGGTCCAGCCTTCCAGAACTTGTTTGATCCGGCTCATGAACTGGTCGGCCAGGGCGCCATCGATCAGGCGGTGATCGAAGCTGAGCGAGATGTGGCAAATGGAGCGGATGGCGATGGCATCATTAATCACCACCGGGGTTTTGTCGACGGTGCCGACGCCGAGGATGGCGACTTGCGGCTGGTTGATGATGGGCGTGCCGACCAGGCTGCCGAAGCTGCCGAAGTTGGTGATGGAGAAAGTTCCGCCGAGCACCTCGTCGGGCTTGAGCTGGCGCGAGCGGGCGCGGGCGGCGAGATCGACCACGGCGCGTTGCAGGCCGAGCACGTTCTTTTCATCGGCCCCGCGGATGACCGGCACGATCAGGCCGTTCTCGAGCGCCACCGCGATCCCGATATTGATTTCGTTGTGGTAGATGATGTTGTTGCCGTCGAGCGAAGCGTTCAGCAACGGGAACTGGCGCAGCGCCACCACCACGGCGCGGGTGACGAACGGCAGGTAAGTCAGGCTGAAGCCGTAATTGGCCTGGAAGGCGGGCTTGTTGCGCTCGCGCATCTTGGCGACGGCGGTCATATCCACGCGGTGAATGGTGGTAACGTGCGCCGAGGTGCGCTTGGAGAGCACCATGTGTTCGGCGATCTTGATGCGCATGGTGCTGAGCGGCTCAACGCGGATCTTGGCCGGGCCGGCGGGCGCCAGCGGCGCTGGCGTGGGCGCAGGCGCGGCGGCCGGCGCGACTGGCGCCTGTTGCGGCGCCGGCGGTCGCGCGGGGACAACGGCTGCGGCGGCCGGGCGCAGCGCCAGGTAGCTCTCCACGTCCTGCTTGGTGATGCGGCCTCCCGCACCGGTGCCTTTGATGAGGTTCACATCGATATTATTCTCGCGAGCCAGCTTGCGTACCAGCGGCGAGAGCGGGCCGGCGGGCTCGGCCGCGGGCGCCGGTTCCTCAACCGGGGGCGGCGCAGGAGCGGTTGCTTCCGACACTGCGGCAGGTTCAGCCTCAGGCTCAGGCGCAGCGGACGCTGGAGCGGCTGGTGCGGGCGGCTTGGCGACCGCGCCTGCGGCGCCATTCTCCTCGATCCGCGCAACCACCGTGTTGATGCCCACCGTCTTGCCTTCTTCCACCACCACCTCGGCCAGCGTGCCGGCGGCGGGCGACGGGATTTCGGTATCCACTTTGTCGGTGGAGATTTCGAACAGCGGCTCGTCGCGCTCCACGCGGTCGCCGGGCTTCTTCAGCCACTTGGTCAGCGTGCCTTCCACAATGCTTTCGCCCATCTGGGGCATCACGACGTCGGTCATATCGATTCTCTCTTTCGGGCGCTCGCAAGGGCGGGCGCCGTAAGCGGCATCTGGCAGTCGAAGACGCGGCCAAAATGCGCGGCCAAGACGTATCCTACATCGTCCAGCGTGGTGCGCACGCCGAGCGCGGCCATGGAGGTCACGGGCTTGGTCAACCCACAGGGAACGATGTATTGAAAATAGCTGAGATCGGTCGACACGTTCAGCGCGAATCCGTGCGAGGTCACCCAACGGGAAATGTGCACGCCGATGGCGGCGATCTTGCGCCCGTCCACCCACACGCCGGTGAGCTTGGGGATGCGGCCGGCGGCGATGCCGAAATCGGCCAGCGTCGCCACCAGCACTTCTTCGATGGCGCGGACGTACGCCGCCACGTCGCGCTTCCATTCGCGCAGGTCGAGAATCGGATAGCCCACCAACTGGCCGGGGCCGTGATAGGTGATGTCGCCGCCGCGATCGGTGGGATGGAATGCGACGCCGGCGCGCTCCAGGATCTCGTCGCTGGCCAGCAGGTTTTCGCGATGCCCGTTGCGGCCGAGGGTGACCACGTGCGGGTGCTCCACCAGCAGCAGTTGATCGTCGACCAACCCCTGCTGGCGCTCCACCACCAGGCGACGCTGCAACTCGAACGCACTCGCGTAGTCCATTCGTCCCAGTTCGCGCAGGCAACAGTTACGCATTGATTGACAGGCCGTAGACGGCGTTGAAGGCTTCGCCCAAGGCTTCGTACAGCGTAGGGTGGGCGTGGATGGTCTGCATCATCACGTCGACGGTGGCCTCGGCTTCCATCGCGGCTACCGCTTCGGCGACGATTTCGAAGCCTTCGGGGCCGATGATGTGAACGCCGAGGATTTCGCCGTGAGGCTCACTGGCGACCACCTTGATGAATCCTTCGTGGTGGCCGAGAATGGTGGCGCGGCTGTTGCCGGCGAACGGAAAGCGGCCGACCTTCACCGCGTGGCCCTGCGCGCGCGCCTGGGCTTCGGTGAGGCCCACGCTGCCGATGCCAGGCTGGGTGTAGGTGCAGCCGGGGATGCGGTTGCGGTTAATCGGAACGGCGGGCTTGCCGGCCATGTGGGCAACCGCGATCATGCCCTCGCGCGTGGCCACGTGCGCCAGTTGCGGCGTGCCGGCGACAACATCGCCAATGGCATAAACGCCCGGCTCGCCGGTTTGCTGCCACTGGCCGACCTTGATGAAGCCGCGGTCGAGCTCGACGCGCGTGCTTTCCAGGCCGATGTTTTCGGTGTTGGGCTTGCGGCCGACGGCCACCAGCAGCTTTTCCGCCTCGAGGGTCTCCTGCTTGCCGTCCTTGGTGGTGAGCGCGAGCCGCACGCCGGCGCCGGTCTTCTCGATATTCTCCGCGCGCGCCCCGGTCTCGACGCGAATGCCCTGCTTGCGGAAGTTGCGTTCGAGCTCCTTGGAGATGTCCTCGTCCTCCACCGGAACCACGCGCGGCAGCATTTCGACCACGGTGACCTCGGCGCCGAAGCTGCGGAAGATGCTGGCGAACTCCACGCCCACGGCTCCGGCGCCGATGATGATGAGGCTCTTCGGCACCGCCGTGAGATTGAGGATTTCGATGTTGGTGAGAATGAACTCGGGATCGGCCACGAGGCCGGGGAGCATGCGGGCTTCCGAACCGGTGGCGACGATGATGTTCTTCGCCTCCAGGGTTTGGGTGCCGGATGCGCCCTGCACCTCCACTTTGCCGCCGCCCTTCAGCGTGGCGAAGCCGGAGATGCGCTCCACCTTGGCGCGCTTGAGCAGCATCTCGACGCCCTTGGAGTGCTTGTTGACGATACCATCCTTGCGGTCCTTGACCTTGGGATAATCCAGGCGCGGGTTCTCGCAATGGATGCCTTCCTGCTCGCAGTGGACGAAGCGCTCCCACACGTCGGCGGTTTGCAGCAGGCTCTTGGTGGGAATGCAACCCACCAGCAGGCAGGTGCCGCCGAGTTTGGCCTGCTTCTCGACCAGGGCGGTCTTCAATCCGAATTGGCCGGCGCGAATTGCAGCGGAGTAGCCGCCGGGACCACTCCCAATCACGATCAGATCGTAAGGCACTTTTTTTATTCTACCCGCGTCACCGGCAACGCTGCCGATGCGTCTACCAGGAAAGGGCCGGCGGCGACCGCTCCCTGTGGCTGCGGCTCTGAACGGGACCGCATCGGAGCCGCGACCACAGGGAGCGGTCGGTACAGCCAGCCATCAAGCGCGAGGGCCATCCTGGGCCGTTGCTACCATGAAGAATATGAAAAGGTTGCTACCGATTTTGATGCTGGCGGGCGGGTGTGGATTCACGCAGACCAAGCCGGCGGCGCCGAGCGCGGGCTCCACCGTGCCGGCCGCGCGCTGGCCGATCGAAAGCCTGCTGGTAGAGGGCAACCACGCTTACGCCGCGGAACAGATTCTGGCGGTGGCCGGGCTCAAAGTCGGGCAGGTGGCGGGCAAGCCGGAGTTCGAGGCTGCGCGCAAACGCCTCACAGACACGGGCGCATTCGAGACGGTGGGATACAAGTTCACGCCGGGCTCGGCGAAAGGCTACGCTGCGCTGATTCAGGTATTGGAAGTGCAGCAGGCTTACCCGGCGGAGTTCGAAAACCTGCACGTTTCCGAGCAGGAGTTGCGCGCCGCGCTGCGCGAGAAAGATCCGCTGTTCGCTTCCGGCAAGCTGGCCGCCACGCAGCCCGCGTTCGAGCGGTACAAGAACTGGGTGCAGGAGTTCCTGGCGGCCAAGGGCCAGCCGGAGAAAGTCGCGGTCGGAGTTGCGCCCATCTCGACGGGTGAGTTTGCCGTCGTTTTCCGGCCGACACATGCCCTGCCCGCGGTGGCTCTGGTGACGTTTCGTGGCAACCACGTGGTGCCGTCCAACGTGCTGCACGATGCTATGACCGCCGGCATCGGCGCCGAATATACCGAGGACCGTTTCCGCGAGATCCTCAACAGCGCCATCCGGCCGATCTACGAGGCGCGCGGGCGCATGCGGGTGCGATTCACCGAACTGAGCACCGAACCCGCCAAGGACGTGCTGGGCCTGCACGTGTTTGTGACCATCGATGAAGGGCGGAGCTACACGATGGGCAAGGTGACGATCGAAGGGCCGGCGCCGGACGAAGCGGCGGAACTGCTCCGGAACATCGACGTGAAGCATGGCGACGTGGCCAACTTCGACAAGGTGGACGAGGGCCTGGATGCGATGCGCAAGGCGCTCCGCAGGGCCGGTTACCTGAATGCAAAGATCACCGCGGACCGGGTGGTGGACGACGGTCACGAATCGGTGGACGCGGTGATTCATGTGGAGGCGGGCCCGCAATTCACGATGGGCAAGCTGACGGTGGCCGGCCTCGATCTGGAGGGCGAGGCGGAAATCCTCCGCATCTGGACGATGAAGATGGGCAAGCCGTTCAACCCGGAGTATCCGAACTATTTCCTCGGCGTGATCCGGCAGGAGAACATCTTCGAGCACTTGGGAAAGACCGCGGTGGATGTGAAGATCAACGATAAGACCCACACCGGCGATGTGAAGCTGACCTTTACCGCCGAGAAGCCGGCCGAGAAGCCGGAAGGCGGGCGAGGTCCGGCGGGCAGTGAACGCCATCCCGGTTCGGGTATAACTCGAGTTATACTGTGAGCGTGAAGACCGCCGTCTCGGTGCCTGACGACCTGTTCCGCATGGCGGAAGCAACCGCCCGCCGGCTTCGGGTTTCGAGAAGTGAGCTGTACGCCAGAGCGATTGCTGAGTTCCTCAAGGGCCAGCAGGGGGATGCGATCACGGAGCGCCTGAACGACGTGTACTCGCGGCACCCGGCGAAAGTCGCTGCCGGATTGCACCGCGCCCAACTGAAATCCCTCGCCAAGGACGCCTGGTAGAAAATGGGCGAGATTCAGCGGGGGGAGATCTGGTGGACGGATCTTCCCGAGCCTCGCCGCTCCGAGCCAGGATTCCGGCGGCCGGTGCTCGTGATTCAGGCGGACTCGTTCAATCGCAGTCGGATTCAAACGGCAATCGTAGCCGTAATCACCAGCAACGTCGAACTCGCTGACGCTCCGGGGAATGTCCTGTTGCCGGCCCGTTCGGTGGGCCTCCCCCGCGACTCGGTCGTGAACGTCTCCCAGCTTCTGACCCTCGACCGCGGGTTCCTGACCGAGCATGCCGGGACACTGACGCCGCGCCTGCAACGCTTCGTCGATGAAGGCCTGCGTACGGCGCTCGAACTCTAGCGGCGTTCCGCCATCCAGACGCGGTATCGGGAATCTGTCGACCAGGTGTTGCCGGCCGAGGCGAAGTCGCACAGGCGGAGGCCGTCGCCGGCGCTGAATGCCATGTTGATTCCCGGCGGCGGCGCGATGGCTTCGAGCGGTATGAAGCTGCCGTCGTCACTGAAGCCGGCAACCGGCTCGTCGACCGCTTCCTGCCCCAGTCTGACGTCCCGCGCCAAAAGCACCGGGCCGCGCGCCACGGCGGCGTACGGGCGCGCTCCATCCGCCGCGCGGAGGACCCGGCCGCGCAGATCCAGTTGCAGGCGCATGCGGTCGCCGGGTTTCCAGCGCCTTTCGACGATCGCATACGTGCCGGGATGGACCTCGCCGATCTTCGAGCCATTCACGGCGAGCGAGGTCTGCCCGCTCCATGCCGGTATCCGCAATCGCAACGGGAACGATTCCGGCCGCGCGGGATGGAGCGCGATTTCGATCAAGCCGGAGGCGGGATAGTCCGTCTTGGCCTCGATCCGCAGCGCAGCGCCGGAGGGAAGCTCGAAGTTCCAGGCGCCTTCCGAATAGAGGTTGAAGGCCGGGCCTTCAGCGCTTTTCATGACGGCAACCTGCGGCAGCAGCATGACGCCGCGCGGGCCGTTCGCTTCGCAGCAGTTCAGCTCCATGCCGCACTGCTTCTCGCCGAATTCGCGGACGCCGGCGAGCGGGCTGTACTTGGCGAAGCCCGATCCGTCGGGCGTCATGGCTCCCACGAGCGCGTTGTACGCGGTGGTCTCGATTGCGTCGGCGTAGCGCGGATCGCCGGTGAGGCGCAGCAAGTGAGCGCAAAGGTGCATCCAGGTAACCGTCACGCAGGTTTCCATGGGATTCTTAGCCGGCTGTGCCTGACGCGCCTTGCCGCCATACCAGCACTCCTCGGAAGAGCCGGAGCCGGTAACATTGATTTCGGTCGAAAGAATGCTCGCGTGCGTGCGCATCGCCGCATCGCGATACGCCGCGCGTCCGGTTTCGCGGTACAGTTCCAACAGGCCGGCGTAGCACGACATCATCTCGTAAGCCTTCTCGCCGTTTTCCCAGGAGAACCAATTCTTCTTCGGGCGCGGAAACCGCTCGCCCACGGGAACCGCGGTGAATGCCTTTTCGATCAACTGCGGGCCATCGGGCGCGGACCATCGGGATACGATCCACTCGGCGAAACGCAGCAATCGCTCGTCACCGGTGTGACGGTGGAGCAGGACGATGGGTTCGAGCACGGAACTCGAAGCCATCCCACGGAACAGCCCGCAGCGAATGATATCGGCGGCGCCGGGGCCGACCTCAGTCATGAGATGCGCGGCCAGCCGGCGGGCGCCGGCAAGCGCGGCGCCGTCGCCCGTCATGTCGAACCAGGCCAGCAAACCTAGAAGCGTATATTTGCGGCCCCAGATATCCCAGGACTTCAAGTGACTGCCGTCGGCGTAATTCCCTATGTATCCATCCGCGGTTTGGGTAGCGAGCAGAGATTGAACGGAATCGTGAAGATGCGCGCGCGCGGCGGCATCGCGCGAGTATTGACACGCGGCCGCGGCCGACAGAAACCACTTACCCCAGAATTCGGTTTGCCAGCATGCGGTTTCCGCGCGCTGGCGAAACGGCGCTACCAGCTTGTCCCAATTCTGCGCGAAGATGCGATTGCGAACGCACAGGTCGACCTTGCGGCCCACATATCCGCCCAGTTGAACGTGCTCCAGCGCGGCCGGCGTCAGGACATCGGCGACGCGGTGCCGGGGCTGGCTATCGGGAGATGCACTTTCCTGGCTGGCACACGAGCTGCCGGCAGCGGCTGGGAGCAATGCGAGAACGTGGCGGCGAGTCATCGGCAAATCACAGCGTAGCGTGACGCAGGGCACTGTGGGGCGGCTTGGTAAGCTGCGGTCCGATTGGCAATCGGACCGCGCGGTGGTTGCCAACCACCGCGCAGGATGACATCCTGCCCCACACGCTCGATGTACACTAGCGGAAAGCCGGGAACGAAGAAAGGTTGCTCCGGCATTTGTACTGCTCAGCACAGGAGGCCCAATGTCCCTTCGTCCAGTGAAACGAATGATCCAAGCCAAGCCAACCATCGAGGGCGCAGGTGTGCACCTGCGCCGGGCGTTCGGTTTCGGCAACACTTCCGACTTCGACCCGTTCCTCCTTCTTGACGATTTCCGCAATGACGTTCCGGAGGATTACCTGGCGGGCTTCCCGTGGCACCCGCATCGCGGGATCGAAACCATCACCTACGTTCTGGCGGGAACCGTCGAGCACGGCGACAGCATGGGAAACCACGGGGCCATCGGCGCCGGCGACATCCAATGGATGACGGCGGGAAGCGGGATTGTCCATCAGGAGATGCCGAAGGGAGACACAGCGGGCAGGATGCACGGATTCCAGTTGTGGGCCAACCTTCCCGCGTCGCTGAAAATGACGGCGCCCCGTTATCAGGAAGTGAAATCGGGCGATATTCCGGAGATCACGGATGACGACGGCACGCACGTTCGCGTGGTCTGCGGAAAGTTCTGGGGGACAGTCGGTCCGGTGGATGGCATCGCGGCCGATCCGACTTATCTCGACGTGTCGGTGCCTCCGGGCCAGCGGAAGACGCTGCCGGTCGAGACGACGCACCACTCCTTCGCGTACGTTTTCTCGGGGGATGGGAAGTTCTGCAACGCTTCCGGCCCGCTGGAGGTGCCCACCGAATCGGTTGGATGGGCGGACACCAAGCCTCCTGCCGACGCCGACAACCGCTCGCTGATTCTCTTTGACCGCGGCGACGAGGTCGAAGTGCACGCCGGCGAGGACGGGATCCGGTTTCTCCTGTGCTCGGGGAGGCCACTGCGAGAGCCGGTGGCCTGGTACGGTCCGATCGTAATGAACACGCAGGAGCAACTCCGCCAGGCGTTCGAGGAGCTCGATAAGGGGACGTTCCTCAAGCCGAAGACTTCGAGTTAGATGGAAACGCGGCACGGCAGAACCGTGCCGAGGCAGATGGCGAAGCTACTTCTGGCGTTCCAGAAACTCCAGGAGCAGCCGATCGCGAGTATACGCCCAGGCGACAAGACGGCCGCCAAAGACGATCGCGGGTACCGGCTGCTGCACAATGATCGATCCTGCCGAGCCGGCATTTTCGACTTCCGCCAGCAGATCCTCCACCTCGTAGCAAAGGTGATGCAGACCCCCGCCGCGCTTGAGGAAGGCCGCCACTAGCGACTTTGCGTCCACGGGCTGCAACAGTTCGAGTAAGGGCTCGTCCGGAATCGAGCGGCGCACAAAGGAAGCCCAGACCGTCTGTTCGGGCACATGCACGATCCGTTCGTCCCACACGCCGCCCAGGGAGCGTGCCAGGCGCCCGGCCGCTTCCGGAATCGAAGGCACAACAAATGCGATGTGGTGAAGCCTGGCGGCGGGGTCAATCATTTTCGGGCGGGCAGACGGTCACGCTGCCCATCCTTCAAAGATTTCACCTGGGTCTCCATGGACGCAAGATGCGCAAGGATAGGCGGCTCGGCCTGACGGAAGTTATTCGAGCCTGGCGGATCTGTGCTTAACCTAAGGTAGCGGGCGGGGCCTGACGCCGGTTATCTCACGCTGATCCACCATATAACGCATTGCAAGCGCTGAGGCCCCCTTCCTATAATCGTGGCTATAGTCGACCGTTCGTGGAGAGCCCCGATTGAACGGGAATCTGGCAACACCTTTTTACCATCAGGCCGTTCTGCAGCCCGGGCGGTTGGCGTTGTCGGTCGGCGCCACGGACCTCACCTATCGGGAACTGGCGGCGCGAGCGAGCGCCATCGCAACATGGCTTGACCAGCGGGAGTGACAACCGGCATCGCGGGTGGGCATCCTGGCCGCGCGCAGTTGGGAGGCGTATGCGGGCTTGCTGGGAGCCTGCTGGCACGGTGCCGCGTATGTGCCGCTAAATCCCCGCCTTCCCGAATCCCGATTGGCCTGGCTGCTGGAATTCATCGGGCTGGATGCCCTGATCGTCGATGCGGAGGGGCTGGAGCGGCTGTCGGGAAGCGTGGCTCGTGCGTGCCCGCATTACGTCCTGGCCCCTGCTGATCCATGCGCCCGGCGCACCCGGCGGCATGGCCGGCACCGTTTGTGGCTCCGAAGCTCTGGCTGGCGATCATCCTCTGCGGGAACCGGCCGGCCGCGATGCCGCGGATCTGGCGTACATCATCTTCACCTCCGGCACCACGGGGACGCCCAAGGGGGTTATGGTTAGCAATGGCAACGTCGCCGCATTTCTTGGCGGCTCTTCGCGAGCGATATGCCTTCGGCCCGGCTGACCGAGTGGCCCAGGCCAACGAACTCTCGTTCGACAATTCCGTTTTCGACGTCTTCAACGCCTGGTCGTCCGGCGCATCCCTGCACGTTGTGCCCGCCACGCAGGCCATGGGGCCGCTCCGCTTCATCGAGAGCCGCGACCTCACCGTGTGGTTCTCCGTGCCTTCCACCGCCATCTTCATGCAGCGCATGAAAATGCTCGTTCCAGGCGCGCTCCCGTCGCTGCGCTACTCGGCCTTTGCAGGAGAGGCGTTGCCGGTAGCTACCGCGTGGGCCTGGCGTGCGGCTGCGCCGAACAGTATCCTGGACTGCCTCTATGGCCCCACTGAAACCACGGTTGTCTGCACCGGGGATCGGTTCTCCGACGCAGTTCACACTACCGAAAGCCGCGGCATCGTCTCCATCGGTAAGCCGTTCCCGGGAATGGAGGCGCGGCTACTGGATGGATCGCTGAATATCGTTCCGCAAGGCTCGCCGGGGGAACTGGCTTTTTCGGGCAGCCAGGTCGCGCGCGGGTACTTCCGCAATGCCGAGCAGAGCGCCGACCGTTTCCGGTTGCTCGATGGAAACATCTGGTATCTGACCGGTGACCTGGCCTATCAAGACCCGGAAGGCCGCTATCACCACCTGGGCCGTACCGATAATCAGGTGAAGGTGAACGGGTACCGCGTGGAATTGGAAGAGGTGGAGGCTCACTTGAGGATGGTCTGCGGCACGGATTCCGTGGCCGTGGTTGCCTGGCCCATGGAGCACGGTACCGCCTCCGGCCTGGTCGCATTCGTAAGCGGCGTGGAGGCAGGGCCGGGAGAAATCCGCGAAGGTATGAAAGCCCGCGTGCCCGCTTACATGGTCCCGTCTCGCGTGCATTCTTTGCCGGCGCTGCCAGCCAACGCCAATGGCAAGTGCGACCGCAAGACACTGCTCGGGCTATTGGAAGAGAACGCGCTATGAGTGGCGCGCTGGTTTCGCCTGTGCCACCGAAGGAGGCGTTTGCCCCCGGCCCCACTCCCTGGAGGCTGATCCCGCCCTTCGAGACGAAGCCTGAAATCGTCCGTCTGGCGCAAACCGTTCCGGGAAAACTGGTCCTGCTGGCCATTTTCGCGGCGATGTACAGCCTGCAGAGCGAGAACTGGCTGGGCATGTGCGCTATCATTTTGCCGATCACATTCTTGCCGAAATATCGCCGGGCTCTCATCGTATGCGGGACACTCTATTGGCTGGCGTTCCACAATTCCTGGTGCGACTGGACCATGGTGCGCAAGGTGTCCGAGCGAGAGGGCGCCCTGGTCAATTTCGCCTTGCTGATGCCGATTGCAACCGGCGCGCTACTCGCTTTTGGAGCGGTATTTTGTTGGATGGTCTCCCACTGGCGGACGGCCAAGCTCATGCGCCGGCCGATCCTTCTGTTGGGGCTTTGTTATGCCGTGGTGCTGCTCGGAGCTTGCTACGCACCAGTTACACACGCCGGTCGAGTCTATCTCTGGACCGCCGTCACGATGCTGGGGAGCTATTTCTGGTTTATTGGTTACACTCTGCTCGACCGGAATTCCAAGGACCGGGATCCACTGCCACTGCAGATGGGCGTCTGGTTTCCCTTTTGGGTCGGCAACTCAAACTCGCTCACTCCCTTTCCCAAAGGCGCCGCGTATCTTCGCCGGATCGAGGCCCGGACTCCCGAGGACCTGGCCATCACTCAGATCAAGGGGCTGAAGTTGCTCTTGTGGACACTCATGCTGAGCGTGATCCTCGCGGTGTTCCGCAACGTGCTGCACGTGCGGCTTCACATCCCCCCTCTACAGGATGTGTTCGCACATAGCGTCGCTCGCCAGCCGTATCCAATGTTCTTCGAATGGGCCAGCCTGATCGGCGATTTCCTGGAGACCATGCTCACCTTCTCGATTTGGGGAAACTCCGTGGTCGCCTGTTGCAGGATGACCGGCTTCCGAGCCTTCCGGAACACTTACCGGCCTTTTCGAGCCCGGACGATCGCCGAATTCTGGAACCGGTATTACTACTACTTCAAGGAATTACTGGTGGAGTTCTTCTTTTATCCGGCGTTCGCCCGATACTTCAAAGGCCACAGGCGGGTGCGGATATTCTTTGCCACCCTCTGTGCCGCCACTTTGGGCAACATGGTTTTCCATTTTATCCGCGATATCCACTATGTCGCGGAATTGGGGCTTGGGCAGGCGCTGATTGGGTTTGACGTTTACGGCTTTCAGTGCCTGGCTTTGGGAATAGCGATCGGCATCTCGCAGCTACGTGGCAAGAAGCGATCCGCCCATGGACCTTGGCTGCGCGAAACCGCCATTCCAACTGCCGGGATGCTGGGCTTCTACTGCTTGCTCCACATCTTCAACTATTTCGGAAGGACCTCTCCCATCCAGGAACATTTCCGGCTCCTGCTGAGTTTATTCGGTATCTAATGCGACAACGAGTGAGGAATCCATGGACGAACGCACGAACGTAAGAGCGGTAATCCGAGGCCTGTTGGATAAGAAGGGAGACACGCGGGCTTTTGGTGACGGAGACTCTTTGATCATCAGCGGCCGTTTGGAATCGATCGATGCCTTGGAAATCGCTTTTTTCCTCGAAGAGCGTTATGGAGTCGATTTCGCTCAGATCGGTTTCGATCAGAATCAGCTCGATAGTGTGGATGAGATAGTGTCGTTGATAGGCGCCACGAAGGCAGGAGCGGAGCCGGCGCCCCCGATCCCTTCACCGGCGCCGTGAAGCGAACACGGTGACGAGCGGCGTGCCTTTGAGCAGCGGATCCTGCTCGGCGGTCACTGCGAACCCGTGCTTTGCCAGGACGGCTTGGACTTCATCAAGTCCACCGCGCTCATCGTGGACCTCGATGACGGCTTGGCCGATCCGCTCCCAATGCTCGGCCCGGATTCCCGCCAGAACCTCTCTCTCGCTCCTCTCGACGTCCACTTTCAAGAGATCGATGCGCGCCACACTATCCTCGTCCACGATTTCGGAAATCGTCCGCAAACGGCAGGGGAACGTCACTTTGCGAAACTTGAAGCCGACGAGCCTCTCGGCATCCTGCGGCGGCAAGCCTCGGTTGACCATGAACGTCTTGGTGGTGCCTCGATCGACTTCCAAGTCGGCGTGGAATCCCGACATCGTGGAGTTAGCGGGGTAAAAGGTGAACTCCGCGGTACCCGGCGCGGCGGAGAGTCCGCACTCAAAGACGCGGGCATCGGCCCCATGGAGCTCGATGTTGGCTTTCAAGCATTCGCATGCCAGCGGACTGGGTTCGAATGCGAAGATGCGGATGCCCCGGCGCTCGCGATGAAAGAAAACCGTGGCCAGCCCGATATTGGCGCCGACATCGAATACGCAATCCCCGTCGCGCAGTTCGATGCCGTGTTGCAGGTAGCAGCGCTCGACGAATACCTCGCGGTGCATGAAACGCGTCTCATCGGGGTTCAGGGAAAACACTTCCAGACCATCGGGGAGAGTGAGTCGTCTCATGATCGGGTCCCGCGATCCCAAGCCGGGGCCCGGCAGGGCCCGAGCGTACGTTGCCTACCGTTCCAGCGCAGCTACGCCGGGCAGCTTGAGGCCGGCTAGAAATTCGAGCGAAGCTCCGCCGCCGGTGGAAATATGGCTGATCTTGCTGGCGACGCCGGCGGCTTTGATGGCCTTTTCCGAATCGCCGCCGCCCACCACCGATGTGGCGGAGGAAGCGGCCACGGCTTTGGCCAGCGCCACGGTTCCTGTGTCGAAAGGCGGCTTTTCGAAGATGCCCATGGGGCCGTTCCAGATCACCGTCTTGGCGGAAGCGATCACCTTCGAGAACTTCTCGATGGTCTTGGGGCCGATATCGACGCCGATCTTGTCGGCAGGGATCGTCTCGACCACTTCGTTGGCGGCGCCCGCGGCGATTTCGGATACGACCACGTGGTCCACCGGTAGCATCAGCTTGCTTCCAAGCTCGGCGAGCAACTTCTTCGCCAGATCCACCTTGTCCTCTTCCACCAGCGACTTGCCGGTGGGCAGACCCTGCGCCTTGAGGAACGTGTACGCCATGGCGCCGCCGATGAGCAGTTGGTCGACGATCTTGCCCAGGTTCTCGATCACTTCGATCTTGTCCGAAACCTTGGCGCCGCCCAGGATGGCCACGCACGGGCGCGTCGGATTGGTGGTCGCCATTCCGAGATACTTCAATTCCTGCTCCATCAGCAGTCCCGCCGCGGCGGTCGAAACGAACCGGACCATGCCCTCGGTGGACGCGTGGGCGCGATGCGCGCTCCCGAACGCGTCGTTGACGTAGACATCGCACAACGCGGCCAGTTTCTTCGAGAATTCCGGATCGTTCTTCTCTTCTTCGGCGTGATAGCGCAGGTTTTCGAGCAGCAGCACTTCGCCCGGAGCCGGCAACATCGCTTCCACCTCGGGTCCAACGCAATCGGGCGCCATCTTCACCGGCCGGCCGAGCAGTTCCTGCAAGCGCGCCGCCACCGGGCGCAAGCTCATTTCGGGATTCGGTTTGCCCTTGGGCCGGCCCAGGTGGGAAGCCAGAATGACGCCGGCTCCATGATCGAGCGCGTATTGAATCGTGGCGAGCGACGACTTAATGCGCTTGTCGCTCGAGATTTCCATCTCGCCCTTTTCGTTCTTGACCAGCGGGACGTTGAAGTCCACGCGGATGAATACTCTCTTGCCGTTCAGATCGAGATCGCGTATGGATAGATAGGACATATCAGGCCTCAATACAGGTTTTCCCTTAGAGAGTAACACGCGTCGGCGCCCCCTTTACAACATCCCCTTTTACAATGGTTGGGTGCCTTTCATTCCCCTGATCGAACTGGAAAACGTCACCGTGCAGCGCGGCCCGCGCGTGGTGCTGGATGGCGTCACGCTGGCCATCGGGCAGGGCGAGCATGTCGCCATTCTGGGTCCCAACGGCAGCGGCAAATCGACGCTCATCAAGCTGATCTCGCGCGATTTGTATCCGCGGCTGAAGCCCGAACCCTGGTCGCTGCGCATCCTGGGACGCGATACCTGGAACCTGTTCGACCTACGCAATCAGCTCGGGCTGGTCTCGAACGACTGGATGCAGATGTGCACGCGCGATTTCACCGGCTTCGAAATCGTCCTCTCCGGCTTCTTCGGCAGCGTGGGCATCTGGCCCCACCACCCCGTCACGCCGGCCATGGAAGCCACCGCGCGCGAGGTGATGGAGACGCTCGAAATCGCCCACCTGGCCGAGCGCGCCACCGATCACATGTCTTCCGGCGAAGCGCGTCGCTTCCTGATTGCGCGGGCGCTCGTGCACGCCCCGCAGGCGTTGATCCTGGACGAACCCACCACCAGCCTCGACCTGCGCGCCACCCACGAGCTGCGCGAGACTCTCTCCCGGCTGGCGCGGGGCGGCATCGGCATCATCATGGTGACCCACCATCTGCCGGATATCATCCCGGAAATGGAGCGCGTGGTGCTGATCCGCCAAGGCAGGATTTCGCGCGATGGCGCCAAGCGGGAGGTGCTCGAAGCGGGCGCCCTGAGCGAACTCTTCGGCATCCCGGTGGAGGTGCTGGAGCGTGACGGGTATTATCACGTGCTGTAGCGCGGCGGGGCAGGTTGCAAGCTGCCATCCCTGGCACCGACGCATGCGTGCACCACTTTCGCGTGTATTTTCCAGGAAGGCCAAAAATTCCGCTAAGCCAATGCAATAAATAGAGTTATCTTATCCAAAGCCGGCTGAATCCTAGGTTTTTCGAGATTCGTGTGGGATACTCAATACTTAGCAGGCTGCGTAGCGCCATCGATTGGCTCGCCGGTCATTGACGCTGCGGCTCAGCAAACGCCTCACTCCGGAGCCGTGCTTGCAGAGCCGTGTATGGCGGGTTTTGTACGGGCTTGCTGCGCGGACTCGTAGGTCACGTAGATTCGTAAGTCAAGCATGTCTCAGTTGGATGAAGCGGTAATCAGGTATAACAAGCTCCTGGAGAACGGTGTGCACCGGGACCTGGGCTGGGCGGAAGAACTCCATAAGCAGATGGAGGAGGCCGGGCTTTCGGCTGGCGGCCGCCTGATCTGCCCGTTCCTGCGCCCCAGTTTCATTTCGCGGCGCCAGTACGAGTCGCTGGTCAAAACCGGCGAAGCGCTGATCTCGGCCATCGACCGCATGGAGCAGATGGTGCTGCAGGACGCCGGGCTGCTGGCGCGCCTGGAGTTGCTGCCGGCCGAAAAAATGCTTGCCGCCATCGATCCCGGCTATCAGAGCTTTGAAGTGGCCGCCCGGCTGGACACGCACCTGGTGAACGGCCATTTGCATTTCGTGCAGTACAACGCCGATTCGCCCACCGGCGCGGGCTACGCCGATCGGCTGGCGGAGTTGTTCTACGACATTCCGCCGATGAAGGAATTTCGCAAGAAATACACGCTTACCAAGGTGGCCAGCCGCAAGCACCTGCTGCAAGCGCTGCTCAAGTCGTACAAGCAGTTCGGCGGCGATAAGAAGCCCAACATCGCGGTTGTGGAGTTCCGTCCGCCTTATCATTCCGGCCGCAGCGAGTTCGAGCTGTTCCGCGATCTCTTCCGGCAGGAGGGCTACCAGGCGGAGATCGTTTCGCCGGAGCAACTGGAATACCGCAACGGCGTGCTGCGCCGGGGCGCGTTTGAAATCAACCTGGTCTATCGCCGCCTGGGCGTGCAGGAATTCCTCCTGCGCTTCGATCTGTCGCACCCGCTGGTGCGGGCCTATCGGGATCGGGCGGTGTGTGTGGTTAACAGTTTCCGTTCGGAGCTGGCGCACAAGAAGGCGATGTTCGGCCTGCTGACGGATGAATCTCTGACGCTCAAGTTTCCCGCCGCGGAGCGCAAGGCCATCCGCGAGCACGTGCCGTGGACCCGCCTGGTGGCGCAAGGCAAGACCACGCACGGGGAACAGACCATCGACCTGATGGAATTCATCACCCAGAACCGCGAGCGGCTGGCGCTCAAGCCCAACGACGATTCGAGCGACCAGCACAGCTACTTCGGCTGGGAGATGGACGGCGGCGAATGGGACCGCGCGCTCAAGCAGGCCGGCGCGCAGCCCGTACGTGGTGCAGGAGCGGGTGGACCCTGTGCGCTCGGTGTTCCCGCTGATGACCTTCGGACACCTGGAATTCCGCGAAATGCAGGTGGATGTGCATCCGCACGCCTACCTGGGCAAAGTGCAAGGCTGCTCCAGTTGGCTTTCCACGCCCAAAGCCGGCTTCACCACCGCCGCCGGCATTGTGCCGACCTACATCGTAGAAGCCAAATAGGGCACGCGCACCCGTTTTGCCGATGCCCCCAAACGAGGGCACGCCCGCTCACCACACTCGCGCGATCACAAGAAACCGCAGAATCCTATTTGTTTTAATGCGCGGCGTTTAACCTCGATCTTCCGATCTGATCTGGGGTTCCCTCGCTAACATCGAATCGACTGTATGGCTACGCTTCTCTCGATTACCACACGCGGGCGGGACGGCATGAAACCGGGCGGGAGACGCCCGGGGCAAGTCGCCTCGATGCCGCGCGCCGCTGCTCCATGGTCGGACACGGCTGGCGCGGAACTTTCCACCGGCCTGGCGGCCCTCACTGTGCAATATTACCGGCGCTGGCAGCCGGCGGGTCTGGAAGAGCGCCTGCTGGTGGACCTGCTGATTACGGCCGACTGGCAACTGCGGCGGCTGCAGTCAGGCCGCCAATGGCGGCCGCCGGAGCCGGCTTAAACGCAAGCCGTGGCGCGGGCTGTCGAGCCTGCTGAGCCGAGAGTCATCTCGGCTTTTCTTCGCCGAGCCGCCCGTCTCCGCCTCCTATTTTGATGGCGAAAACGGTCTGATCGTCGAAGGCGGTCGAGGAGAATTTGTCCTGGTCTTGGAAAATCGCGGCCACCATGTCCGCGGCGGAGCCGGCGCAGTGGGCGCGCAGAACCTGCGCAAGGCGGCCTTTACCATACTCATGTCCGGCCGCGTTCAGATTATCGGTGATGCCGTCGGAGTAGAGCACCATGGCGTCGCCCGGCAGGGCATGGAACACCACCTCCTCATATTCGCGCTTGTCGAGCAGACCCAGCGGAACCCCCTCCACGCGCAGATTCAGGATGTCGCCGCCGCGGCAGATCATGGGCGGCAAAGCGCCGGCATTGGCCATCGTCATGTGGCCGGCGGCCGGGTCCCAGAGCAGTACCAGCAAAGTGGCATAGCGGGCCTCCACTTTGCGTTCGCCTAAGGCGTCGTTGAGGGCCTTGAGCAGTTCCGCGGGGCGGCG
The DNA here is from genome assembly GCA_963843095.1 of Bryobacterales bacterium. Lineage (GTDB taxonomy): Bacteria > Acidobacteriota > Terriglobia > Bryobacterales > Bryobacteraceae > Bog-375. The sequence continues at coordinate 47,978 of CAWJLI010000108.1, forward strand.
GTGGCGAGGCGCGAGCGTGCGCAGCAGGCCGTTCAACAGACCGCCATAGAGCGCGGCCGCGGCGCCTTTGCCGCTGACGTCGCCGAAAGCGATCACGGTCTTGCCGTCCCTGAGCTCGAAGATATCGTAAACGTCGCCGGAGATGCCGCGCGCCGGACGCAGGCGCACCATGGCGTCGAGCCCCTCGATTTCGGGCGCGGCATCGGGCAGCAGCACGCGCTGCAGCTCGCGGGCGGCCTCGAGGTCCTCCTCCATGCGGCGCTCGCGGGTGGCCAGCTCCTGATACAGGCGCGCGTTTTCGACGCTCGAAGCCACCTGCGGCGCGAGCAGCGCCAGCGTGCGCACGTGATCGTCGGTGAAGTAGCCGACGCGGTCGCTCTCCAGATCCATCACTCCCACCACGCGGTCTTGCAGCAGCAGCGGCACGGCCACCTCGGAGCGGATATCGGAATGAGAAGCGATATAGCGCGGGTCCTTGGCAACGTCGTGAACGCGCACCGGCTGGCGCGAGCTGGCGGCTGCGCCGGTGATGCCTTTGCCCAGCGGGACGTTATCCGTGTTCACGCGCTGGTCGTAGCGGATGCTGAACAGATGACGCAGGGCTTTGGCATCGTGATCGGTGAGCAGGATGCTGAAGGCGTCATAGTTGATCAGCTCGCGCACGGTGCTGGCGATCTTGCCGAGCAGCTCGTTCAAATCGAGGATCGAGGAAAACTCGCGCGAGATGTTGGCCAGCGTCTTCAATGTGCGATTGTTCCGCTCGACGCGCAGATAGAGCCGGGCGTTATCGATGGCCACGGCTACGCGCGCCGCGATCAGCCGCAGCAGCGCGCGATCGTACTCGGAATAGGCGTTGAGGCGAGTGGACTGCAAGTCGATGACGCCCACCAGCCGCTTGCGGACAATCATGGGAACGGCGAGCTCGGTGCGCACGGCATCCACGGCGTTCAAGTAGCGCGGATCGCTGCGCACGTCGCCCACCAGCACCGGCTCGCGGCGCGCGGCGGCGGCGCCGGTGAGGCCTTCACCCAGCGCGATGGACAGCTTCGAGACCAGCTCCTCGCGGTGGCCGACGGCGTGGCGGATGTGCAGAGCGCGGCGCCGCTCGCTATAGAGCAGGATCGCGAACAGGTCGTAGCGCAGCACGCGCCCGATGATTTCAGCCACGTTGGCCAGCAGGCGGTCGAGATCGAGCGTCTCGGAGGTAGCGGCGGAAACCTCCAGCAGGAAGTCGAGCAGTTCGCTCCGCTCGCGGAAACGCACGGAGCTTTTGCGGCTAGCTTGCATGGGCTCTCGACGAAAACTGAATTTGCGCGCGCGGCATGCGTCCTCAGGCCGCCGCGGTGGCTTCCACAATTCTGATGCTGGCGCTGGCGCCGATGCGTGTGGCGCCGGCCGCGGTCATGGCGCGCAGATCGCTGAGCGTGCGGATGCCTCCGGCGGCCTTGATGCCCATACCCGGCCCGACTACGCCGCGCATCAAAGCCACATCGTGGGCGGTGGCGCCGGAGGTGCTGAAACCAGTCGAAGTCTTGACGAAATCCGCACCGGCCTGCTTGGCCAGCGTACAAGCCGCCGCCTTCTGCGCGTCATCGAGCAGCGCGGTTTCCAGAATCACTTTGACGATGGCGCCGGCGCGGTGCGCGGTTTCGACCACTTGCCGGATGTCCTGCCGCACCGCGTCCCGATCGCCGGAGCGGAGGGCGCCGACGTTGATCACCATATCGATCTCTTCGGCTCCGGCGCGTAGCGCGGCGGCAGTTTCCGCCACCTTGGCCTCGGTGCTGGTGGCGCCCAGCGGAAAACCCACCACAGTACAGACCTTTACCGCGGAGCCCGACAATTCGGCGCGCACCAGCGACACCCAATAAGGATTCACGCAGACGCTGGCGAAGCCGTACTGGCGGGCTTCACGGCAGATTTTGACGACGTCATCTCGAGTGGCTTCGGGCTTGAGAATGGTGTGATCGATGAGCGCGGCGATGGATGGATCGATCTTGGTTAGCCGCTCGCTGGCGGAAACGCGATCGGCGCCGGCGGCGATAATCTCTTTGGTATTGCGGGCGCAGGTCTGCGCGCAGCGCTGCACACAACCGGGGCACACCTGGTCGGGCAGGTTGAGGCCTTCGCCCTTCTTGGCGGCGGGCTCGACACGTCCGACGCGCGCCAGGATTTCTTCGCCGATTTCGGCCACCAGCCGGTCGAGCTCGGTTTGTGTCACGGGAGCGCCTTCTTGGCGAATTCTCGCTCGATGGCGATGATCTTGTCCACCCGCGCCTGGTGCCGGCCGCCGGCGAACCGGGTGGCGATCCAGGTGCGCAAGACGTCCTCCGCCTGGGTTTCGGTCAAGAGCCGCGCTCCGAGCGTAAGCACATTAGAATCATTGTGTTCCCGGCTATTTCTGGCGGAAGCTTTATCATAGCACAGGGCCGCGCGGATGCCGGGAATCTTGTTGGCGGCCATGCAGGAACCGATACCCGCGCCATCGATCACGATGCCGCGCGCGACGGCGCCGGAAGCGACCAACTCACCGACCTTGAGCGCCAGGTCGGGATAGTCGGCGGGCTTTTCCTCGTAGACGCCCACGTCGCGCACTTCCAGGCCGAGCTCGGTCAGCACCGGCTTGAGCGCTTCCTTCAAGCGGAAGCCGCCGTGGTCGGCGCCGATGGCGACAGTTTTTTCGGGCGGCGCCAGCAGCGAAACCTGATCTTCCGGCACTTCCAGAATGCGCACGCCGCGCGCCGCCGCGGTTTCGCGCGCCGATGGCGTAATGATGGCCTCGCGAGACACGCGCAGGTCGCCACTACCAGGAACGTCCGCCGCCGTGACCACCTGTCGCATGAGGAACCTTCATTGTAATGAAAAAAAGCAGGAGCTTGGCCGCTCTTGTTCTGCGGGTGCGCGACGTGGCAGCGTACCTGGGTCTGCAGAGGGTTGGCATCCGAAGTGTCACAATTGCGGCCTGAGCCGGATTCCCTGCGTCACCGGCCCTGGCTGGTTGCCGCGCTCGGCTCAGTGGCTTAGATTGAATACCGAGTCAAAGACCCACTCATCTCCCGCTCTATCCGGCTTTTCGATGGAGGTAAATACCTCGATTGTCCTGACGTCGCCGTCGAGGTGCACATAACGCCAGTAGGGCACGCTCTCTCCGGGCTCGAGGTCGCTCGTCAGATCCTTGATTGGTAACCGGTGGGTGCTGGACGGCGGCAAATTGAGTCCCTGCTCGGGAACGCAGTCAGGCAGTGGCATACCGTGTTCATCCTTGCAGTCAAACAAGATCTTATTAGCGGCATAGTCGATCGCTTGCTGGTCAGTCTCCGGAAGGAGCCGAATGACGATCATTTTGCCGTTGATACCCCTGATCCGGACCTTGCTGGTATTCGTTAACGTCGAATCAACTCTTATTAAGGTCGAGCCATCATGCAGTTTCCAACTGGAGATATCTTGCTTGATACCCAGCTTTGGCTGTGTCTCTCTGAACTGGCTCGAGAGTGCGTAGGTCCAGATTCCGCCCGCAACCAAGGCCATGATTGTTGCGATGGCTTGCACTACAGCGAAGAGATCCTTATGCCCCTCGAAAGTTGCGGCCGTCGCGACAGCCCAGACTCTTGTCCTCTGAATGATCGGCCAAGGCACGACTGTTCCTCACTCGCAATCGGGCGGGCAGCGCTTGGCGACGACTTCGGTTTCCCCCAAAGCGAACGCGGCACCCCGGGTAATCTTCAGCTTCATCGTATCGCCGTCGACAGTCCCAGTGAA
>CAWJLI010000109.1:0-9871 GCA_963843095.1 Bryobacterales bacterium
GCAATGTATTGCTTTTCATAGCGGTGGCCGAAGAACGCAGCTTCACTCGCGCGGCGAAACGTCTGCACACGGTCCAGCCTTCGTTGAGCCAGCAGATCCGGAAGTTCGAGGACGAGATCGTTGAGGCGCCGTTGTTCCGCCGCGACAAACACCATGTGGAACTGACCGAGGCAGGCCGCGCCCTTCTGGTTGAGGCCAAGTCGGCTGTGGACGCGGTGGAACGTGCCGTTCGTATTGCGCGGCAAGCTAGCCGCGCAGAGGCCGGACACCTGGTGATCGGCTTCATTCCCGGCGCGGAAGGAGACATCCTCCCCCAGGTTCTGCCTGCACTTCGAGCGGAACACCCAGGGGTCGACATCACGCTGATTAATCTCTCCACTTCCGCACAATTGACGGCACTCCGAGACAAGACAATCGACGTGGGCTTCCTCCGCGGACCCGTCGAAGATCCCGATCTGTGCTGGGAACCGGTGCTCCGCCACGTCATAGTTGCCGCCGTGCCGGCGCAGCACGATTTGGCGAGTCTGGATAGGATTCCGCTGCCGGCCCTCGCTGCGGTTCCGCTGGTTCAAGTGGCTCGGGCAGTCGCGCCAACTCTACACGACCTCGTGATCCGCATTGCCGCTCAGAACGGCGTCCGCTTCCTGCGAGGTCCCAATACGGACGGCATCCTGGGGACCCTGGATCTGATCGGTTCGGGATTTGGCTTCAGCCTGCTGCCCGACTACGTGCGCGCGATCAAACTGGCCTCGGTGGAGATAAGGCCGCTCGACGTGGAACCTCAGCCGGAGATCGATTTGTACGTCTGTTTTCGCAAGGACGACCGAAATCCGAGTCTTGTCCAGTTCTTGTTGCTGCTCCGGGAGAGAATTCCCTCGATGAGCGGTGGCATGCGCGGCGGCAGCACTCGGGAGCAATCTGGACCCGCTCGCGCCAGTGTAGTGTCCACGAATTGACTGGACAGGTCGAATCCCGGTTTTTGGACCTCACTTATCCGCGTTCATCCGCGTTCATCTGCGGCTAATGATTCTTTCTTGAGATCTTTGCGTAATCCCGGCACAAGTACCTTAGCCGCAGATGAACGCAGATGAACGCGGATAGCATCAATTCTCTGACCGAAAGCGTGCTGGGTGCCGTCTTTGAGGTCTCCAAGCAATCACGCAGCCGCTCCATCATCGCCGAGATGGCGGCCGCACCCATTTCGGCGCACGGCTGGAGACAGATCGCGAGAAATGGATTGACAGCATAATAGGAACCTGATAGTGATATTGATGTGATTTCGCGTAACTTGTATTTACACGATTCGAGGCCGGCGCAATCGAACCAGCAACGATTCCTGGTGATTGGCGAGGTGCTCTGGGACGTGTTCGAGAATGGTGCGTTCCTCGGCGGAGCGCCTTTGAACTTCGCCGCTCACGCCAAACGGCTCGGACACGAAGCCATTCTAATGAGCGCCGTAGGCAAAGACCCGCGCGGCCATCGCGCGAAACAGGAGATCGCCGCCCTCGGGGTTAACCCGGAACTCATCGCCGAGACCGACAGGCATCCAACCGGAACGGCGGCAGTCGAGTTGGACGCCGATGGCCAGCCTCGATTCGCGATTCAGAGGCCCGCAGCCTACGATGCGATCGAATTTGACGATCGCACCGCGTCCAGACTCAGAGACTGGGGGCCTACCTGGGTCTATTACGGCACCTTATTTCCATCGAAAGCCGCCGGCCAGGAGAACCCTGCGCCGCCTCATGGACTGCTTTTCAGGCGTGCCACGATTCTACGACATCAACATCCGTCCCGGCTGCGACTCGCCCGATGTCATCCGCGAGTTGCTCGGGCGCGCCAACGTGGTCAAATTGAACGAATCGGAGGTGAAAGCGGTCGCTGCAATCACGGGGTTCCCGGCCGACTACCGGGGTTTCTGCAAGGCTGGCTGCGAACGCTATGGCTGGCAGGCGGCGTGCGTGACGCTCGGACCTCTAGGGTGCGCCATCCTCATCGGCGACGAGTACGTGGAATCCGGCGGCTGCAAAGTCGAAGTCTCCGATACGGTAGGCGCTGGAGACGCTTTCGCTGCCGCTTTTGTCCATGGCTTAACGCAACGCTGGTGTCCACCGGAGATTGCCGCGTTTGCCAATCGCGTCGGCGCTTTGGTCGCGAGCCGCCAAGGCGCCATTCCCGAATGGAGTCTGGCGGAAGTGATTGCCCTCGAGAGCCGCTCCGGAACTGAGGAGAACCGCTTCGCCTGAAGAACCAGGTGCGGTGACCATGAGGGCAGACAAGTGAAGCGGCTGGTTTGCCGCCTATCGCATCTCCGATCGGAATCGGGCCTGGGATTCCGTCCTGGCCGCGATCCGGCGGAATGTGTGCCCAAGAGAGGCGAGCACCGGCCTTCGCAGCCTCCGTTCCGAAGATATCGACGCAACTCATTCCAGCGCACACTTCTCGAGGCGAGCACCGGCCGTCGCAGCCTTCGTTCCGAAGCCGGCTTGTCATAGCTGCCGCCTATTGCAGCAGTGGATCTGTGTATTTCCCTTTCCGCGCGCCGTCCGCTACTTTGAGGTATATTTCGGCAGTTACAGGCCCGAAAAGCTGTTAAAGGCTCCGGACATGGACCAGAAGAAACTTCAACTTGTGGAGATCGCCGGCGCCGACGCGGTATCCGATGCGCCAGCGGTGCTGGAAAGCTTCGCGAAAGACCGGAGTTGCGCCCCTCCCATCCGGCCCCGCTACGTGGTGTGGCCGCAAGAGGCTGCGCAGGTACAGGCGCTTGTCCGGTGGGCCAACCGAACGGCAACGCCCCTGGTGCCGGTAAGTTCGGGCCCGCCACGTTCGTATGGCGACACCGTTCCAAGCGTTGCCGAAGCCGTAATCGTCAACCTGGAGCGGATGAAGGCAATCCTGAAGATCGATCGCCGAAACAGGATCGTGGCCGTGGAGCCCGGAGTGACTTACGCCGAACTGGAGCCTGCGCTGGCCGGGCAGGGGCTCCGAATCGCCAGGCCGCTGCTGCCGCGGGCGAATAAGTCGGTGGTCGCCAGCCTCCTTGAGCGGCAACCCACCACCATTCCCCGCCTCAATTACTCGCTACCGGAGCCGCTGCGCGTGTGTGGCGTCGTGTGGGGTACGGGAGACCTGGCGTTCACCGGCGAGGCCGGGTTGGGGCCCCTTTCTCTGGAAGCGCAGTGGAACGCCGGTTTGGCCCAGGTGAATCAGCAAGGGCCGTTGTCGACTGACCTGATGAGGCTGCTGACCGGCGCACAGGGGACCATGGGGATTGTCGTGTGGGCTTCCATCAAGTGCCAACTGCTGCCTTCCGTCAGGAGGGAATTCCTGGCCGCGGCGCCGCGCATTGAGGAGCTCGCCGGTTTCTGCCGCGAGCTCGAACGGCTCAAACTCGGCGACGAGGTACTCATGCTCAATCGGGCCCGCCTGGCAGCCGCATCGGTCGAGTCATCTCTCGGGAAGGCCGATTCGGTGGCGTGCAGCGTCACCCAGGCGGCGGGCCGGGCAGCCGAATCGCGCGAATTATCTCTCGGGAGGCCCGATATGCGGGCTCCTGTGGGGGTGGCGGCGGAACTGGCAGCCGCATCGCCCGAATTATCTCTCGGGAAGCCCGATATGTGGGCTGCCGTGGGGGTGACGGCGGGCCTGGCAGCCGCGTCGGCCGAGTTATCCCTCGGGAAGCCCGATCTCCCGCCATGGTCGGTGCTGATTGGAGCCGCTGGCTCGGCGCTCTATCCGGAGGAGAAGCTCGGTCAGCAGGAAAAAGAACTGCACGCTCTCGCGCACGAATTCGGATTGCAGTTGGACACGGCCAGCCCTGAGGTCGCGGCGGTCCTCACCGCTTGCTCAGTCCAAACGCCTCACAGCACGACATCTTCTTTCCTCGACACTCGATCGAGTGCCCGAGTTCGCCGGGACCGTCCTTGGGATGGCGAGTCAACTGGGCTACTCGCCGGACCGCATAGGGATCTATGTTCAGCCGCAGCACCAAGGCGTATCTCAGCACGTGGAGTTCACCATTCCATATGATGCCTCCGACAAGGGCGATGCCGCCCTGGCAGAGCGGTTCTTTATGTTGGCGAGTGAGAGGCTGATCGCGCAGGGAGCGTATTTCTCCCGGCCTTACGGACCCTGGGCGGATCTGGTGTACAGCCGGGACGCGACCGCGACGCCGGGTTCTGCGGACTGTTAAGCAGATCGTCGATCCAAATCACATCCTGAATCCCGGGAAACTCTGTTTCTAGCGCGAAGGAGAAAGTCGACATGGCCCTGGAAGACTACCGCGCGGACGCGATGAGGTGCACTCGCTGCGCCTACTGCAAGTGGATTCCGCTGGACAAGGTGAAGAGCTGGCGGTTCTCGAAGGGATGCCCGAGCATCGAGTATGCCCACTTTCATTCCTATTCCGCCGGCGGCAGGCTGATCACCGCGTTGTCCTTGCTGGACGGCCGCTCCACGGTGACCGAAAAAGTGAAGGACTCGGTCTTCAAATGCAATCTGTGCGGGAGCTGCGACGTCTCCTGCAAGCTGTGCCGCTACGACATGGAGCCGCTGCTCGGCATGCGCGAACTGCGCGCCCACCTGGTGCGTGAAGGGCACACGCTTACGCGGATTGAGTCCGCGATCGACGGCTTGCGCAAGGATGGCAACATGCTCGGCGCGCGGCGCGATGAGCGTGGGGACTGGGCAGCCGAACTCAAGGTCAAGCACCTGGCCACCGAGCAGGCCGAAGTCGTCTTTCACGCCGGCTGCCGCTATTCGTTCGATGGAGAGCTCGGTGGCGTCGCCCGCGCGTCGGTGCGCATTCTGCGGAGTGCCGGAGTCGATCTGGGCATTCTGGGCGCGGCCGAAACCTGCTGTGGCGGGCGCGCCCGGGACATGGGTTATGTCCCGGAATTCAAGGCGCGCTGCCATTCGCTGTTGAGGGCCTGGACGCGGGCCGGCGTCAAAACCGTGGTCACTCCGTGTTCGGATTGCTATTACGCCTTTAAGAGGTTATACCCGCCGGAGGGATCCGGCATTCAGGTAGTGCACATGGTGGAGTTCACCGGCCGCCTGATTCGCGAGGGCCAGTTGAAATTCACGCGCTCCGTGAACATGAAAGTGACTTATCACGATCCTTGCCATCTCGGGCGGCAGGGCGAGACCTACGTTGCGTGGGACGGCAAGGAGAAGAAAATCTTTGGCCAGGCGGTCTGCTACGAGCCCCCCGGCCCCAATACAACGGCGCATTCGGCATTTACGAGCCCCGCGCGACGTGCTCGGGCCATTCCGGGATTGCAGCTTGTGGAAATGGAGCGGAATCGGGAAGCTGCCTGGTGTTGCGGCGCCGGCGGCGGCGCGCGCGAGGCATTCCCGATTTCTCGCGCTGGACTGCCAGACGAGCGAATGGAAGAAGCCGCTCTCAACCGGGGCCGAAGCCATCGTCAGGGCATGCCCCTGGTGCGAGCGGAACTTCCTCGACGCGGCCGGCCGCCGCCGCGAAACTGGAAGTGTTCGACGTCATGCAGTTGGTGGAACAGGCCGATAAAGAGGACGCTGCCATGGAGATACCTAAAGACGCATACCGGGCTATCGAGGATATTCTCGGACCGGAGCACATCACCGACGACCCGGCGTTTCTCGACTCGTACGCCTTCCAGTGGCTCGCGGAACTGGTACGGCCGAACCGCAGCCACTATATGCCACGGCCATGGGCGGTCGCCATGCCCGGCTCCACCTCCGAAGTCCAGGCTGTGACCAAGGTCTGCAACAAGTACGGAGTCAAAATCAAGCCGATCTCGACAGGTTGGTATCACTGGTCGGCGCCGATGAAGGACGACGATCCTACGCTGCAGTTGGATCTGCGGCGCATGAACCGCATTCTCGACATCGATGAGAAGAACCGGTTCGCGATTGTGGAGCCATATGTGATCTGTGCCCAGTTGCAGGCCGAAGCGATGAAGCGCGGCCTGAACATCAACATCATCGGCGCGGGCAGTTCCACATCGGTGGTGGCGAGCGCGTGCGCCTATTTCGGCGGCGGTCCATCCAGCTTCGCACTGGGGAACAACTCCGATAACCTATTGGGACAGGAGTGGGTGACACCGGCGGGCGAGATCATCCGCACCGGATCGCTGAGTTCCGGCTGCGGATGGTTCTGTTCGGAGGGGCCCGGGCCCAGTTTGCGCGGAATCACGCGGGGAGTACTCGGCTCACGCGGCGGTCTGGGCACGTTTACGAAGTGCGCTATCAAACTGGCGCACTGGCCCGGTCCGCCCACGCTGGAGCCGACAGGGGCCGCCTCCCGGCTACCGGCTGCCGATACCCGAAAATATGCGCGCGTACACCATCGGAGCGCCAAGCTGGGACGCCTGGACTGAGTGCTACTACGCCATCTATGACAACGAGATCGGTTATATCTTCCACCGGCAATTCAATCTGGCCGGCGCCGATCTCGCTCCCGCGTTGTGGCTCACCTACATCGATCCGGCCAAGACGCTCAACGACGTGGAGACGGCCGCGAAGGACCCCGAGATTCAGAAGATCACCGAAGAGTCGCGGATCTCGTTCCAATTGATCCTCGCGGCGAACTCGGTGGATGGAATTCTGTTGCAGGACAAGATCCTCGACGGCATCCTCGCTCAAACGGGCTGTTACAAGGTGAAGCGTTTCTGTGAGCGGGACATGGCGGAATTCACCAACATGTACATGCAACGCCTGGGCCATAAGCACTGTAACTTCATTTGGGCGGGCGGTTACATGGGAAGTTGGATGCAGGCCGGTACACCGGACTATGTGAAGAACTACATTCCGGTTGCGATTGAGGGCTTCTACCGGGACCAAAAGAGCCATATGCTGGTGGAATGCGGCGGCGACGCCATGATGGGATGCGGCAGCACCATTCAGGGCGGCGGCTATTTCGGCCTCGAGCAGTTTGTTTCCTACGATCCGAACGACGACGGTTCTATCGACGCGTGCATCCGGCACATGGAAGATGCAACCCGGGATGCGGTCTCTCACGGGATTCCACCCGGCAAGGAGTTACTCTATTTGCAGATCGGATGGTCCGACGAACGCATCTGGGACTCGCTCGCGAAAATGCCCCAGAGATTCGTGCTGGATTTCCAACGGAAGATCAAAGACGCCTTCGATCCCAACTATCTCGGAGACAGAAACTATCAGTGGCTTCCAGAAGGCTGGGGCCAGGCGCCGGAGACGGCGGCGAATAAGTAGCACCAGGAGATTTCAAATGTCCCAATTGACTGTAGACGTTCAGGCAAGCGGCCGGTACCTCTTCGAGGACCGCTCGACCCCTATAGACTCCATTAGCGGCGAACGCCCCGAGGAAGCTGCGGTACGGCGTCCGTGGCCTGTGGAAAGAGTCGGCCACCGCGAAGTACATGCCGTGTTACGACCCTTCGACCGGCGCCGTGATCGCCTATGCGCCGCAGTGCACCGCGGCGGAAGTGGAAGAGGCCATCCAGGCCGCGCGTGGACGCCTTCCCCGCGTGGCGCGACACGCCGGTAACCAAGCGGGTCCAGGTGCTCTTCAAGATGAAGCAGCTGCTCGACGAGCATCTCGAAGAGCTGACCTATCTGTGCGCCCAGGAGAACGGCAAGAAGTGGGATGAGGCGATGGGCGACATCCTCAAGGTCATCGAGGTGGTGGAGTTCGCCTGCGGCGCGCCGCAGATGATGAAGGGCGAGTCGCTGATGAACGTCTCCGCGGGCTACGACACGGTCCAGTTCCGCGAGCCGCTGGGCGTCTTCGCCGGCATTGCGCCGTGGAACTTCCCGGCCATGATTCCGCACGGCTGGATGGCGCCGATCTGCATCGTCACCGGAAACTGCATGGTGCTGAAGGCGGCCAGCTTCGCGCCGCAATCGGCGCATGCGCATCGCCGAACTGTGGAAGGAGGCGGGGCTGCCCGACGGGCGTTCTGAACATGGTCACCACCAGCCGCAACGAAGCGGAAATCCTGCTCAAGCACCCGGAGATCAAGGGCGTGACCTTCGTCGGCTCGACCAGCGTCGGGCTGCACATCTACTCTACCGCCGCCGCCAACGGCAAGCGCGTGCAGGCGCTGACCGAAGCCAAGAACCACGCCCTGGTGATGAGCGACTGCGTGATCGAGCGCACCGCGCAGGGCATCATCAACTCGTTCTGCGGATGCGCCGGCGAGCGCTGCATGGCGCTGCCCGTGGTGGTGGTCGAGAACGCGGTCGCCGACGAGTTGGTCGAGGCCGTCGCGCGCATGGCCAAGGCAGATCAACCTCGGCCCGGCCTACGACAAGAGCACCGGACTGGGCCCGGTGGTCAACCAGGGGCACAAGGAGTTCGTCCTCAACTGGATCGAGACCGGCGATCAAGGAAGGCGCCAAGCTGGTTCTCGACGGCCGCAAGCCGAAGCTGCCGCGCCGGATGCGAAAAGGGATTCTTCGTCGGCCCGACGATCTTCGACCACGTGACCGAAGAGATGTCGATGCGGCCGCGAGGAGATCTTCGGCCCGGTGCTCTGCATCAAGCGCGTGGACAGCTTCGAAGAAGGGCTGCAGATCATGAACAACAGCCGCTTCGCCAACGGCTCGGTGATCTACACCGAGAGCGGCCACTTCGCGCGCGAGTTCGCCAATCGCACCGATGGCGGCATGGTGGGCATCAACGTCGGCATTCCGGTTCCGCTCGGCGTCTTCGGCTTCACCGGCCACAAGCAGTCGTTCTTCGGCGACCTGCACTGCATGGGCCGCGACGGCTTCATCTTCTACACCGAAACCAAGAACGTCACCTCGACTTGGTTCACCGGCAAGGAGATTCCCGCCAAGGTCAGCACCTGGGACGGAACCATGACGCGCTGAAGGGGGTGCTTAACCAGTTTGGGGATTTTGCGCCGTTGGGCTGCAAGAACCGCTTCCTTCGGTCGCGGCTTCTGTAACACGCGCGCTCATTCGACAAAGTTCACCGAGCCATTCGACAAAGCTTACCGAACCATTCGACAAAGCTTACCGAACCATTCGACAAAGCTTACCGAACGATTCGACAAAGCTTACCGAGCCATTCGACAAAGCTTACCGAGCCATTCGACAAAGCTTACCGAGCCATTCGACAAAGCTTACCGAGCCGCGACCGTTAGGGAGCGTATTACGCGCCAGGAGCCACGAAATCCCGAAAACGTTTAGGCACCCAACCAGGGCTTTCCCCCAGAATGGCTAAGCACCCGCGCTGAGGTCCCTTTTTGACTACTGACTACGGAAGCCCCTTCTTGAAGATCGCGGGATCGAATGCATTTGCCATGGCTTGATTCCCGGCATCGTTGATGTGAATGTGATCCCCGGAGTCGAAGTCGGGCCGAAGGCGGCTCGGATGGCCGGGATCGCGCACAGCGGCATCGAGGTCCACTATGGCGTCGAAAGCGCCGCCCGTGCGAATCCACTGATTGGCGGCATTGCGGATCGCATCGGCGTTCGCGGTGCCAAGGCGTGTGCCCTCCTGCGGTGTAATGGTAGCGCCCACTACTTTGATGCCGTACGTGTGGGCCCGCTCAATCAGTTGACGATAGCCGGTGACTAGGTCGTCGCTGGTGAGCGGGTCGCCGGAGTTAGTCTGGCCGTGGATGCTGATGTCGTTGATCCCTTCGAATACGATCAGCCACTTCACCCCGGGACGGCTGAGCACATCGCGATCGAATCGCGCCAGCGCGCTCACCCCCGCGAGGTCACGCAATAGTTGATTTCCGGCCACACCCTGATTGAGAACCGCGGCGTGCGCCGTCGCCTTGTTGGCCGCAAGACGCTTGGCCAGGACCGCGGACCAGTTCAGATTCGCATCGAGGGTGGTCCCCTGGCCGTCGGTAATCGAGTCGCCCAGCGCCACCACCGCAAACGCATCGGG
>CAWJLI010000110.1:0-32007 GCA_963843095.1 Bryobacterales bacterium
GCACCGACCCCGCCACGCTCGAAAGCGAGCGCCCCGGTGTTTACCTGGCCGGTGTAATCGTCGCCGGCATGCATACCAACGAAATCTTCATTGAAAATGGACGGTTTCACGGCCGCCAGATCGCCGAATCCATCGCTTCCCGCCTGTAGAAATCGCGTACACCGCGCGCCATGAACCGGCAGTACTGGAGCTAGGAATGTAGTATCTTTAATCCCCAATCTGCAACGTTCAGCCACCTCGCTGTATCTAATTTAATGACTGGAAGGAGGGCTCGACATGCTTCAGTCTTTGGTTAACACGCTGTTTGGATGCGCTCACTCGCGCACAACCTTCCCCATGACGCCCGGCCGGAGAAACGGCGCGATCACCGCAAAAAATGCCACGCAACTGGGTACTTACGTGGTTTGTCTCGATTGCGGCAAGGAGTTCGCGTACGATTGGAGAACCATGCGCGTAGGGCATCCGATCGCCGCGCAAGTTACAGCCGCGCCGGCTGTCAACATGCCGCCGGCCGCTCCACCTGCTGTTCCGCAAGCCCAGCCCATGTTTCGCTAAACCCGCGGCGTGAGCCCGCACTTACCGTTTCCACCGCGCCAGGCGCAGACCGGCGGGCAATTGGGCGTGTTCCACGTCGAGGTCGTCCGCGGCCACCGGGATCGTCAACGATACCGGGTTCGCGGGCGATGGAGCGTTCTGGCTGATGAAAATCCGGATGGCTTTGGGTGGCGCGCCTTCCACCAACGAGACGGCGCGCGTGGCGTCCGAGTACGAACGCAGCTCCGCCGCGGTTTTGGGCGTAGCGGCGGTCAATAGGGCTTCGCGCTTCTTGCCTTCCGCCGACGCATACGTGACCACGCCTACCACGTTGGGCTGCTTCAGACGGGCGTCGGCCACATCGTCGGGCGGCACCTCGAAGCCAACGTACCGCATCTCGAGAGTCTCGCGTGAGATCGAAAAGCCCAGCAAGGGAACATAGGTATCGAACAGATGCTGGCCGGTGCCGAGCTGATAGACCGACCACCATTCCACCTCGCCGGTTCCGCGCTCGATCACGAAGAGACTTCCATCCACGGTCCTGCCGTTCGGGCCAGTAGCCTTGATGGTGTAGATCGGCTTCTGGCTGAGGCTGGCGCCGAGCGGCCAGGCCTCCAGCACAGTGGTCGACCCCCATTCCGGCTCCTCCAGAATCGCCTTCGACGTACAGGTCTGGCGCAGCAGCAGGCGCTGGGCCCCGGGCCTGCCGGGAACGTATGGGGGAGTTACTTCATAAGTGACGTTGGTGATGTCGAGTTCTTGCGTATCGTCGAATGTGGACAGAGTGACCGTGGAAGCCGCGCTCGCCCGAAACGGCTGGTGCGCCGGTTGGGCGCCGGCGCCCATCGCAAAGAGGATCGCAGCTGTCACTTTGAAATTCATGCCTATGCTCCTTTAGAGTGTCAGTCCAACCGCTTCGATGGTCTTTGCGCCCACCCCGGGGGAAAACTGAGCGGAGATACCTCACCATTCTATGCCAGGTGCTTGAGCCGGGTCGCCCGCCCGATAGAGCCTGCCATTTCTTGTTGTCTGGGCAAGCTAAAGCATGCCCCACCGACGGCACATGCGGCATTGGTGGGGCATGCTTTAGCTTGCCCGTCGTCCGCCCGAGCCAGGACTACGTCCTGTTATCCTGACGATTGGAAGCGAGTCTCACGGTGCATGACGGTGCGCGATGAATAAGCCCAAAGCTCCGGCGTTTCGCTCCGAAGCCGAGGAAGCACGTTGGTGGTACGCTCACCGCGAAGAGTTCGACCGCATTCTGGAAAACGCCGTGCGGCATGGCAGACTGAAAACGCTCAGTCGCGCCGGCCTTCGAAAGCGGGCGACGGCTTCGCGCGTAATCCCGATGCGTACGGACTAACTCGACCTGGCCAAGCTGCGCCGCCAGGCGGCCCAAAAGGGACTGCCGTACCAGACCTATATGAAATCGCTCCTGCACGAAGCTCTCGCCCGTGAGGAAAGACGGCGGGCGGGGTAGCCAAGTGTGGCCCCCCGCGGTTCCTGAGTGAACGTGTGTCCCGACTACGCTCAATCCTCACGCGCAACACGATACCATGAACGGCTCAGTAGTCTCAGTGGAATATGTCCTCGAAAGATCCGCTCGGCTATTACGCCCTCTTGGGAGTGGACCAGTCGGCAACCAGCGACAAAGTCAAGCGGGCGTTCAAAGCAAAGGCTCAGCAGTTTCATCCTGACAGGAACCCCGCCCCGGAAGCGACGCGGGAATTTCAGTTAATCAACGAAGCCTATCAGGTTCTCGGTAACGCCCAAGCACGGGCCGACTACGACGCGCGATCGTATGGGCCGCCGGAGGAGGATTCACCCCCGGCTGCTCCTATCGCCGACCCGATCGTTTGTTCAACTTGTCAAAGGGTCACCGCCCAGCCCCGCTACGTGATTTACCGGCACGTCGTGAGCGCTGTCTTCATCACGTGGCGCGCCGTCCAGCAGGGTGTCTTCTGTTCCGAGTGTGGGGCGAAGCATGCATACCGAGCATCCGGGAAGACGTGGCTGCTGGGTTGGTGGGGGCTCCCGTGGGGGCCGATCTATTCGGTCCAAGCAATTCTTTCGAACATGCTCGGAGGCAAGCGGCCTCCACTCAACAACTTCAGGATTCTCGGCTGGCAGGCGGTTTACTTTGTGCAGGCGGGGCGGGTTGAGCTGGGGCGGGCGGTCGCCCGTGATGCCTTAGCATTTGCGGACAAGATACCTGAGCTCGAAAGATTGCGTGATCCCCGAATGGTTGAGGGGATTGGCGCGTTAAAGAGGATGCTTGCGGGCACCGGCACTAACGACCGTGTGCCGGTGTTGAAGGACCTGTGGGGCGTCAGGTCAAGAGCCTTCAAGGTGCAGTTGGCTGCAGCGGCGGCGTTCGCCGCGCTCGTCGTCTCAATCATTTTATTCGTTGGCGGCTCGGGTCCGACGACAGCATACAAGCATATGCCACCAACCGAGTCTGTTGCCCTCACATCGACGCCAGCGGGCCAGCCGCTAAGTCCCGACGGGCCTGTGGCGGATCAGTCACCGCCCGCGTTCAACGAGCCGCTGGTCCCCGTCCCAGCAACGGGGAGAATCCGCGCTCTATGGCGGAGTAACTCCGAGACGGTTCTGGCTCCCCTTCGAGTGGTAACGGCAGCGGGCAGCCTCAATTACTACGTGAAGGTCGTCGACCTGAAGACAAAAAACCCCCGATTGGTTTTCTTTGTGCGGTCTGGCCAAACCGCAGATGTCAGGATACCGACCGGCGTTTACGAGCTTAGGTATGCAGCGGGTGAGAATTGGTACGGGGAGGAGTGGCTGTTCGGTCCGGACACCGTGTACCGAAGAGCCGACGAGCAGCTTGATTTTCACACCGAGGGCGATACAGTTGCGGGCTTTACCGTCGAATTGATCAAACAGGTCAACGGCAACCTAGGAGAGACTCCCATCAAACCCTCGGACTTCTGACCCCGCCGAGAGGATGGCTCCCCACGACGGCCCTACCACAGACACCCGGCGATTGACTTCTTTCCGATGTCGCCGTTTTGCCAGTCGCCAATAGGGATCCCGTGCACCTTTATTCTCCTACCCTAAATCTGCCTAAGAATCGAACATCTGCGCGTCGCGCGAGGCAATCACCTGCTCGACCACGGCGAGACCAGCGCGGCAGGTCTGTAGGACGTCGGGATTGTCCTGTGCAGGTGCATCAAAATGCCAGGAAACGGTCACGGGATGATATGTCTCAACGGGGGCTTGCCCGGCTTCGTGCCTCACGACCTTGCCGCCACTGAAATCAAGCTGCAAAGAGCCTCCGCCCGAGACGCCAATGGCCTCCGGGCCGAAGTTCATGCCCCGTGCCTGTAATTTCTCGACGGGGATCCGGTGTACTTCTCCGTCCCGCATCTCATGTAGCAGGACAAGGTCTTTGTCTCTTAGCGGGCCGTCATCCATACGTCGCTTCCAACCGTCATAACGGTCGCGATCATCGGCTCCACGAGGCTGCAGCTTGCATACCTCGGTAACGCTGCAGAGTGCCGAGAGGAAAGCGCTAAGGAAATAGACAAAGGCGTCGTTCTCAACCGACTTCTCCATAAGCCCGAGAAAGAACCGAGCCTCCCCGAGCTTCTCGCGTCCGGATGAATTGATCTTGCGACGGCTTGGCATTGCTAGCTACAACTACATTTCAGGGTACACACAGAAGATCCCCCCCGACGCCCATTCCGCCCTTACTGCAAGCACTCCGCAATAGCCTTTTCGTCAATCGCTCCCGGTTTGATCAGCCGCCAATACGGCTCGGTGATATCGATCGTGGTCGAACCCAGGCCGGTGCAGACGCCACCATCGAGCACCAGGTCCACGCGGCCATCCATCAGGGCGAAGACATCGATGCCGCTCGAGCAGGTGGGGCTGCCGGAGATGTTGGCGCTGGTAGCGATGAGCGGTTGGCCGGTGAGCGCCACAAGCTGGCTCGCCACCGCCGAGCGCGGCTGGCGCAGCGCCAGGCGGCCGGTGTTGCCGGTGACCTTCAGCGGCACCCGGGCCGAAGCCGGCACGATGATGGTGAGCGGGCCCGGCCAGAAGCGGCGCGCCAGCAGGAAGAAGCGGCTGCTCAACTCGTTCGCCAATTCCTCGGCCATCAACGTATCGCGGATCAGGATGGGCAGCGAGAGGTGCGGCTCGCGGCCTTTGGCCTTGAACACCTGCGTGACCGCCCGCAGATTGTACGGGTCGGCCACCAGCGTGTAAAGCGCATCGGTGGGAATGGCCACCACCTGGCCGCGGCGTATGGCGGCGGCGGCGCGCTCCAGCACTTCCGGCTGGGGCGACTCGGGATCGATCTCGACCAGGTCGGTTGCCATGAATTGTCAGCGCGGTCCGATGGCTTCGGCTACGTCGAGCGCCATCTGGTAGCGGCCGAACGGCGCGCTTAATTGTACACCCTGCACCATGGTGCGTATGCGCTCCACCATCTGGCGCGCAATGGCCACGCCCTCGGCGCGAGCCTTTTCCGCATCGTCTACGCGGCGCATACGCTCCATGAATTCCTCCGGGACCGGCACGCGCAGCTCATTCACCATGAACTCGGCATTGCGGTAACTGGTGAGCGGCCAGACGCCGCAGATCACCGGCAGCTTGGCGTGGTCGATGCGCTTCAGGAAAGCCTCGAGCAGATTCAAATCGAACATCGGCTGGGTGACCACATATTCGGCGCCGGCTTCGGTTTTCCAATCGAAGCGGCGGATTTCCTCGTCCATGTTCATCGCGCCGGGATTGGCGCCCACGCCCGTCAGCAGCGCGGTCTGCGAGCCCATCGGGTTGCCGCCGATATCCAGGCCGTGATTCAGATTGCGGACGATATTGACCAGGCCGATGGCGTCCACGTCGAAAACCGCGGTGGCATCCGGGTACGCGCCCATCCGCGGCGGATCGCCGGTGATGCAGATCAGGTTGCGGATGCCCGCCGTGTGCGCGCCCAGCAGCTCGGACTGAATTCCCAGGATGTTGCGGTCGCGGCAGCAGAAGTGGAGCACGGCCTCGATGCCGGCGTCCCTTTGGATGAGCTGGCAGGTGACCTGGGCGCTCATGCGCGCGCTGGCGCGCGGCCCATCGGGAACGTTGATGGCGTCGATGCCGGCTTCGGCGCAGCGGCGCGCGCCATCGATTTCGCGCGAGGACTCCACGCCGCGCGGGGGCAGAATCTCGACGAAGGACACGAACTTCCCGGCGGCCAGCTTGGCGCCGAGTTTGGACTTCTGTTCGATGGGCACCGGTGCCAGCGCGTGCGACGGCGTCTCGTGCTCATCCACCGTCACCGCCAGCGTCTTTTGCCCCGGCTGCAGGGAGCGGGTTTCGGAGCGAATCAGCTTGATGTGATCCGGCGTGGTGCCGCAGCAGCCGCCGACGATTTTCACGCCCGCCCACAACATGCGGCGCGCATATTGCGCCATGTACTCGGGTGAGGAGAGATAGATATTGCGGCCCTCCACGCGCATCGGCAAGCCGGCGTTGGGCATGGCGCTCATCGGCTTGGAGGAAACCGCCAGCATCCGCTCGATGGTTTCGAGAGTCGCCTTTGGGCCCACCGAACAATTGAGGCCGATCACGTCCACCGGCCACGAGTCCATCTCGCGCGTGAAGGTTTCTGGATCGGCGCCGCCGGGCAGGTGGCCGAAATCGTCGATGGTGACTTGGGCGATGATGGGAACCGCGTCGCCCACCGAATCGCGCCCGGCCAGCACCGCCTCGCGCAGCTCATCCAGGTTGCCGAAAGTCTCGAAGATCAACACATCCACGCCGGCTTCCACCAGCGCATCCACCTGCTCGCGAAACGCGGCCCGCGCTTCGGCGAACGAAGTGGGACCGAGCGGCTCGATGCGCACACCCAGCGGGCCCACGGCGCCGGCCACGAAAGCCGTGTCGCGCGCCGCTTCGCGCGCCAGCCGCACCCCGGCGCGGTTGATCTCGCCCAACTTCTCGGCTATGCCGAACGCCGCCAGGCGCACCCGGTTGGCGCCGAACGTGTTCGTTTCCAGGATCTCCGAGCCCGCCTTGATGTAATCCTGGTGGATGCCGCGCACCAGGTCCGGCGCGGAAAGATTCAGCTCGTCGAAGGAACGGTTGAGGAACACGCCGCGGGCGTACAGCATGGTTCCCATGGCGCCATCGGCGACCAGCACGCGGCGCGACAATTGGTCGCGAAACTCCTGGGCGCGTGTGCCAGTGGATGCCGTCATAGGGGACTCGGAGCCGCATGGACCTTCGGAGGCCCCGACGCGGCATTTGTGATTGTAGCGCACTCGGCCAAAATGAAGAAACTTCAAGGGTAGGGCACGCTTTAGCTTGCCCGGAACAGATCGACTGTCTTACCGGCGCGTTAGAATCCCGCGGTCATGCAGAATGCAATCGGAGCCGCGACCGTCAGGGAGCGGTCGGGCCGCGACGATGTGAACCGCCAAACGACATCCGGCCTGCGGCCGGTTCGCAGGCCGGGGCCTGCACCACCTGCGCGCCACTTACGATTCCGATTCGAACGACATCACGGGCTCGGCCTGGCCCTCTTCGGCGAGCTTCTGCATCAGGTGCGAGCCGTATTCGAAGCCTTTGTCGAAAGCTTGCAGGTTGAGCTTTTCAAGCGCCGGCGGCACCGAGTCCTTGACGGCGTTGCGCAGAGCGTCCGCATCCACCACACCGGTGACGGCGCCGAGAAAGCCTACCATCACGATGTTGAGCACCACCTTGCGGCCCAGTTCCTCGGCCAGGCGGGTAGCTGGGACGCCGTACACGCGGGCTCCGGCAGGCACATTGCCGAGGTGCACCAGGTCCTGCTCGACGATCAGAATTCCGCCGTGCTTGAGCGCGGGCGAAAAGCGGGTGTACGCTTCCTGCGACATGACCACCAGGATGTCGGGCCGGGTAATGTATGGGTAAAGAATCGGCTCGTCGGAGAGAATGCACTGCGCGCTCGATGATCCGCCGCGCGCCTCCGGGCCGAAGCTCTGCGTCATGGTGGCGTAAGCGCCTTCGAAAATAGCCTTGGCTTTGCCCACCACAATCGCGGCCAGGATGACGCCCTGACCGCCGAAGCCGGCAACGCGAATTTCGGTTAGCATTCCGAGCACCCTACTTCCGGTTCGGCGTAACGGTCGCCCAGGGTTTCGTGCATCTGCGCCTGCAGCAGCTCGTAGTAATCGGGCCGCTCGCGGTCGACGAATTTGCCAACTACGATTTCGCCGCTCTTGGTCAGGCTGCACTCGCCGGTGGGCGCGCCGTGGCGAATCTTGCTCGCCTGCTTATAATACTTCATGGTGTCCAGCCCATCGCCCATTTTGTTGCGCCGCTGGTAGAGTGTGGGGCATGGCGAGATGATTTCGATGAAGCCGAAGCCCTTCTTCTTGAGAACCTCTTCCATGGAGCGGGCGAGCTGCTTGACGTGGAAGGTGGTCCAGCGGGCGACGTAGGATGCGCCGCAGGCATCGGCGAGTTGCACCAGGTTGAAGGCCGGCTCGAAGACGCCGTAAGGCGCGGTGGCGCTGATGACGTGGCTGGGCGTGGTGGGAGCGGTCTGCCCGCCGGTCATCGCGTACGTCAGGTTGTTGACGCAGATCACCTTGATATCCATGTTGCGCCGAGCGGCGTGGATGAAGTGATTGCCGCCGATGGCGAACAGGTCGCCGTCGCCGGAGTAGACCACCACCTGCAACTCCGGGTTAGCCAGTTTCAAACCGGTGGCGAACGGGATGGCGCGGCCGTGCGTGGTGTGGAAGGAATCCAGGCGCGCGTAGCCGGCCACACGTCCGGTGCAGCCGATGCCGGAGACGATGGCCACCTTGTCCAGGGTGGCGCCGGAAGCGAGCAGCGCGCGGGTGAAGCAGTTGACGGTGGTACCGATGCCGCATCCGGCGCACCAGATGTGCGGGATGCGATCCATGCGCAGAAACGGCTCGACCGGGTTAAAGGAACCCTCCGGAATCTCGCATTCGACTTCGAGCAATTGTTCGCTCACTGGGCCGCCTCCACGATGGCTTTGAGAATCACTTCGGGGTCGTGCACGGTGCCGCCCGCGTGACTGACGGGGATGACCTTGGCACGGCCGGCCGCGGCGCGTTCCACTTCATGCACCATCTGGCCCAAATTCAACTCGGGTACCACGAACGCTTTGACCTGGCCGGCCAGAGC
This sequence comes from Bryobacterales bacterium, assembly GCA_963843095.1. Classification (GTDB taxonomy): domain Bacteria; phylum Acidobacteriota; class Terriglobia; order Bryobacterales; family Bryobacteraceae; genus Bog-375. The sequence goes on from CAWJLI010000110.1 coordinate 8,692, forward strand.
CGCGATGTGCTGTTCCGGGAAAGGCCAAGCCGAAATGAGACGGAACTTGCCGGCGCGGATACCCCGTTTGCGGGCCAGCTCGATCGCCCGTTGCGCCACGCGCGAGGTGATGCCGTAGGAGACCACCGCTACTTCGGCGTCGTCCAGGTCGGCGGTGTCGCAGATGGCGCGGCCGTTGGAGAACGGCTTCAGCTTGTCCAGCAGGCGCCGCACCAGGCGGTCCTGCGTGGCCACGTTCATGCTGGGGTAACCGCGTTCATCGTGCGTCAGGCCGGTGACGTGGAAGCGGTAACCATCCCCCGCCTTGACCATTTCCGGCACCATGTCCTCACTCGGTTCGAAGGGGCGGTACTCGGCGGGCGGCTTGTGCGTGTAACGCCGCGGCGTCACCTCGATCTGCTCGGCCGGCGGAATGATGACCTTTTCCGTCATGTGGCCGACACACTCATCGAGCATCATCATCACTGGGACGCGAAATTCCTCGGCCAGGTTGAAGCCGGTTATGGTGAGATCGAAGCATTCCTGCGGGGAGTTGGGGCAGAGCGCGATGATTCCGTAGTCGCCGTGCGATCCCCACCTGGCCTGCATCATGTCGGCCTGCGCCGGCAGCGTCGGCAGGCCGGTGGAAGGGCCGCCACGCTGCACATTCACAAACACGCACGGAGTTTCGGTAATCGCCGCGTAACCGATGTGCTCCATCATCAAGGAAAAACCAGGACCCGAGGTGACGGTGAACGCCTTCGCTCCACCCCATACGGCTCCCTGAATGGCGATGGAGGCGGCCAGTTCATCTTCCATTTGGATGAAAATGCCACCTACTGTAGGAATTCTCGACGCAAAGCGTTCAACCACCTCGGTCGACGGTGTAATTGGATAACCTGCGGCAAATCGCGCACCTGCTGCGAGCGTTCCCTCACAACATGCGTGATCACCGTCGAGAAAATGAACACCTGTTAATACCCCCCTGGGGTCAGCGTGCATAGCGCGCTCCGTAGATCGCAAAGTCGGGACAGTACATTCCGCACAGGTCGCAGCCACTGCATTTGTCCGACGCTACGACATGGGGGGGATGGTAACCCTTGGAATTAAAAGCAGAAGACAGAGCCAGCACGTGGGTGGGACAGAACTCCACACAAAAGGAGCAGCCTTTACAGCGTTCCACATTGATGGCGACAAAACCCTTGGACACAGGAACCCTCCATGAAACAGTCAATTCCTATGCTAGCAAGCTTCATGCCATTGAGGATATTAGAGATCTGAATCGCGACTATTGACATTGTTTGTCGGCGGGTCGTTTTTGCGGGCTCGACAAAAAGCCCGCGGACGAGCTGAGAGGAGAGTGACAGCTCGTCCGCAGGTTATTGGGTCCACAACACCCCTTGCCACGCGTCCATCTTGTCAAGCCCAGCCTACTGGCCGGGGCCGGACGAGACGGTGGCCGGCGACTTGGCCGCGTAGGTCAAGACGCCGCCACCGGCTGTCGCTAGAGTATTCTGATTCCGCGGCTGTAGAGCAACCACGCCGATGGCGGATCTGGATGGATCCGCCTGGCTCTGTGCGGTGATGATCGCCGCATATGGCCTGGTGATTCCCGCCGGGGCCGTATAGACACCCGTGGCGGTGAGCGCTCCGGCCTGGGCACCGGCCGGCGCACCAGGAGCGAGCGAAACGCTCCAGGACACGTTGCGGTTGGCTGCGCCGGCAACTTTGGCCGAGAACTGCAGGGTTTCGGCCGAACTCAGTCTCTCAAAAGCCGAGTCCAGACCAACCTGAACGGCCTCCGTAGCGCCGCGCTGGCTGCTAGCCACCAGCACGGTCTGGCTGGCGCCTTTCGTATCCGCCCAGGTAATCGCCAAATTGTCCTGTGCGTTAGCCGTGCCCGCCACTGAGGCTACCGGACCCGGCAGAGTGGCCAACCGCCGATAGGGAACGCCGACGGCAGTCACGTTTCCGGCCCCATCGGTAGCCACGGCTTTGTCACGTAGGCTGGGGGACAGGGCGACGCAGAGATAGCTCTGGTTGTTCCAACGCAGCGAAAAGACGTGCATGTAAGCCGGCAGGCGAACCTCGCGCCCGGTGGTCGGATCGTTGTAAGTAATGTCGTGGATGCGCACCGCGCTGGCTGCTTCCAGGTGAGGCATGGCGATCCGGAAGACCGCCGATGCGCCGGAAACGCCCTGCGCTAGCTGGTAGTAGCCGGCCGTGCCGGCCACGGTAGAAGCGCTTGAGCCAGGCCACAAATCGTCACCGCTCACGGTGACGCGGCTCTCCTCACCCACCGTCAACACCATCTTCGAGCCGGCCGGTTCGACCATCCGCAGGGGACACACTGGCCGCGCGAACAGCGGAACCAGGGAACCCGTTGACGACAAACGGGATAGCTCGAAACAGCCGAAAGCGGAGAAGGGCGACACAACCTCCAACGGAGCGGAACCCGCGTTGCGTGCGGTCAGCGTTAGCACAGCTTCCTCACCTGGAAAATAAACACTGCGATCCACACTAATGGTACTGACGAGCCGGCCATTGTTGCCTACTGGAGCGATGGTAGTTTGTGCAATGAGAGTGCAGCTCATGATTGCGGCTGGGATTGCCACTCTGAAGAGGATTCTGAACGTTGACATATATAAGCCGAGCCTCCTTGATCGAATATGGGTACTGCTGGTACCGCTAACAGTACTGGCTATCCGCTAGTTCTACCAGTACCATGCAGGGGACGACACTGCCAAGTCCGACTTTGGTTAATTGGGGCCCATGCCCAAAGAGCTATCACGAGTGATCTAACCACAAACTGTGGGACCTGGATGCAGCCTGGATCGGCAGGCGGCGCGCTATGATGGACGCCATGCGGGCAGGCGGCACGGGCGGGCTACAAAACGCAAACCAGGGAATCGAGGCCGTGCGCGACCTGGCGGAGAAATATCGAGAGATTCTCTGCCGCGCGAGGCTGAGCATTCGGAATCCGGGCTTCGAGTGGTATCCGTATGACACGCTATCGTCCCTCACTCACTGCAACCAGCTTTTGCGCGGCGCCAACCGGGCGATGTTCGGGCCGGAGGGCGCGGGCCGCAAGGTTCTCGACCTGGGCTGCGCGGATGGCGAACTGGGGTTCTTTCTGGAATCGCTCGGCTACCAGGTAACCGCAGTCGACCATGGGGTTTACAATCACAACGGCATGCGCGGCGCGCGGGCGCTCAAGGCCGCGCTCGGATCGGCGGTCGAACTGGTGGAACTCGATCTGGACCGGCCGTTTCAATTGCCCGGCGGTCCCTATGACTTTGCATTTTTTCTGGGCACCCTCTATCATCTGCGCAACCCGTTTCACGTTCTCGAGGAACTGGCCAAGCGCGCCGCCTTTTGCTTTCTGAGCACGCGCATCGCGCGCCGCTTTCCCGGTGGCGCACCGATGCCCAAAGACGTGGCGCTGGCGTACCTGCTGGATGAGACCGAGCTCAACAACGACGAGAGCAACTACTTCGTGTTCTCCGAGCCCGGGTTGCGGCTGGCCCTGAAGCGGACCTACTGGGACGTGCTCGACTTCCTCCCGGTGGGCGAAACACGACGCTCGGACCCGGTGCGCGCGGACCGCGACGAGCGCGCGTTCTGCTTTCTGCGAAGCCGCTTCGACCGGCTCGCCAACGTGGAACTGCTGGATGGCTGGCACGCGGCGGAAGGCACCGGCTGGCGCTGGACAGGCCGCGAGTTTTCTTTCCGCATCCGCTCGACCGGCGCCGCGCGGGCGCGAACGGTGGCGATCGACCTGTTCCTTCCCGACAAACTCTTCGCCGCCAACGGCACGGTGGCGCTGGCCGGCACGGTCAACGGGAGCGAACTGGAGCCGGCCGAGTTCCGCCGTGCCGGAGCGCACGTGCTGGTGCGGCCGCTGCCGCGGGGCGCCGAAGACATGATGTTGCGCTTCCAAGTGAAGCCGGCTCTGGCCGCCGACGCGCAGGACTCGCGCGAGCGCGGCGTGGTAGTGGTCTCGATCTCCGCGGAATAAGCGTGGCGCACCGAATCGGCCGCGCTCCCCACGGTCGCGGCTCCGATGCGGGCTCAGTCGGAGCCGCGACCACAGGGAGCGGTTCACTGCGATTGAACGGCGTATTTCATGAAAGGCCCTGAGCGCACGCAGCGGCCGCGCGCGGTTATTCTGGAACCAATGAACCTAGCCATCCGAGCCAACGACGTCCGCCGGGCGGCGGAGCGCATACGCCCGCTGGCGCGCCGCACCCCGGTCTTCACCTGCGCCGGATTCGATGCCCGCGCCGGGACACGGGTGTTTTTCAAGTGCGAGAACCTGCAGCGCGGCGGAGCCTTCAAAATCCGTGGAGCGGCCAACCTGATTCTTTCGCTCTCCGCCGACGCGCTCGAGCGTGGCGTGGTGGCTTACTCATCGGGCAACCACGCGCACGCGGTGGCAATCGCCGCCAAACACGTGGGCGTCCGTGCCACCATCGTGATGCCGGAGGATGCGCCACGCGCCAAGATGGAAGCGACCCGCGCGCACGGCGCCAGCATCGTGACTTACGACCGGCGCACGGAGGTCCGCGAGCAGATCGCCGCTGGGATTTTGGAGCGAACCGGCGCCACGCTGGTGCCGCCCTTCGACCATCCGCTGATCATGGCCGGCCAGGGCACGGCAGCTCTCGAACTGCTCGAAGACACCGGACCGCTCGACGCGCTGATTGCGCCGGTGGGCGGCGGCGGCCTGCTTTCCGGCTGTGCCACCATCGCCAAAGCCATCCATCCAGCGATTCGTGTTTTCGGCGCCGAGCCGGAAGGCGCCAACGACACGTTTCTATCGCTCAAGGCCGGCGAGCGCGTCACGGTGCCTCATCCCGACACTATCGCCGACGGGTTGCGGGCGCCGCAACCGGGCGCGCTGACCTTCCCCGTGCTGCGCCAACTGGCGGAAGGCGTGGTGCTGGTGAGCGACGACGAGATCCGCCAGACGGTCAAGTTCCTTCTGCTGCGGCTCAAATTGCTGGTCGAGCCGAGCGGCGCAGTTCCCGCCGCCGCAGTTCTGTTCGGCAAACTACCGGCGGGCATTGGATCGGTGGGTGTGGTCCTTTCCGGCGGCAACGTGGATTTTGAGGAGCTGGCCAGGTACTGACCGCGGCCGGTATGGCGGCAGGGGTATCGCGCCGTCGAGAAATGCGCGACAATCCGGAGTAAACGATGAAGCTGACAACCATTGCAGGTTTCGCGGCGGCCTGTTACGCCACCGCGACCGCGGCCGGGGCTTACGCACAGACCGCTTCGGACATTCCGCACCTTCGGAAACAGGGAACGGCGGTGCAGTTGATAGTGGATGGAAAGCCGTTCCTCGCCCTTACCGGCGAACTGGGCAACAACACAGCCACCAGCCTCGAAAATATGCAACCCATCTGGCAGCGGCTGGTGGCCGGCAACCTCAACTGCGTGCTGGCGGCCGTATCGTGGGCGCAGTTGGAACCCGAGCCAGGCAAGTACGAGTTCGCTTTGGTCGATGGCCTCATTCAGGAAGCCAGGCGCAATCGTCTGAAGCTGGTATTCCTCTGGTTCGGAAGCTGGAAGAACGGGCTCTCGAGTTACGCCCCTTATTGGGTGAAGAAGGACTATCAACGGTTCCCGCGCATCCGCATCCAAGGGGGCCGGAGCATCGAACTGCTCAGCACCTTCGGGAACGCGAGCCGCGACGCGGACGCGGGCGCGTATCGCGCCCTGATGCGGCACATCAAGGACGTGGATGGCCGGCTGCATACCGTGGTCATGATGCAGGTGGAGAACGAAGTGGGCGTGCTGCGCGATTCGCGCGACCGCTCCGCGGCGGCGAACCAGGCGTTTGCCGGCCCCGTCCCCAAGGCGCTGATGGATTACCTGCAGCAGCACCGCGACACGCTCGCCCCGGAGCTGCGCGAAGTGTGGGCGGCCAACGGTTTCAAAACCGCCGGCACTTGGGAAGAAGTGTTCGGGCCGGGAAAGCCGGACAGCGTGGAGATGCCCATCCAGACCAACAGCCCGCCGCTGAGCAAGGAAGAGTACGAGACCGGCTGGCGCAAGCTCCACTGGCCCGTGGACGAAATCTTCATGGCGTGGAACTACGCCGGGTACGTCGGCAAGGTGGTCGCGGAGGGCAAGGCGGAGTACAACATCCCGATGTACGTGAACGCGTGGCTGCAGCAGCCGAATATGGCGTGGCCAGGGACTTATCCGAGCGGCGGCCCGCTGCCGCAGGTACACGATATCTGGCGCGCCGGTGCGCCGGCCATCGACATTCTGGCGCCCGATCTTTACCTGGAGTACTTCGACCAGGTGGCTGACCGGTTCACCCGAAACGGCAACCCTTTGTTCATTCCGGAAACCAGCACCAACGCGGCCAACGCTCTGGTTGCCTTCGGCAAGTACAACACGATTGGCTTCTCACCCTTCTTCATCGAGAGGAGCGTGAGCGCGGATAACGAGCTGGCCGCAACCTACAAACTGATTGGCCAGATGGCGCCGGTGATCGCGGCGCATCAGGGGAAGGACACCATTACGGCCGTGCGGCTGAACCAGGGCGATCCGCCCGCGCAATGCAAGCTGGGGAATTACACACTGACGGCGAACTACGTAGGGAGGGGCCGCGTTCCGATTGCGCCCCAGCCGAAGCAGCCGCCGCAACCGGGTGCGCCGGCGCAGCCAGCCATGCCGGCGCAGGCCGAAGGCAGGCGGCCGGACGGCGCTCCAGCTCCCATGGAGGCGGCCGCGATCGTGGTCGCATCCGGACCGGACGAATTCTATCTGGGCGGCGGCGGCATCCGCTTCGAATTCGCCGCGAACACGCCTGGGCCGCCGACGGTTGGGCTCGGGATCGTGCAGGAAGGCAAATTCGTGGACGGCAAATGGACAATCGTCCGCCAACTGGGCGGCGACGACATAGGGCAAGGCGAGATCTTGACGCTGCGCCCGAACACGATTCTGCGCGTGCTGCTGTACCGCTACGAATGAGGGGTCTGGTAGCGCCTGCCCCACCGCGAACTACACTGGAAAGCATGGGAGTCAGCCGCGTATTGATCGCGCTCGGCGTGGTGCTGATCGCCGCCGGAGTGCTGATCCGCATCGCCGGACGGCTGCCGTTTAAGTTGGGCCACTTGCCGGGCGACATCTTCATCCACGGCAAGAGTTCGAGCTTCTATTTTCCGCTCGCCACCTGCATCCTGCTGAGCGTGGCGCTTTCGCTGTTGCTATGGGTGTTGCGAAGGTAGCGCCCGTGAGCTAAAGAGGCCAACCAAGCACTCCCCGGTGCGGGCGTCTTGAGTATACTGGTAAACCTCAGAGGGGCCTCGATGCACCCAGACCTGACGCCGGTCCACCAGCCGAAACGACGTCCGGATAGAGTCCTGTTTCTCGTCCACGGCACGTTCGCGAAACGGGCGCAGTGGGTCAGGAGCGGGTCGCCGTTTTGTGAAAGCCTGCTTCGGCATCTGGGGCCCGAAACGTCGATTCAGTCTTTCACTTGGTCCGGCAGGAATTCCATGCACGATCGAGAGGCGGCGGCGCGCCGTCTGGCCGTCCTCCTGAGAGAGTCCATCGCCAGCCATCGCGGGGCCGCGCACTTCGTGATCGGCCACTCACATGGCGGCAACGTTGCCCTAAGCGCCGTCGCTTCCCCCGATCTTGCGGATGTCGGTCTGGTGTGCCTGTCCACCCCGATTCTCTATGCAATCCCGCGCGCCGCTTTGACCGATTCGAACAAGTTTCTCACGCTCATTCTCTCCATCCCTATCCTGATCGCTATCCTTGGGTTGGTGTTTCTCGTGCCTCAGTCGCTGTCCGGGCTGAGTATCCCACTGATGGCTCTCTTCTCATGGCCGTTCTGGCTAATGCTCAAGGCATACAGGGATTGGGCCAAGCGGGCTGCGGAGGGGATAAAGATCCCCTACGAGGTTCGTGATCAGGTTCTGTTTCTGAGGTTCGTTGGCGACGAGGCGTCGCTGGCCCTGGGCGCTTTTCAGGCGCTCCAGTACGCGATGAATCGTCTGGTTGGTTTGATCCTGGCCGTGTTTTCGGGTGGCGTCAGATTCAAGGATTGGGCCACACACTCGAAAGGGGCGATGCTCGCTGGAATCCTGATGGCTATTGGTATTGTCGTTGGCGCCGTGACTGGGATCACCTGGCTGATCTTGCCGTGGATTATTGTGTGTGTGATCGGGCTGTTGGCCTTGCTGCTGACGCCTTTTCTCGCGTTTCTTGCGCTGGCCACGGGTTTGGCGTCAATTCTGATTGGCGTCCTTCCCTTTGGGCTCCGCCTCGCCATCGCAACAATGTGGATTGAGTTGTGTGTGGAGTCTCTGCCACGCGGGCGATGGAACGCTCTCGTCCTGGAGCCGTCAGCCCAATCGGCTGCCGCAGGCCTCCGGCATAGTTTCGGGTACCAGGACGAGCCGGCGATCCAGGCGATTGTCGAGCACCTCAAAGGGAAGCGCAAAGTTAGAAGAAGAACCGCGAGTAGCTGCTGACAGGGGGCCGCGCTACGATCAGTACTTCGGCACGCTGGGATCGACTTTGTCCGACCATGCCGTTATGCCGCCCACCACGTTGCGCACGTGCGCGAAACCGGCCTGGCGCAGGATGCCGCAGGCTCTGGCGCTGCGCCCGCCGCTCTTGCAGTGGATCACGATGTCGGCATTTTTGTCGAACTCGCCCACGTGCTTGGGGAATTCGCCCAGCGGGATCAGCTTCGCTCCGGGGATGCTGGCGATCTTGTATTCGTGCGGTTCGCGCACATCGATCAGCACGAAGTGATCGCCGCGATCGAGTTTCTGTTTCAGCTCCGTCACGTCGATTTCGCCGTCGTTCACTTTGGCCTCCTGGGCGGGCGTGGCTTCCTGCCGGGGCACCCCGCAGAATTGATGATAATCGATGAGCCGGGTGACGGTGGGATGCGCGCCGCACACCGGGCACTCTGGATTCTTTCGCAGCTTCAACTCGCGGAACCGCATGCCCAGCGCATCATAGAGCAGCAGGCGCCCCGCCAGCGGCTCGCCGATACCGAGGATCAGCTTCACGGTTTCGGTGGCCTGAATCAGTCCAATGGTGCCGGGCAGAATGCCCAGCACGCCGCCTTCGGCGCAGCTCGGCACCAGACCTGGAGGCGGCGGTTCGGGATAGAGGCAACGGTAGCACGGGCCATCCTGGTAAGCAAACACGGTGGCTTGCCCCTCGAAACGGAAGATCGAGCCGTAGACGTTCGGCTTGCCGAGCAGGACGCAGGCATCGTTCACCAAATAGCGCGTGGGAAAGTTGTCGGTGCCGTCCACCACGATGTCGTAGTCCCTCAGAATCTCGATCGCATTCTCGCTCGTGAGCGCGACTTCGTGGCGGGCGATCGAAATGTGCGGGTTGATGGCCAGCATTTTCTCCGCCGCCGAATCGAGTTTCTTGCGGCCGATGTCCTTGGTCGAATGGATCACCTGCCGCTGCAGGTTGGTGAAGTCGACCACGTCGAAATCCACCAGGCCGATGCGTCCCACGCCGGCCGCCGCCAGGTACAGCCCGAGCGGCGCGCCCAAACCGCCCGCTCCCACCAGCAGCACTTTGGCCGCTTTCAGCTTCTGTTGGCCTTCCATACCCACTTCAGGAATGATCAGGTGGCGGCTGTAGCGCAGGATCTCCTCGTTCGAAAGCGCGGGGGCTTCGGGCGGCGCGACGAGGGTTGCGCCGCCGGCGATCGAGGGCACCAGCGAGATCGTGTCGCTCTCCGCCGCGGGCGTCGCCGCCTTGCCGAGGTAGCGTATGTCTTCGTCGTTTAGATACACGTTGACAAAGCTCCGCAGTTTGCCTTCATCGGTGAAAATCTGCTTGCGCAGTTCGGGGTAGCGGCCGGCCAACGCATCCAGCGCTTCGCCCACGGTTCCACCCGAAACGGTGACGCTGTTCTCCTTGGCGGTGTACTGCCGCAGCGGCGTGGGGATCAGAATCTTCGGCATGTCAGTACTGCAACTCCTCTCTTGCGGCTTCGGTGCGGTCGAAGTTCGGCAGCCAGCTATTAGCGTGGTGGAACTCCCGCTTTTGCACCGATAGCACCACGAACGAATACCAGGGGCAGGAATTCTCCAGATCGGTTTTCGAAAAGTACGCGTCGCAGTCCGGATGCGAATGATAGATGCCGATCAGGTCCATTTCGCGCGCGCGCGCGGCTTTATCGGCGGCGAGCAGGTCTTCCGGGCGCAGTTCATAGCGCGCCGCCTGTGCGCCGGCGAATGCGTTGTCCAACCGCATGGCTTCGCGCACCGTTTTTTGGTCGCCATCGGTCACGCCCAGCATCGCCCCGCAGCATTCGTTGGGATAGGTCTCGACGGCGTGCGCCAGCATGGCCTGCCAGGGGCCCGGTTCGATGCGGATCATTCCTCGTTCCAGAACCGCTCACTCAAGTATTTTTCGGCGCTGTCGCAGAGCACGGTGACGATGGTCGCGCTTTCGCCGCGGCCGGCGAGAGAGTGCGCCAGCGCCGCGGCGGCATGCACGTTGGCGCCGGAGGAAATGCCCACCAGCAGGCCTTCCTCACGCGCCAGGCGCCGCACCATGCGGTAGGCATCCTCGGTTTCGATCCACACGTTGCCATCCGCCAGTTTCTCGTCGTAAAAGCCGGGCACGATGGCGGTGGGCATGTGCTTCAAACCCTCCAGTCCATGGAAGCCGCTGGAGGGCTGCGCCGAATAGCACTTCACCTCCGGCAAGTCGCGCCGCAGCCGCCGGGTGATGCCCATGAACGTTCCGCTCGTCCCCATCGAAGCCACGAAGTGCGTCAGCGTGCCGCCGGTCTGTTCGATGATCTCCGGCCCGGTGCCTTCAAAATGCGCCTTCCAGTTGGCCGGATTGTTGTACTGGTCGGGGTAGAAATACGCATCCGGATCCGCCAGGTAGAGTTTGCGGCACAGCCGGATCGCCCCGTCCGAGCTTTCGTCTGCCGCGCTGAACACCATCTCGGCACCGTACGCTTGCAGAATGCGCTTGCGCTCGTCGGAGGCGTTCTCCGGCAGAACCAGTCTCACGCGATAACCGCGGTTGGCTCCAATCATGGCGTAAGCAATGCCGGTGTTGCCGCTGGTAGCGTCCAGAATGATGCGCCGCCGGTTCAGCTTGCCCGATCGCTCGCCATCGAGCACCATGTTGAACGCCGCCCGGTCCTTCACCGAACCACCCGGATTGAAATATTCCGCCTTGCCGAAGATCTCGATGTCCGGGAATTCGCGCGCGATCCGGTCCAGGCGCAGCAACGGCGTATTGCCGATGGTCGCCAGCAGCGGCTCTGCCTGCGTGCGTGCCAGCCGCGGAATGGGAAGCGCGTGGGCCATGGTCTACCTCTATGGATTCCGTGCCAACCGCTTTGGATTCAACATCCATGTAGCTGCTGGCAAAGGAATTATTACATCCTTGGGCTGGGTCTATTGTACCATCTACCCAATCTCTGTCAAGAAGGTATAGTATCGGCGGGAAGGAGTTCAAGCAGGGGGCCATCCCCAGGGCTTGTGGCGTCCGAGAAACCGATGCTCGCCGTGCCGGAGCGAGCTTGGGAGAACCGGCCTGCGTCGGCTTCGTTCGCTTCCACTTTCTGTCAAATCACGGCGTTACTGTCTGGGTGAACTGCAAGGACGAGGTCGGGAAGCAGTCGGCGCTGCCGCTGTACGTCGCGTAAACGGAGTAGACTCCCGGTCCTGGGAACAAGCCCGGCGATGCGTTGCATACAGCCGTCCCGTTGCTCAGCGATATCCCGCCGGACGCGGTTCCGTTGCAAGGGATCGGATAAATGCCAGAAATGCTCGAAATGCTCCCCCCGCTGGCGATAAATGTGACCGATCCGGTGGTACACGCACTGCTCACGGCCGCCGAGAACAATGGCCCGCTAGCTGGGTTCGTGTTCGATAGCGGGTTTTGGTATGTGAGAGCACTGATCGCCGCCTGGAGGAAATTTACTTGCTGTAAGACGGGAAGCGCGGTGCTGCCGGCCGTGCCAGCATCACCGTTGTACGTAGCCTCGATCGAATGGCTAACGGGAACAGGCGTGCAATTGGTGCCAGGAGGACAATCATAAACGCCAGCGGAGAGGCTGGATGTTGTGAACGTCGCCTGACCGCCGCTCAGCGGCACCGTTCCGAGGCCCGGACCGGAGGCCGACGATCCATCGAAAAACGTTACCGTGCCGGTCGCACTCGAGGGTGTAACAGCCGCCGTGAATTGCACGGCGTCACCCCACGTAGATGGATTCTCACTGGAAGTAAGGGTGGTCTTGGAACTCTTCATGTTTATCGTCTGCGTCAGAACAGCAGACGTGCTGCCTCCATAGCGCCCGTCGCCACCATACGCTGCGGTAATGGAATGGTTTCCGACGGTAAGTATAGAGACGGATAGTGTAGCCATACCGGCATTCAGGGTCCCGCTACCAAGCGTCGCGCTTCCGTCCAAGAATGTCACTGTGCCCGTCGCAGCGGCCGGCGATACGGTTGCCGTGAATATTACCGATTGGGCAAAGACGGCGGGGTTAAGGTTTGACGCGACTGCAATCGCCGATGCAGAGAGTATCACGGTCTGAGTAAGGACCGCGGTGCTGCCGATGCAATTGCTGTCGCCGTTATACACGACTGTAATGGAGTGAGTGCCAACGGCGAGAGTGGATACAGACAGCGTCGCCACTCCAGCGCTCAGGGTCTGGCTACCGAGCATGCTGTTCCCATCGAAGAAAGTCAGCACTCCGGTCGCGGTGGTCGGCGAAACCGTAGCTGTCAAGACCGTCGCCTGGCCGACAGTCGAAGGGCTCAGACTGGACGTCAAAGCAATGGTTGTCGACGTTTTGGTAGTTACCCACTGGCAGTCCGGGTCGCCAACCCTGACGTCGAACGGAATATAGATCCGCGACGTGGCGCCTGTCTGAACGCTCGTGTAAGTCAGGAATGCATCGTACCGTTTCTCGGAGGTTGCAGCGGGAACGTTGGTGCAGGTCGGGAACGCGACGTTGACCTGGTTAAGGCCCACGTACTGCGGCGATTCGCCGGCCCACAACGGTGTCGGACTCATAAAGGTTCCAACTGGGATTGATGGAGTGTCCGGCGCCGTCGGGGCTTCCACGCCTAAAGTGCCTTCAATATCCTTGCCAAGCTGCGCCACGCCGAAGCCAACCGGAGCGATGTTTTTGCCCGTCTCGAGACCGGTTTGACTATCCAGCGCGACTCCGCCTCGCAGAGCCGTCATCCACAGAGTGATCAGCCGCCCTTGATAGACGGGATTCTGCGAAGAGATCAACTGTCCCGAGATTGCATCAGTGACTGCTCCCACCGGCGCCCGATCCTGTCCGTTGGACCACGACAGACCGCAGGAGGCCGGATCGATCAGGCTGGTGGAGAAAAGACAGTCATCACCTACCTCAAAGACCACGCTCGAATCCGCCGCGCCGAATGGATCGATGATCAGGCGGCCCGGACCGCCGAGCATGTAGCTTTGGTCGTCGATTCGCTGGCCGTCTCGCAGCAGGACGAAGCGATAAGGGACGGGTCCGGTTGCCGCGGTATCCGGAACCAGGAAATTGATTTGGGCCGGGCTTACATAAATCAGGTCGGCGACGATGTCGCACGAAGGGTCGAAGCAGGTGTCACCCGCTAAATGGACTTCGGTTCCGCCAAGCGGAGTGGTCCACGGCAAGGGTGAGACGACCATGCTGTCCGCCAGATTCGTTCCGAAGATCGTGGCCATGCTCCGCGGCGCAAGGGTGACCGTCGCCGGCGGAGAGTCCAGACTGGGCAGCGCCGCGTTCGTGACGTTGGCGATGGACAGAATCGGCTGCCCGACGGTCAGCACCACATTGACCGTTTGCGAGTCGCAAAAGGAGGTATCCGCAATGGTGACCTTGCCCGTGTACGTCCCGACCGCTAATGCGGCGCAGTCGGGCTGAATGTTCAGATTAAATGGAGTGGTGCCGGATTTAACATTCGCCGCAAGCCATGGGACGGACAGCGTGACGGAAGCATTCAAGGGCGTGCTGCTGGTACTTTGCACCTGGATGCTCTGCGGCGGCGGGTTGGCAAGCCCCGCCGAGCATTGAAACTGCAGTTGATTCGTGCTTACTGCCAGAGCCGGGGCTGCGACTCGCAGAGTTACATTGGCGGTAACATTGCTACCTTGAGCGCTGCTAAACGGAATCGGGTACGAGTACGTTCCGGGGGCAAGGCCGGTTTGATCGACAGCGACCGCAATCGTTACCGGCGCCGTGCCGCTGCCGCTCCACGGCGCGGTCGGATTGTCGGGAACAGGATCGTACAGGCTTAACCACTTCGGCAGGAACGGTCCGTAGGTCGAGGAGACGGCGACGCCGGAGTTCTGAGCGCCGACAACCAGAGTTTGCGAAGGCGGGGAAGGCCCGTCCTCAAACGCATTGAAAATAAAGCTCGACGACGACAGCGACAAGGGCGGCGGGGCGGGAGTGACGATGAGAATGACCTGAATCTCCAGCGTATTAGACATGAACGGTGATGTCACTTGGACAACGCCTGTGTAGGTGCCCGGGGTCAGGCTAGCCAAGGCGGGCGGATTTAGTGAAATGGTCAGAGTCGCCGGGGTCATGCTGCTGCTCAAGAACGCTTGAAGCCACATGTCGGCGGCAGTGCTGGAAGTCGACAATTCGGGAATCTGAAAAGAGGCATTGCCGCTGGTGATGGAAAAAATCTGAGCAGGAGGCACAGGGCCGTTGATTTGATAGTCAAAGGTTGCAGTTTGCTGGGCAGACGCTGCAAACGCCCCAAAAAGGATTAGGGAAATGATCGCTGTAATCTTCATTGACCGGCTCCAAATCCAATTATCGGACCTGAATAGCTGAAGTCAACCACGGTCAGTCGAGAGACGCGAAGGAGATGTTCTGGCTTTGCGTGTAGAGCTGAGGTGCCCTGGCTGCGAGGTCCGAGAAGAAGGCCGCTTGGTCTTTCGGAGCGATCAGCAATTTCTTGGCGCCATACACGATCTCAACCCGATCCAGGGACATCGCGAATGAGCTGCGTGTACTCGATGAGGGGCGAGCTGCCGTAATTTTTGAGTATGGGATGCGGCGAGTGGTCAATCCGGCGCGGATGACGAGAGCATCCGCAGTGGTTTCGTACCACTGGGGATAGCAAAAGCCAAAAATCAGAAACGCCACAAAAATGGATGCGGCATAACCCCACGGCGTCGACGTCGTAATGGCGCTGACACACGGGACGACGAGCCCAGCCAACGTCGCCATCCCAATCAACCAATCCACCTTGGCCGCGTGTCGCATTCGTTCCTCGATTTCAGCCTACCGCCGGCGGGGAGGTGTGGCAACTCTGGTATGAGGCCTCAAAGTCCCATGTTGCCAGAGCCCGGCCTTGGTATTCCCGTCTGGTACGATAAGAAAACACCCTTGATCGATACTGTTCCAGGCATACTGGCGAGAATTGTCGCCCAAAAGCGCGCGGACCTCGCGGCGAAGCCGTCCCCTGTCGCGCAATGGGAGCGGCTGGCGGAAATGCACCTGGCCGGGCGACGCGATTTTCGCGCGGGACTCGGCGCGCGCACGCCGGCTATCATCGCCGAAATCAAGAAGGCGTCGCCCAGCAAGGGGCTGCTGGCGGCGGATTTCGCGCCCGCCCGGCTTGCCGCGGATTACCAGAGCGGCGGCGCGGCGGCGCTCTCGGTTCTCACCGACCAGCGCTTTTTTCAAGGCAGTTTGGCCGACCTGGAGCAGGCACGAACCGCGGTGGAAGTGCCGGTGCTGCGCAAGGATTTCACCATCGCGCCAGAGCACATCCTCGAAGCGTCGGCCCATGGGGCCGATGCCATCCTGCTGATCGCCGCCATTTTGAGCGAACGCGAGCTGCGCGATTTCCGCGAAGCCGCCGCGCGCTGGCAGATGTGCGCGCTGGTGGAAGTGCACAACCGGCGCGAACTCGAGATGGCGGTTGCCGCGGGCAGCGACATGATCGGTGTCAACAATCGAGATCTCGTCACCTTCGAGGTGACGCTGGAAACTTCGCTGTCGCTCGCACCACACATGCCGGCGGGCGCGCTGCTGGTCAGCGAAAGCGGCATTCACAGCCCGGCCGATATCGGCCGGTTGCGCGCCGCCGGTTACTCAGCGTTTCTGGTGGGCGAGCACCTGATGCGATCGGGCGATCCCGCCGCCGCGCTGCGCGAACTGGTGGCGTCATGATTGTCAAGATTTGCGGCATCACCAACCAGCGGGACGCCACGGCGGCGATAGCGGGCGGCGCCACCGCCATCGGCTTCAATTTCTATCCGCGCAGCCCGCGCTACATCCCGCCCGAACAGGCGGCCGAGATTACGTCGCCGCCGGGCGTGCGGCGCGTCGGCGTGTTTGTCGATGTAGCGCCGGCCCTCATCGAGCAGATCGCCCGCACGGCGTCGCTCGATGTGGCGCAACTGCATGGCGCGGAAACGGCGAACGGTTATCCGGCATCGCTTCCCGTGTGGAAAGCCGTGCGCGTGGGACCCGGCTTCGATTTCGTTTGCTTCCGCGACTGCCCCGCCGAAGCGCTCCTTCTCGATGGACCGGCCGGCGAACTATTCGGCGGCGCGGGTGAGCCGTTCGACTGGAAGCTTGCTATCGGCGCTCCCAAGCCGATTATCGTGGCCGGTGGCTTGGACGCTTCCAACGTGGCGCTGGCCGTCGCGCTGGCGCATCCGTGGGGCGTGGATGCCTGCTCGCGCCTGGAGAGCGCACCGGGAAAAAAGGATAATCGAAAAATGACCGATTTTTTGCGTGCTGCCAGGGAGGCGCTCGGCCGATGAGCCCGCAACCGGATTCGACCGGCCACTTCGGACCGTACGGCGGCCGCTTTGTGCCGGAAGTGCTGATGGCGCCCATCGAGGAACTGGAGCGCGCCTATCTCGAAGCGCGCCAGGACCCGGCGTTTCAAGCCGAGCTGAGCGAACTGCTCCGCACCTATGCCGGCCGGCCCACGCCGCTCTACTGCGCCGAGCGGCTTTCCCGCATGCTGGGCGGCGCGCGCCTCTGGCTGAAGCGCGAGGACCTGCTGCACACCGGCGCGCACAAGATCAACAACAGCCTGGGCCAGGCGCTGCTGGCGCGGCGCATGGGCAAGCGCCGCATCGTCGCCGAAACCGGCGCCGGGCAGCACGGCGTGGCCACCGCCACCGTGTGCGCCCTGCTCGGCCTGGAGTGCGTGGTCTACATGGGCACTGAAGACATGCGGCGGCAGCGGCTTAACGTTTTCCGCATGCGCTTGCTCGGTGCGCGCGTGGCGCCGGTCGAAGCCGGCAGCCGCACTTTGAAAGACGCCATCAGCGAGGCCATGCGCGATTGGGTGACCAACGTCGGCGACACGTATTACCTGCTGGGCTCGGCGCTGGGCGCGCACCCGTATCCAATGATGGTGCGCGATTTTCAAAAGGTGATCGGCGAGGAGGCGCGCCGGCAGATGATCGAGGCCGTAGGCCGCCTGCCCGACGCCGTCTTCGCCTGCGTCGGCGGCGGATCAAACGCCATCGGCATCTTCCACGCGTTTCTTTCCGATCCGACCGTCGCGCTGATCGGCGTCGAAGCCGGCGGGCGCGGCGCAGGGCTGGGCGATCACGCGGCCCGCTTCCGTGGCGGCGCTCCCGGCGTGCTGCAAGGCGCCTTCAGCTACCTGTTGCAGGATGAGAACGGGCAGGTGTCGCTTACTCACTCGGTCTCGGCGGGTCTCGATTACGCCATGATCGGTCCCGAGCACGCCCTGCTGCACGACCAGCACCGCGCCGAATACGTCGCTGCATCCGACTCGG
This sequence comes from Bryobacterales bacterium, assembly GCA_963843095.1. GTDB lineage: Bacteria > Acidobacteriota > Terriglobia > Bryobacterales > Bryobacteraceae > Bog-375. The sequence continues at coordinate 26,458 of CAWJLI010000110.1, forward strand.
AGGCGCTCGCCGCCGCGCTCCAGCTTTCGCGCGTGGAAGGCATCATTCCGGCGCTCGAAAGCGCGCACGCGGTGGCCGAAGCGATTCGCCGCGCGCCCGCCGCCGCAGGCAAGACATTTCTCATCAACCTGTCCGGCCGCGGCGACAAGGACATCGACATCTACCGCGAAAACTTCCCGGAGATCGATCGGCCATGACGCGCATCGGCCGCATGTTCGAAGAGCGGAAGCGCGCCGGGCGCAAGAGTCTGATTGCCTACCTCACCGCGGGCGATCCCTCGCCGGACCGCACGCCCGCGTTGGTCGAAGCACTACTGCGCGGCGGGGCGGACCTGATCGAGCTGGGTGTGCCGTTTTCCGATCCCATCGCCGATGGGCCGGTCATCCAGCGCGCCGGCGAGCGCGCGCTCCAGGCCGGCACATCGCTAGCGAGCGTGCTCGAAATCGCGCGCGAAATCCGCCGCAGCTCGCAGGCGCCGCTACTGCTGTTTACCTATCTCAACCCGGTGCTGCGCTACGGCCTCGATCGCCTGGCGCGCGACGCCGCCCAGGCCGGCATCGATGGCTGCCTGCTCACCGACGCCTCGGTGGAAGAGGCGCACGAGTATGTGGGCGCCATGCACGGGCAGGGCCTCGACACGGTTTTTCTGGCGGCGCCCACCTCCACGCCACGGCGCCTCGAACTGGTGGCGCGCTATTCCACCGGCTTCGTCTATCTCGTGTCGCGCACCGGCGTCACTGGCGAGCGCGATTCGCTATCCGGCGCGGCGGCGCCGCTGATCCGCGCCATGCGCGCCATCACCGATTTGCCGCTGGCGGTAGGCTTCGGCATCTCGAATCCGGAACAGGTGGCGGAGTTGGGCAGCCAGGTGGACGCGGTCGTGGTGGGCAGCGCGTTCGTCCGCTTGATCGAGAGAAACAGCGACAACGCGTCGCTCGAGATTCAACTCGAAAGTTTCACCCGCGAGTTGAAACACGGTTTTGGAGCGCAGGCATGACGGAAGAAGAAGCGCGGCCCCAGTTGGACGGGCTGCGCACGCAGGTCGACGTACTGGACAGGGAGATCGTGAAACTGCTCAACGAGCGCATGCGCGTGGTGGAGGACATCGGCCGCATCAAGCGGCTGGCCGGCCTGCCCATCTACGAGCCCAAGCGCGAGAGCGAAGTGTTCGCCAACGTGATCGCGTCCAACGGCGGTCCGTTGCCGCCGGACGGCCTGCGCCGTGTTTTCGAACGCATTATCGACGAGGCGCGCACCGTGCAGCGGATGCGCATGCAATCGGACGGAGACAAGCCATGATCGTGGTGATGCAGGCAGGCGCCAGCGAAGAGAACATCCAGGCGGTGATCGACCGCATGGTGGAGATGGAGTTCAACGTCCACCGCTCCACCGGGGCAAGTCCACACCGTGCTCGGCGGGGTGGGTGGCAAGCCGGAGTTCGACCTGGCAGTGTTCGAGGTGATGGATGGCGTGAAGGAAGCGCATCGCATCGCATCGCCGTACAAGCTCGCCAGCCGCCATTTTCGTCCCGGCGGGACGGTCGTCAAAGTGGGCGGCTGCGAATTCGGCGGCGGCAGGGTGGTGGTGATGGCCGGGCCATCGAGCGTGGAAAGCCGCGACCAGATTGAACGATGCGCCGAAATTGTGGCCGCGGCCGGCGCGGCCGTGATCCGTGGCGGCGTTTTCAAACCGCGCAGCTCACCTTACGGATTTCAGGGCCTCGGCGAGGAAGGTCTTGCGCTGCTGCGCGCTGCCGCCGATCGCCACGGCCTGCTGGTGGTGAGCGAAGTGATGGACATTACGCAGGTCCCGCTGCTGAGCCGGTACGCCGACATCCTGCAAATCGGCGCGCGCAACATGCAGAACTTCAACCTGCTGCGCGAACTCGGGCGTCAGCGCAAGCCGGTGCTGCTGAAACGCGGCATCGCCGCTACCATCGAGGAGCTTCTGCTTTCCGCCGAATACATCCTGGCCGGCGGCAACTACGATGTGATCCTGTGCGAGCGCGGCATCCGCACGTTCGAAACCTACACCACCTACACGATGGATATCTCCGCCATCCCGGTGGTCAAGAAACTCTCGCACCTGCCGATTGTGGCCGACCCATCCAGCGCCACCGGCCGGCGCGACAAGGTTGCGCCGATGGCGCGCGCCGCCGTAGCCGCCGGCGCCGACGGGCTGCTGGTGGAAGTCCATCCCGATCCGGATCGCGCCTTGAGCGATGGGGCGCAGTCCCTGCGGCCGGAACAATTCACCGAGCTGATGGTGCAATTGCGGATCATCGCCCCCGCGGTGGGAAGAAGCATTTAGTAGGACAGACCATCGGCTTTTGTCGTCTGTTCAAGTGTTGCGTTTTGGTGAGGCATGACAGGCCAGGAAAGCAATGGCCTGTCCTACCGCTTGCGGGCGCTACACTAAACATTTCATGAAGCACGTAACGATTGTCGGGACCGGCCTGATCGGCTCATCGTTCGGCCTGGCTCTGCGCGAAGTCGGGTTTGACGGCCCCATCGTGGGCGTCAGCTCGCCGCGCGCCATTGCCGAAGCGGTCGCCGCCGGCGCTATCGACCGCGGCGCGCCGCTGGCGGAAGCCGTCGCGGAGACCGACCTCGTCTTCCTCTCGCAGGCCATCGGCCGCATCCTTGACACTATCCGTCATCTCGATCCTTTGCTGCAGCCGGGCACGCTGGTGACCGATGCCGGCAGCACCAAGTGCGAGATCGTCGATCTGGCGCGGCAGACCATCAGCCGCGGCCAGTTCCTCGGAGGCCACCCCATGGCCGGCAAGGAAAAACGCGGCGCCGCCGCGGCCGATGCCGGTCTCTTCCGCGGCCGCACCTGGGTGCTTACGCCGGACGATCCGGCGGAACTGGAGACCCCCGCGGCGCGCGATTTCACCTCCTGGCTGGGACGCTTCGGCGCGCGCCTGGTGACGCTCGATTGCGACCAGCATGACCGCCTGGTAGCACTCACCTCGCACGTGCCGCAGCTTGCTTCCACCGCGCTCGCCGCCACGCTGGCCGATCGTCTCCCCGCCGGCGCGAAAGTCGAAGTTGCAGGCCCCGGCCTGCTCGATATGACCCGCCTGGCGCTGAGCTCCTATGACCTGTGGCGCGACATCCTGGCCACCAACACCGATCACATCGAGCACGCCCTCGGCTTCTACATTCAGAAGTTGGAACATCTGCGCGAAAACCTGCGCACGCGCCAGCTTCAGGAAGAGTTCGCCCGCGGCGCCGCCATCGCTGGCAAATTGCGAGGCGAATAGCATGGCCCCTACTGCAGCGTGAAGTTGACGTCGATGATGGTCTTCACTTCCACCGGCTCGCCGTTGAGCATCGTGGGTTTGTAGACCCACTGCTTGACCGCGTCCAGCGCCGCTTGCACCAGCAGCGGAGGGCCGCTCACCGGCGTGAGATTCTCGACCTTCCCGTCTTTGCCAATCGTGGCGGAAAGCTGCACGACTCCCTGGATACCTGCCTGTTTTGCCTCGGGCGGATAAACCGGCCTGACGGAAAAGATCAAATTGTCGCCCGAAAGAACGCTGCCCACTTGAATCCGTGCAGACGTTTCACCGTTTTCGGAGGGCGGCAGCGTGAAGTTGATATCGATCGTCGTCTTCACTTCTACCGGCTCGCCATTGATCAAGGTAGGCCTGTATCTCCATTTCCAGACCGCAGCTTTAGCCGCCTGGCACAGCAGGGGATGGCCGCTCACGACCTGCAGATCCTGCACCCTGCCATCCTTGCCAATGAGAGCGGACAGCACCACAGTCCCCTGGGCATGCATTTGTTTCGCCGCCTGCGGATACTCCGGCTCGAGACGATAGACCAAGGCGGGGCCCTCTAAAACGCTGCCCGCTTGAATCCGCGCGGGCGTTTGGCTGTCCTCGGACGATTGCGGCGCGAAGGTGAGGGTGACGGTCGTCCTTGCTTCCACCGGCTCGCCATTGACCAAGACAGGCTGGTAGACCCAATTCCTGACCGCTTCCACCGCTGACTGAACCAGCAGAGGATGGCCGCGCACGACCTTCAGACCCTGCACCCTTCCGTCCTTGCCAATGAGGGCGGACAGCTCGACGGTCCCCCGGATGCCCATTTGCTTCGCCAACGACGGATACTCCGGAGCGACACGGTAGAGCAAGCGGGGTTGCTGAAAATTGCCGCCCGCCGCGACGCCCACCAGCTTTTCGACGTCTTCGGGCGACGGTGTGCCGATCTGCTCTTCGCCCCCGGGCTCGTGGGAAATGACCAGACGACCCCCTCCCTGCACCGGTGCATCGCTGTTTCCGGACGACGTCCGCTCATCCGGCGAGATCCGCATCGCGGCGATGCCGTTGTGTATGTTGATGCCGACACGCAGGTGCTGATCGAACGCCGCGACAGCCTGGCCGACTTTGTCCATCACGTCCGAAATCTTCGCAGGCAGCGTGTCGCCTTCGTGGACTGGCAGGCGCGCCAACAGATCGGCCTTCGCCTGATCGGAGATCCCGCTCACGGTGATGCTCTTGAGCACGCTGGTCGACGAAACATACATCTCGCTGTTGTTGATCATCATCCGATCGGCTACTATGTTGCCGTAAGGGCCGTAAGACCTGGCACCGCCGACGGCTCCGTCCGGCACGCCACCCACGATTCCACCAATCACGCCCGCCGCCGCAACGCTGGCGGCCACGCCTGTCGACGGAGCCGCCGCGCCTTCCGGCGGCAACTCGAAGGTGACGCTGACCTGGCGCGTCCCTCCCGCCGCATCCGTGGCAAAGTGCCAGTTCAGCACCGATTCGAGCACCGTTTTGCGCAGCTCATCCGGGCCGCTCAGGATACGGGCATCCATCACCGCGCCGTTGTCGTCGAGCTTGACCTGGGCCACCACGGTTCCTTCCACGCCTTTGCCGATCGCGCCTGCGGGATACTCGACTCCCGCGCGGTGTATGAGTTGCGCGCCTCCGAGATCCACCGCTACGCCTGGGGCGTCCGTCACCATCTGCGGCGCGGCCGCCAGCGGGAATGCGCCCGTCACCAGCCAGCACGCGGCGACCAGGAATACCAGGCTTACGGCGAGACCGGAGATCCATCGCGTCTTCGACATCGTCGCCTCCCGAATGATTTCGACCACTCTTTGTTTCAGATGCCTTTTGCGCAGGAACAGCGGCGCCGGTGCCAGATCCAGTTCCGGCCGCGCGCCGGCCATCTCGAGCAGCGCATCCACGTAGGGATCGCGCGATTGCGTGATTTGGACGACTTGCCAATCCACCGCTTGCTCCCGCGCCAGTTGAATTTCGCCCAGCAGCCACCAGATGGCCGGATGAAACCAGAGCGCGGCGCGCACCAGTTCCTCGGCCACGGTGAAAAGCCAGTCGCGCCGCTCCACGTGCAGGTTCTCGTGGCACAGGATGGCCTGTTGCATGGCCTCGCTCAGTTGCGGAAATCGTTCCGGCAACAAAATCACCGGCCGGCGCCAGCCGAAAGTCACCGGGCTCGAAATCTCGGCCGAGAGCAGCACTTCGGCCCACACACCCACGTTTTCGAGCGGCACAGCTCGCAGCCAGGT
>CAWJLI010000111.1:0-19099 GCA_963843095.1 Bryobacterales bacterium
CCGTTGGGGTCATCGCGCCAGGGAAAACGACGAGATCGTGCTTTAGCGCGAAATCCACAACCTCCGGAACGAGTCCCGTGCTCGTCAAGAACGTAGCGCCGGCGTCCAGGCAGCGCCACGCCGTTTCGGTATCCAGGACGGTACCCGCTCCTACGGCCATTTCCGGGAGGGTCTTGGCCAGGTGGGAAATCACATCGAGTGCGCGAGGAACCGTCATGGTGATCTCCACGATGGGAATACCGGCACGGTTGACCATCTCCGCGGCGAAACGGGCACGCTCCGGTGTGGATACGCGAATGCCGGGGATGATGCCGATTTCCTCAATGCGAGCGCGAACTTCTGCTTTTTTCATCACTGCAAACTCCTGGATCCCACCGCCTGGCGAAGCTGTTCGATCGACGTCAGGTAAGCGGCCAAGGACTGACGGTAGGCCAACTCGATGGCGTCATAGTTCCGCTGGGCGACCAGGAAGTCGAGCAGCGCTGTGGCGCCATGGCGGTACGAGTATTCGCTGATATCGCGGCTTAGCTTGGCGTCGTTGAGGACGCCTGAGACATATATCTTCGTCACGCGGCCGTTCGATTCCACCCCAACATACGCGTCTCTTACGTCGGTCAGTACCTGTCCGTTGGCCGCCTTCTGCTGCTCCTCCGCTTGCCGTATGGCAACGCGCGTCTGCGCAATATTGCCCTGGTTTCGATCAAATATCGCCAGCGGAATACTGAACGACCAAGTGATCGCATTGATGCCGTTGACGTGCGAGTAATTGGCCGAGACGGTGGGATCCTGCTTTCCGTTCGCCTTGGCCAGCGCGTATTGGCTGTTAGCAGCGGTCACGCCCAGCAGCGCAGCGCGCAGATCCGGGCGATTCTGAAGCGCTTTCAACTGCAATTCTTCGAGAGTGACCACCAGCGGCCGGTATTCGAAGTCGCCGACGACACCGTAATCGGCAGGCACCGATTCGTAACCTAGCTGTTGCCGGAGGTCCGAAAGCGCCTGATCCCGCGCGAGTATCGCCTGTTCCGCGTTGGTCTGAAACTGCACCAACTGAAGCTTGATCTGCAGGTAATCGTTCTGGCTAATGGCGCCGATTTTGTATTGGCGCTCGCTGATATCCACGGTGGCTTGAAAGCTTTTCAGATCGGTGTTCGCCAAGTCCAGAACCGATTCCGCCAGCAGGACGTTGTAGAAGAGCTGGGCGACCTGAAATCCCAGGGTGCGCTCGTTGTCGAATACCTGCGAGCGCGTCACGGCTGTCGCGTCCCTGGCGGCTTGCAGGCGCCGCTGGCGTTTCTTGCCTCGTTCAATCAGGTAACTCAGCCCCATGTCGCCTTCGGTCGAGCCTTGCAGGTACGCTGCCACCGACTCGCCTGGCGGTTTCGCAATCGGCAGGTATTCCCAGTCGGTGAAAAACGTCGGATTCGGGCGCAGATAGGCGGTGATTTCCGCGGCCTGGCTCTGTTGGATAGTGGTCCGCGCGGCTTGCAAGGTGTGGTTGTGCTTCAGCGCCAGATCGATGGCCTGGTCCAGCGTGATCTTGACGGGAGCCTGCGCGAACGCCGAATGCAACGCCAAGCTGCTGAGCGCGATGGCGGCGACAACGGTAGTGCGGCAACCCTTCATACGTAGTATCTCGCGCTCAGTACTCATTGGCCCTCGAAGGAACCTTCCGGTTCGGGAAGTTGATCGCCGTCACGCGCGATCCAGACATAGAACGTAGGCAACAGAACAATGCTCAACAGCAGGTCGGAAATCAGGCCGCCGACGATCACAATCGCGAACGGCCGCTGCGAATCGGATCCGATGTCGTGCGAAAGCGCGGCCGGGAGCAGTCCAAGAGTCGCCACCAGCATGGTCATCATGATGGGACGAAGCCTGAGGACCGCGCCATCCACGGCGGCATCCTCGATCGAGTGCCCTCTGGCTCTGAGCTGGTTAATGTATTCGAGCATGATGACGCCGGTTTGTACCGATACGCCAAAGAGCGCCAACATGCCCACACCCGACGACACGCTGAGGTAAGTCCCGGTAATCAAAAGGGCCAGGAAGCCGCCGACGCGCGCCAGGCCGACGTTCAAGCAGAATCAGCAGCGCCCATTTGTAAGAGCGAAACATGGTGTAGAGAATGATGAAGATGACGAGGATCGTTATCGGGACGATGAGAGCCAGCCGCGCTTCCGCGCGCTTTTCGCTCTCGTATTCGCCCGACCAACCGATGGTATAGCCCGGCGGCATCTTCACTTTTTGACCAATCTGTTTGATGGCGTCTTCGACCGTGGTCCCCAGATCCCGGCCTCTTACGTTGAAGGTTATTGCCACATAGCGGCTGTTGCCTTCGCGGTAGATGTCGTACGCGCCGTCCTTGACCTCGACGTTAGTCAACTGCGCCAGGGACACCCGCTCTCCGCGAAGGGGAAAGCAGGCGAACCTTTGCGATGGCCTGCTGGGTATTCCGATAGGGCTCCTGGTAGCGCACCACCACGTCGTACCGCTGCTCGCCGATCAGCACTTGACTCACCGCGTTGCCGCCCACGGCCGTCTGGACGGCGTCTTGTATGTCTGCCACGTTGATTCCAAAACGAGCCGCCTGCCTGCGGTCGATGGTGAAATCGAGATTCGGCTGGCCGAAATCGCGCAACAGCTTGACGTCATGCATGCCCGGGATGGCCGACATGACGGCGGTGACTTCTTCGCCCTTCTGCTCGAGAGCTTCAAGTCATCGCCGAAAATCTTGAGCGCCAGCGAGCCCTTGGTGCCGGTCATGGTCTCTCCGACGTTGTCTTCGATCGGCTGCGAGAAGTTCCAGATCGCCCCCGGGTATTTCTCCAGCGCGCTGTTCATGGCGGCGATCAGTTCCTCTTTGTTCTTGTGAAATACCGGGCGCCATTGGTCGTGCGGCTTCAAGTCGACGAAATACTCGGTGTTGCCGAATCCCCCGGTGTCGGTTCCGTCATCGGGACGGCCAGCCTGCGACACGACGGTCGTCACCTCCGGAAACGAGGCGAACACGTAGCGGCACTGGGTGGTGAATTTCTCGCCCTCCGAAAGACTGGTGCTGTTCGCCAGAGTGCCGCGCGCCCAGATGGCGCCTTCATCCAGATGGGGCAGGAACTCCGCGCCAATGACGCCGCCAAAGCCCAAATAGACCGTGCCCGCCAGGGAAACGATAGCGATGCAAGCGACAACCCAGCGATGCTCGAACGGCCCAGCGTAACCGCCTGCGGTACTGCTCCACCAGGAAGTCCATCACCAGGTTGCGCCGCTCGCGAACTCCATTGCGGAAAAATGTGGCTGCCAGCACAGGCGCGATGAGAATCGAAAACGTCATGGCGCCGAGGAGAGCGAAGGCCACCGTCCAGGCCATGGGCCTGAATAGCCGGCCCTCCACGCGTTGCAGCGTGAAGATCGGCAGATAGGCGGTGATGATGATGGCGATGGCGTAAAAGACCGGCCGCTGCACCTCATGGCAAGCCTCGCGGATCATCTCCGCAGCCGTTTTCGGAGGTCCAGCCAGGGTGTTGTAGCGGCTTCGGCTCAGATGCCGAATGATGTTCTCCACCATGACTACAGTTCCATCCACCACCATTCCGAAATCCAATGCGCCCAGGGAAAGAAGGTTTGCCGGGATGTGGCTCAGATCGAGCCAGATGGAGGCAAAAAGCAAGGAGAACGGAATCGTGAGCGCGACGATGAGAGCGGCTCGGGCATTGAGAAGAAACAGGAACAGGATGACGCTGACCAGAATCATGCCTTCGGTCAGGTTATGCATTACCGTGTGCAAGGTGAAATGAAGCAGATCGGTGCGATCCAGCATTGGAACCACCGTCACGCCGGGAGGCAGGATGCCATGGTTGAGCTCATAGACTTTCTTATGAATGGCATCCAGCGTGGGCTGCTCCTCGGCGCCTTTGCGCATCAGCACTCCGCCCTGGATGACATCCGGCTCGTCGATGATGCGCCCGTCCTCCATGTGGTTGGCCCTGGCCATGTGGCCCAGCCGGATCTTGGGACCCTGGACCACGTAGCCGATGTCCTTGACCCGGAGAGGAGTCCCGGACTTTGTTGTCAGCATGGTCTGCTCGATGTCGTGCACGTTAGTGAAGAGCCCCAGCGCGCGAACGTTCATTTGCTGCATGCCTTCTTCCACGAAGCTGCCGCCGGCATTGATGTTGTTATTCGCAAGTTGCTGCTCGACCTGGCCGATACTCAATCCGTACGACACCAGCTTGTTCGGGTCCACGCGTATCTGGTACTCTTTCACCGTGCCGCCGAAATCGGAAACATCGACCACATCGGGAACGGACTTGAACTCCTTGAGCAGAACCCAGTCTTCGAGCGACCTCAATTCCATCAGGTCATACCGGGGATTTGTGCTTCTGATCGTGTACCAATAGATCTGACCCGTGGTGCTCCAGTCCGTTCCGATTTGAGGCTGAAGGTTTTGTCCGTTAGGCAGATTAACCTGCGTGAGCCTTTCCAGCACTTTCTGGCGGTTCCAGTCGTTGACGGAAGTGTCGTCGAAGATCAGAAGCACGAAGGACAAGCCGAAAATAGACTCGGAGCGCAGGAACGTCATGTGCGGCATCCCGGCCATTTGAATCTCGATCGGAATCGTCACCTGCTGTTCCACCTCCTCGGCCGAACGCCCGGCCCATTGGGTGATGATCGTCACGTAGTTGTCGGCGATATCGGGGTAGGCTTCTACTGGTAGGTTGTGAAACGAGATAGCGCCCCAACCAGCCAGCAAGAGGGCAATGGCCATGACGACAAACTTGTTGTTAAGCGCGAAGTCTACGAGAGCGCGGATCATTTCCTGTTCCTTGTCTTATGGCTGCTGTGCTGGCACTCTTTCCGGAGCCCGAACATCCCGGTTAGCATCACTGAGCTAGCACGTGGTCCAGAACCAACGCGTTCGAAACCACCTGCTGGCCTGGCTGCAGCCCCGATTTGACCTCTTGCAGATCTGTGTGGTCCTGCAAAACGTCTCCACTGACGATTTCCACGCGGCGAAACTTATTGTCCGGTGCCGGAACGTAAACGAAATCGCGATCGTGCATGTGCAGGATAGCCGATGCCGGGACGATGGTGTGCATTTCCTTGGTTTGTCCGCGGAAGGTGGCCGTCACGAACATGCCCAACCGCATGATTCCGGGGTTTTGCACTTCTATGCGAACCTTGCCCGTGCGAATGTTGGGATCGAGAATCGGTAGAATGTTGCTCACCCTCCCCTTGAAAGTGCGATCGGGATACGCATTCAGTTTGATATCAGCCGGATCGCCGATCCGGACGGTGGCCAGGTCATTCTCGTACACGTCGCAGACAATCCAGGTTGACGAAAGATCCGAGATCGTGAACGGGTACGGTGTGTTATACGCCTGCACGAGAGACCCCGCGGTAACTTCCTGATCGGTAATCGTTCCCGAAACCGGCGCGAAGATATCCACGGTAAAGTTCATTTTGTCGGGATCGTTACCGAGCAGGCGCAAATGCTCCGCCGCCGTGTCCACGGCCACTTTGGCCTTGTCCTCGGTGTCCTGTGCGACTTGAAGGTCGTTTAACGCGAAGGCGCCGTGCTCATAAAGATCCTTGGTGCGCTCGAGTTGGGCCCGTGCCAGGATTTCATCCGCGACCGCCATCTTGTAATTCGAATAGCCGCCCGACACGTCGTCGCTTCGAATCGTCATCAACAACTGGCCCTTTTGCACGGTGTCACCAAGGCGCGTGTGAATAACCATGACACGTCCCGAGGCGAGAGAAACGACCGGAACATTGCGGGAAACGTCGGGGGTAACTGTCCCAGTGACCACCAGCTCGGAGGTGGAGGGACGCTCGGCCGCGACAGCCAGCGGAAACTGCTCCGGATGATCCACCGAGAAGAGAGCGGCGTCCGGGAAGGGAACAACTTTGGCGGGTGGCGGCGCCCCGTCCGGCGTGTCCCCCTTGACGCTGCTGCATGCCTGCAGTAGCAGCACAACTGGGATCGAGAGCACCAGAAGGCCTATTCTGAAGGATTCAAGGTTCATCAGAGAGCTCCATTCTGCCGGAGGCGCATTATTCAGCGCTGGCCATTTCCAAAACCGTGGCATGACTCATGCAGTCCACGTGTAAAGAGTAGGACATTAGACATAAGGAAGGCATGAGGAACAAATATCAAAAATGCTATTCCCCCTATATAAGACGTTTATGATGGATTCGGCATGCGGGACACACCTCTGGAGCTGGTCTCAACCTCTATACGTGACTCGCGGTGCAGGCCTGGGCGTGGGGTTCGTTATTGGCCAGTCTGGTCCTTATGCCCCGGGCTGCTCTCCAACGGATAGCTGGGAGCGACGTAGGTCTCGGCAAAGGACTCGTCCGGGGAGGTCGCCGGCCAACCGACCATAACCAGGAACACGTCGAGCACGAACAGAGCGATGGCAATGTCATTAAGAAGTGTCGCCTGCCGTAGGTTCGACCAGAGTTGATTGGCTGCCCAGGACACAAAGGCGAGGGTTAGCATAATGGCTTTCACCAGCTCCCGGAACGGAGGCCGGCGTGCGGCCTGATAGACGAGATAGGCTAAGGCAATCATCGCTAGCGGAAGCGCGGCAAGAACGTTATGCGCTTCGGAGGGGGAGTAGCCGGGGAAGGCATCCCATGTAAAAAGCACTGCGATGGATACCAGAGTGAAGCCGCCGATGATCACCGGCACAGCCCGGTGAATCCGATCAAGACGAATGTACATCGTGGAAGCCTACGGCGAACGTTCCTGCTGCTACGCGATCCTTTGCAAGGCTTGCGCCTGGCTCTTGCCCTTACACAGCCAAGTCATCTACGCGTTTCTTCATAAACTAAGACAACTCTCGAAAACGATAGCCAAAGTAAGGTTCAGTGAGCAGGTACTCGGGAGACGACGGATCGTTTTCCAACTTCTTGCGCAGTTGATGTACGAAGGTGCGCAGGTACTCCAATTCCTGACCGTACTCGACCCCCCAGACCGCTTGCAGAAGTTTCGCGTGAGCCAGCGGTAACCCGGGGCGGTTCATCAGGTACTGCAGCAGATCGAACTCCTTTGGCGTCAGGCGGAGAACCAAACCGGCCTTGCGAACGCTCCGGCGTGCGGGGTCAAGCTCGATGTCGCCAATCGTGATCGGTGCACACGGGTCAGGCTCATTAGTCGCGGAGCGCCGGACGGCGGAGCGCAGGCGGGCCGCCAACTCCGGGATGGAGAAAGGTTTCGTAATATAGTCGTCGGCCCCGGCGTCGAGCGCCTCAATCTTGTCCCCTTCCCTATCCCGCACCGTCAGCATCAGGATTTGCAGCCTGGGATCTCTCCTCCGCATCTCGCGGCACGTCGCGATTCCGCCGGCACCCGGCATATTGACATCTAAGAGAATCGCCTGGAACTGTTGCGCCTCAACCTGCTTGAGAGCTTGCTCCCCATTGGGTGACTCGGCGACTTCGAAGCCGAGCGCGTCCAATGTCCGCCGCAGCACCCTACGCAGGTCGGGGTCGTCATCGGTAATCAGAATGTTTCCGTGGGGTGCAGGCATTGGCGTGACTCAGTGCGCGTGGGCTGCCGGAAGAGCCAGAGAAAACGATGTCCCATAGCTGGCCTCGCCCTCTGCCCAAACGCTCCCACGATGAGCGTCCGCAATTTTCTTGACAATCGAAAGGCCCAGGCCCGTGCCTGCGGGGAGGTGGTGAGTCTCCGGCGCGCGGTAGAATCGCTCAAAGACGCGCTCGCGATCGGATGAGGCAAGCACGATCCCTTTGCTTCTCACAGTCAGGACCACCTCCGCGTTCTTGGCCCCGAACCGGATGTCAATGGGCGACCTCGGTTCGGAGTACTTGACAGCGTTGTCAACGAGCTGCCCGATCGCGGTCAGGATCAGTTCCTGGTCCGCCAGCACCGGAACCTCCTGGCTTGTATCGGAGATATGGAATCGCTCTCGATCCGCCGACGACTCAATCTTTCGGAGTACCGCCCCCACGAGGCTGGAAAAGAGCAACGGTTCGCGCCGTGGCTTGAACTCCGTATTGTCCAGCATCGCTGCCCTGAGCAGGCGCGAGGCGAGGTGATCGAGCTTGTTCGCCTGCTGGTCTATCGTCATGACAAGCTCCGTCTGGAATTCCGACAGGCCACCGACCGCGAGCAGGCCGGAACTGGCCGTCCGGGCCACCGCTAGCGGCGTCTTGAATTCGTGCGCCAGTGCGTCGAGAACGGCGGTGCGCAGTTGTTCGGTTTGACGAGCGGCTTGTGCGCGGAATTCTCTCTGTAGCGTCCGAGCGCGCTCGAGCGCAATTCCGCCCAGCGACGCGAGCGCTGTAGCCGCAAGCTTTGTCATTTCCGTGTCGATCAACGCCAGGCCACCCACAGGCCGCACGCCCAGGCGGACTACGCAATACCAGCTTCGTGTTGCCGGATCGAACGTGTCGGTCCCTCGAAAGTAAGCGTCTCGAGTGTGCTGCTCGGCCACCGAAGGGCTTTCGCCGCTCTGATAGGTCGCGGCCGATTGAGCGTCAAAGAGCTGGACCGCGCGCAGGTCGAAAATGTCCTGGATTAAGGGGGGGATCAGACTCCCCGGCTCTCGCGAACTATCCAGGAGCAAAATCCGCCGCGAGGTTTCGTAAAGCCGCTCCATGTCGTGCCGGCCCGCGACAGCCTCCTTGGCACGCAGTTGGGCCCGCTGCGAAAGCCGGCTGATGACCACCGCTGTGAACTCAAACGCTCCCAGCGCAACCCAGTTCGCCGGGCTGTTGGCGAAGCTGAATATTGGTGGAACAAAGTAATAGTCCAGGCAGGCAGCCGCGGCAATGGAGACCACCGTCGCCTGCCAAAAGCCGCCATAGAGCGCAGCCAACACTACGAAGACAAGGTAGAGGAATCCAGTGAACGCGAAAGTCTGATCGAGGCGAAAGGAAACCCAGGTGCACACTGCAACCCCGCTCAGAGCCAGGCAACCTGGCAGCGTGGGCTTAAACTTTCTTCTTAGCATTTGAGCCGCGTCGTTGCACATCGACATTGCCGCGCCCATGGGCGACCAGTCCGCCGACCTGAGAGTACCTTCCGTGTTATACGGCGTAGCGAATGAAAAAGGCATAAAAGGCCAGGCGTAGATGCGGCAGGGCTCAACGTCACAGTTCCAGCTTACCCATGAACTCCATTTCACGCAGGTCGAATGTTTGGGCGACAACGATCCGGCCGATCTGCGCCTCGAACTGGATTTGCCGATCCTTCTTACTGATTTCCGCCGACAACGGAAACACATAGACCACCACCACGCCGTCTTCCAATTGGAACACTTCGACGCTGACCGGCTTCACGTCCTTTTTCGCCTCGCGCTTCAAAGCGGCCAAACCCTTCAGAGGTTTCCCCAATTCTTTGGGGTCGCCCTTGAAGTCGCCGTTGGGAATGCCGTAAACAGCGATGCGATAGCCGTCGCCGTCCAACGTGAGAGGCGCGACCTCATGCGATTTCAACTCGGCGAGCCGAACCGGGAGAGCGCTTTCCCAGCGCAGTTTCAAGGTAATTGGGTGGGAAAGAGAGCGGAAACTGCGATCATCGCCACCGGGACCGGTGAAGACATTCAGTGAAATATGTTCTCCGCTGCCCTTCGGGTCTACCCCCTCATTGCCGACGCCGCGGGGTTGTCCCATTTGTCCGCCGTCTCTGAGTTGGTCCTCGGTCAGCCGGCGGGTGATAACGGCCGTAATCTGCTTCGCCCAAGGCGACATAGCGAGGATCTGCCTAGCGTCCTCTTCCGTCCACTGGGCGGCCGGTTTGTTCCTCCAAACCGGATCGGCTGCCATCAGGCTAGCCGCGGCAACGATCGGGCAGAGCGACTGCATCAAAACCTTACGCATGCGTTACTCCGTAACGGCTAAGCAGCGACCGGGTTCCGGCCCGGCCGCTGCGCCGCAATTCAACTCGCACGAGTGTGGCACTAAAACTTCACCATCACGCCAACCGAGATTTTCGCTTCGCTGCGACGCAGGTCGGGGAACCAAACGCCGCCGGCGCTCGCGCAATTCGTGGTCGCGGTCGGGAGATCGCTGGCTCCGGACGGCGCTCCGCTCATACAGGCGTACTGGTTAGGAGCACCATTCGTTCCGCCGAGAGGGAACCCGGGAGGTGTGACCCCGCCTCGTCCTGCGAAATACGGGATATCGGAGTGACGATATCCAGCCTCCGCCCACCAGGTGATATACTCCCTGGGCATGTATTGAAGAGTGACCGTGCTGTCCCACATGTGAGCTCTTTGGCCGGGGTTTTCCGTAAAGTACGGCGAACCCGTTACAGCGTCGGCCCCGTTGATCGGCGGCAGCAGCGTCAGATAGCGGCCCCAGTTGCTCATCTCTCCGCCGCCGACCGTGACGGCGAATAGGTCTTTGTGGAACCACACCCGGTTATACATCATCCATCCCACAAACGAATCCTTGTTCTTGCTGGGCGCGCCGGTGCACTGAATGCCCCCGCCATATTGGCATCCCGCATCCGCGGTAAGAGTGTATGCTATTTTATCGATACCCATCTTATCCGGCTTGTTATAGTACCTTACTTCGATGCTATCGTCCGTGTGAAGTCTCTCGGTATGGGGCAGACCCAAGTTATCCTCTCCAAAGCCATACTGGTTCGCGACGAGCTTGAACCATTCCGTTGGCTGCCAGAGAAGCTGTCCGCCAAGGCCCGGATGCCCGTTGTACTTGGCGTAGGATTGCCAGCCGTTGATGAACCAGGGTTCGATTTTCAACTTGTTCGTGGGGAACCACTGAATTCGCACGCCGTTGAAGAACCAAGGCGTGTTCGATGATACGTACGATGGCTGGTAAGTCCAATTATCGAAATTGTAATAACTGAACAGCCCGATGTACGAGACGAAGATCCCAGCGTCCACGTTGAGTCCGTGATTCACGTTGAAGTGGTACCCGCCGTAAGCTTCCGACGTGTACTTATACGCGCCACGGAGGTCCCATTGGCCGACACCGAAGCTGGCGTCGTTGCGAGGTGTTGTGGTGGCAAACATGCCGAACATGAACAAAATTCTGCCGCGAACGTTCTGCCAGTGGAAGTCGCCGCCCACGCTCTCCTGTTCGATTTGCACTTCACCCGAACGAAAGGACTCGGTCGCTCCGACGATGGTGTGATCGATGGGCTGGTTAAAATCTGTCATGTAATTCGTGTCGAACCGGATTTCCGGAGTGAAGAACTTCGTATCCAGTACGGTATCTTTGTTGCGCGACGTGGCGTTCATCCAGGTGAAATCGGCAAAGGCGAAGGGCGTGAAGTTGTCGACTGCGGGACCGGGTGCCGGCGCCGACAGGGCGTCCGGAAGGGAGGACGCAGCGGGCGCGGCAGCCGGAGTTGGCGCGGGTGCCGCAGCGGGAGCTGGCGGGGGCGCCGGTGCGTCCTGCGGCACAGGAAGCGGAGTTCCCACGTCGGCAGTAGGAGTATTGGCCACTGGCATTCCAAACGCGGCAACCGGTGGGTACTTCAGTGAAGCAACCGTGTCCGGCGGCGCTGTCTTTGTTTTCGGCGCGG
Source organism: Bryobacterales bacterium (assembly GCA_963843095.1). Lineage (GTDB taxonomy): Bacteria > Acidobacteriota > Terriglobia > Bryobacterales > Bryobacteraceae > Bog-375. The sequence goes on from CAWJLI010000111.1 coordinate 11,522, forward strand.
GCGCCGGCTGCGGTTTCCACAGCCGCGCCAACAGGCTCTGCTTCGCCTTCTCGCCCGGCTGGGCTGGCGGCGTTGTGCGCGCACCGGCAGCGTCAGCACCGGGTGTGCTCGAATTCGCCGTGATGCCTGCTGGTTGAGGAGTGGCATTCGCGGCCATGGTGATATCGGTTCTGTTGGCCCGGCCCGCTGTGATCTGAAGTCTGGAAATCGTGTCCGGAAAACCGTCGGCTTGCAACGTAACCAGATACTCACCCGGCGGGACATTTGGGATCGAATATATGCCGTCGGTGCCCGATATCGTCGTCCACATGCCGTTGCCATCGGCTCTGGCCGCCGTTACCATCGCTCCTACGATAGGAGCCTTCGCCGAAGTTCTGACAATGCCAGCGATGGCCCCGAACACTGACTGCACCCGGGCGGGCGTCGTTGAAGTCCCCGAGTCCTGAGCCACATTTCCCGGCGCCTGTTGGCCATAGGCAAGAACGCCAGGCACGCCCACACCAACCACCAAAGCGAAAGCCGAAATAGCAGTGATTATCGATTTGCGAATCATAGTTCTTCGATTGTGAAGAATGACCTGTGAAAAATGCATGAAAACGTCGATCAGGAATTTCTATCATCCGCATAACCATGGACTTGCAAGCAGCGCCATCAGGAATTTCTATCGCTCGCATAACTCGTAAGTTGCGACTAATGCCCTCGGCCCGAAGCCGGCAATTGCAGTCGGTAACCTATTGCCAAATCGGTGACGATGTATTGCGGGTGGGCTGGGTCCGGCTCGATCTTCTTGCGCAGATTCTTAATAAATGCGCGCAGAGAATGAACGCCCTTGGTTGGATCGGACGGCCAGAGCTTTCCGACGAGTTCCAGCGATGGCACGGTTTGATTTACGTGGGCCAGCAAGTGGCTGAGAATGCTGTATTCGAACCGCGTGAGCCGAACCTCCCCAAGGCTTCCCCGGACCACACGGGCGCTGAGGATTACTCTCTTGTCGCCCAGCTTGATCGCTTTGAGAGACGCGCGCACTTTGCGTTGCATCTGGCGAGGTTTGCGCCGGACGGACCCTCGCCGCCCAGGCTTTGCGGGGCCGATGGAAAGCGCCGGCGAACCGTTACGCGCGTGCGCTGGCCGCAACCCGAGAGCGCTGGGCCCGAACCCTAGCGTGTCCAGCAGGATAAGGCAGTAGTCCTCAACGCCGACGGGAGCCTTGCCCATGTCGAGCGATGCTTCGATCACGTCGTACCGTTCGCGCGATAGTACCGACCTTAAAGCCGAGCAGTCCGAACTCCGCTGGTGAACAATCAGAATCCTGCCTGGACCCATCATATGATTTCCGGACTACCCGGTCGCTGGATCAGTTACTCGCGCTGTCGCACAGCATCGCTGGCGATCCGCCCACACACCAGTGTGGTGGAGGAGTTGTAAAAAAGTCATAAAGACTTCCCTCAAGCTCGACAATGTTGCGGCTTTTTATGCCTTCTTCACGGCTTGCGGCGCATGCTTGTAAGAGACAAGGAGGGTATGTGACTAACATCGGTGAGCACACTTTGGCAGTGGCACTAAAAACCATCGCTATGTCGGTTTGTGTAACCGGCTGTCTGTTCGCCCAGCCGCTCTCGCTTGCGGTGCGTGCTCCCAGAGGTCCCGAAGGGGGAGTGGCGGAGGCAGCGACGCATATCATTCGCGCGGATGTGAACCTGGTCCTGGTGCCGACGGTTGTAACGGACCGCAAGGGAGCCACGGTGACCGGCCTCACCCGCGATAACTTCATGGTGTTGGAGGACAAGGTGCCGCAGACGATTGTCTCTCTGAGCACTCAAGACGCACCGTGCTCCATCGGCATCGTTCTCGATCTCAGCGGCAGCATGCGGACGAAGTTACGGGCCGCCACCGACGCCCTCCGCGCGTTCCTCGAAATAGCAAATCCCGAGGATGAGATCTTCCTGCTTACTGTCGGCTCGCGTCCGCATAGCCTGTCGGATTTCACGGCCGACTTCGCGACACTGCAAAACCGGATTGTCGGTGCCCACGCCGACGGCGATACCGCTTTGGTCGATACCGTGTATATGGGCCTGAACCGGTTACGCTCAGCACGAAAAGGCAGGGGCGCTTTGCTGGTCGTATCCGATGGCATGGATAACAACAGCCGTTATTCCAAGGCGGAGTTACTCCGGGTCGTCGAGGAGTCTGATGTCCAGATCTATACGATCGGTATCGCGGATAGTCCGGCTTTTAAGAAGGCCATCGAACTGACCGAACAGTCGAAAGGCCTGGCTCTCTTAGGCGATCTGGCGGACCGAAGCGGCGGTATGAGTTTCAAAGCCGTCATTTCCGATGACGTCCAGCCGGACGCGCTCAAGATCGGCCGTGCGATCCGCAACGAGTACGTAATCGCATATGGCCAAACCGGCGTCGTAATCCGGGAAAGTGGCGCAGTGTTCAGGTCAAGGTGAGTCCGCCACAGTTCCGGGCGTACGCGCGTACGGGATACTACGCGGAGTGAGCGCACGCCATCCTTAAGAATCCGAAGGTGAGCGGAAGCGGTACCCAAGCCATGGTTCGGTGAGAAGGTATTGCGGCTGCGCCGGGTCGTCTTCAATCTTTTTACGGAGTAGCCGGATATAGGCGCGAAGGTACTCGAGCTCTTGGCCGTATTCCGGTCCCCAGACTGCTTGCAAAAGGCGGGCGTGCTCGATTGCGACGTCCCGGTGCTGCATGAAGTAGCGGAGAAGCTCGAATTCTGTCGGCGACAAGCGGACCTCCTCTCCCGCTCTGCGCAGCGTCCGGCTCTCGATGTCCAGCTCCAGCTTGCCGACTCTGAGGACAGGCGCTCCCTCTGCACTCTCCACTCTGATGCGACGAAGCACCGCCTGCAGACGGGCGACCAGCTCACGCACCAGGAAAGGCTTCGTAACATAATCGTCGGCGCCGGCCTCGAGCGCCTCGATCTTATCGTCCTCCGTATCGCGAATCGTGATCATTACGATTCCGGCATTGGGGACCAAAGCGCGGATCCGCCGGCACGCTTCCACGCCGCCCATACCCGGCATGTTGCTGTCCAGCAGTACGAGGCCTATGGATCTTCGAGCAACAAGTTCGATGGCCTCCTCGCCGTTTCGGGCCTCTTCTGTTGCAAAACCGCTGGCGCTCAGGGTCGCGCGGAGCGCGCGCCGCATGCTCGGCTCATCATCCACCACCAGGACTCTAACAGGCTTGGAGTTCATGCAGCGTTTCGCTCTTGACTGCCGGCAACCGCATACAAAACGTCGTGTCTGCGTCGTTTGCGGAATGGCAATCGAGGTCCAAGCTCCCTCCATGCGCCATCACGATTTTGCGTGCAAAGTAAAGTCCCAACCCCGACCCAGGCGCCGCGTGTCCGACCGCCGATCCGCGATAAAAGCGCTCGAAGACGCGCTCGCGATCTTCAACTGGTATCGGTGCGCCTTCGCTGGTTACCCGAATGCTGGCGAAACCTTCGCCGAATTCGAGGCGCACTCGCACAACACTGTTCGAGCTGGAGTATTTCACCGCGTTATCTAGCAACTGCATCAGCGCCAGGTTCAGGAGTTCGCAATCGGCCAGCACTTCCACGCGCTCGCGTCCCAGATCCAGCGCAACCGACCGTTGCGCGGCTTGCTGCCGCAATTGATTGGTCGTGCGGCCGATTAGGGCCGCAAGATCCTTGCGTTCCAGCTTCGGCTTGACTTCTGCCCGGTCCAGCCGCGCCATGCGCAGAAGTCGTGTGGTGAGGTGGCTCAGTCTGGAGGCTTCGCTTTCGACAATCTCCGCCATTTCGATCTGCTCGGGTACCAGGGCGCCGGCTTGGCGCAGTCCTTCACTGGCGGTGATGATGGTTGCCAGGGGCGTCTTGAACTCGTGGGCGAATGCGTCCAGCAGCGCCGATCGCAGGGTCTCCGCCTGCGCTGCGGCCGCAGCCTCGCTTGCCGATCGATAGGAGCGCGCTCTATCCAGTGTCCCCGCAGTTAGGGTCGCGAGGGAACCGATGGTCGATTCCGCATCATGGAGGCCCTCGAATCCCACCGCCCCGGTGACTCTTCCTGCCACCCACAGGCAGCGTACAAATACCTTCGAGCGCGGATCGTCATAGTCGTGACGTTCCAGAAATGCGTCCTGTGTGCGTTCCGCCAATCCGCACTCCGAATCACCGTCCAAATGCGCCTGCGCGCCGTCGGCATCGAACAGGCAGGCGGCCCGAAGCCCGAAAACCTGGCGCAGGACTCGCAAAGATCCCTCACCGGCGGCCGCCTCGGGCTCCAGAGACAACAGTTGGCAGGCTGCGTCATAGAGCAGAGCCAGCGCCCTGCGTTTGCTTTCCGAAGTGCGGGCGGCGTTCCGGGCTTTCGTGGCGAACCGCGTTATCACCAGGCTCGTCGCCAAGTAAGTAGCCAGCGCCATGCTGTCCAGCGGACGGTTGATATCCCAGGCTAGAATTGGCGGGACGAAGAAATAATCCAGTGTCGCAACTGCGATGACCGAAACAATGGCGGACGCGGCAAATTCGGCTACGGCCGACTGCAGCACCACGAGCAGCAAGTAAAGGAATGCCGGTATGGCGAGGTCAGGGTGCAGAGGAAAGCAAACTGCCGTTATGAGTGCCACGCCGAGCGCACCCAGCGCTACGTGGCCTGCAATCCGCCCAAGCCGGCCCAACCAGCGTCGCTTCATCGTCGCTCTCGGTGCCATTCTCGATACCCCAAGCCCACTGGTTTGGATCCGGATCGACTGGGCCGGTAGCCGACGAAGGCGCACGGGGAACTTCGACGTTACCTATAAATGTAGAGCGAACCCCATGAAAAAGTCATAAAGGGCATGAAAAAAAACAAAAAACTGAAATCACTCGCCGTCGGATAGGGGAGACTCCGCATCGGCCGGGTTGCGGAAACGGTAACCCACCCAAGGTTCGGTAAGAATGTATTCCGGTTGCGACGGGTCGTCTTCGATCTTCTTGCGGAGCATTCTTACGTATGACCTGAGATACTCCAGCTCACCGCCGTACTCGGCCCCCCATACGCCCTGTAATAGCCGGGAATGGGTGAGCAACGCTCCCTGATGTTTGAACAAATATGACAGCAGGTCGTACTCTTTAGGCGAGAGATGAATTTCGGCGCCGGACTTGGTGACTACGCGCCGCTCCGAATCCAGTTCCAAAGTCCCGGCCCGGAGCACGGTTGCGGGAGAGTTTTCCGACGCAAGCAGTCTGCGTCTCACCGCGTGCATGCGCGCGGTCATTTCCCGCAAACGGTACGGCTTGGTCACAAAGTCGTCGGCTCCCGCTTCGAGGGCCTGGACTTTGTCTTCTTCGGCATCCCGCACGGTCACCATCAGGATGCCGATGTGCGGGGAAAGGCACCTGATCTTGCGGCATGTTTCGATGCCGCCCATGCCTGGCATATTGATATCCAGCAACACGATATCGCCGGCTTATCGCGCGGTCACGAGCGAGCGCTTCCTCCCCGTTGCGCGCTTCCGAGACATCGAATCCGCTGGCGGCAAGCGATGTCCGGAGCGCCCGCCGGAACGCGGAATCATCGTCGACAATCAGGACCTTGCAGTTTTCACTCGGCAACGGACGCCTCACTTTTCGAAACCGGCAGAGTCAGGCGGAAGGTCACGCCCTCCGCTCCGTTATCCATCAGGGACAAGTCGCCTCCGTGGGCCAATGCGATCTTGCGCGCTACGTATAGCCCGAGCCCCGAGCCCGCAGCGGTTCGCTGCGCATCCTTACCACGGTAAAACCGGTCGAAGATACGGCTCCGCTCGTCCGTTGGAATGGGATCGCCGTCATTCCAGACGTCGATCGCAGCGGCGTTCTCCCCGGTCGAGAGCTCGACCAGGATTCGCGCATCGGGCCGCGAATACTTGCACGCGTTTTCCAGGAGCTGGCTGATCGCCAGGCTCATCAGTTCGGGATCCACCCGCACGTCGCCCACTTCGCCATTCTTGCGGAACGAGATCTGCCGGTCGGGCCAGAGCTTTCGTATACCGGCGGGCGGATCTCTGGGCGATCTCGGACGCATCGGCCGGCTCCAGGCGGGGCTTGACTTCTTCCCGATCCAGCCGCGCCAGCCGAAGCAGCCGCGAGGTCAGGTCACCCAAGGCGCGAGGCTTCGGTCTCGATCATCGCGGCCAATTCCGCCTGGTCGGGCGACATCGATCCGGTGACGCGCAGGCCACCCGCCGCAGTCACGATGGTGGCCAGCGGGGTCTTGAATTCGTGAGCCAGGGCATCGAGGATCGCGGAGCGCAGCGTCTCGGCCTGCGCATCTGGCGGCGGCGGCCGCAGCCGAGCGAAAAATCCGCGACCTCTCCAGCGCAGACGCCGCGAGACTGGCCAATGCCGGCGCCATCAGGTCCGGGTTGCGCAATCCTTCGAAGCCGATCGCGCCCAGAATCGCCGCCCCGCTCCCGCAGGCAGTGAACCACCACCCCAAGCTCCGGATACGCTCGATTGCGGCCCGAGATGTATCCATCGCGGGTCTTCGAAGCCAAGTCGCGGCGGGACGTTCCTATCTCGTGCAGTTCCATCGTGGCCTGATCGAACAGGCAAACTGCATCCAGATCGAGGCGCGTCCAGAAGGGCCGCAGCAACGCCGGTCCCGGTGTGGCGGACGGCGCTTGGGCGAACAACTCCATGCCGACCTGGTAGAGCCTTTCCATATTCTCCCGCTGGACCCTCGACTCGCGCGCCTCCGACCGGCTTCGGGACTGAATTCTGGTCACCACCAGCGAGACGATCATCAGGCAAAACAAAGTGACCACATCCAGGCCGTGGGCCACCCTGAAGGTGAAAAGCGGGTCGATGAAGAACCAGTCCAGGCTCGCGGTGGCCAGCACACAGACGATGGCTGCCTCCCAAAAGCCGCAATCCAGAGATTGCAGAACTATCGCGATCAGGAAGAGTAACGCCGTGGACGCCGAATTGAGGTGAATTCGATAACAGATCGCCGTGACGGCGGCGATCAATGCAACGCCGCGCACGAGGACCAAAACAGCACGGCGCAATGCATGGCGGGGCGACATTTGATTGCGTTCGGCTTCAGCTCTATTGTACTTCCGTCGCCGAACCCGTTCGCAGATAGTCCGGATGCAGACTCTCGTCGCGGCCAGACGATTCGGGTGACGACGATGATGCGGCGATGGCGCGCAGCGGGGGCGAATTACCTCGGCCCGGCGCAAGCTCGCGCCGATTGCGGAACCAGGCTTCCCAATTCTCCGATCACCGGTTCTCGGTGTGGAGTGCACTCTTCAGCGCCAATGTCTTGCGCGCGGCAGATTCCATCTCGGCGCGTGCCTGTGCCCACGATTGCCCGCTGACGCTAGGAGGTCGCAACCGATCATCGAAGAACTCCGGCAGATACGCGAGCAACCGGCGCGCCGCCGTCTGGCAAGCTCGCAACTGGCTCGGGCTGGCGGCCGGGATGCGCGGAGCGCTCACCGTCACCAAATACAGGACCGCAATTGTCTGCACCGGACCGACATCGCTGTCGTCGAACCACGAATGTGGATCGCGTTCCAGTAGTGGCGCCGCAGAGTCGACCAACTCGGCGGGCAGCGGCG
>CAWJLI010000112.1:0-22426 GCA_963843095.1 Bryobacterales bacterium
GCGAACGAAGTAGAGGACATAAACACTACGTATTGCTACAGGCGGGCGCGATTTCCTGCATCCGCTTTAAGTACCCGTTGGAGGTGATGCCGTGCTGTTCCGGCCCGGACGCGGCGATCATCGACATCCAGTTGGGACTGCTCAGCGTGGGCATCACGCCGCGCGCCTCCAGGCTCCACGCCCCGCGCGCCATCAGTTCGCGCAGGGCAGGGCCGCCCGCCGTAACCACGCCGTCAATGCTGAGCCCGTCCACGCCGATGACGATGACGCGGGCCGCCGCCGCCTCCTCGAATTGCCGGGCGGACAAAGCCGCGCAGCCCAACAGCAGAACAGCAATTGCGATTCGTCGCATTTACTCCCCTTCCTTCAAGTACCATGCAGGCGGATTCGGTTCGGTTACAGTCCCAAGAAGGTTGCGTTTCCGGGTTGCAACGCGAACCATGCCGCACGGCGAAGGGGGCATTTGACACGCGTCGAGCGGTGCGGAAGACCGCCTCCGCCGCTACTTTTCACCGGATGTTTATTCGTTTGAAACCAAGCTGCGTCAGGCTGGAAACTGAACCTGAGGAATCGCCGGGTGCTGCATCCCTTGCGCTCAGTCCGGCGCGGTGGTGGGATCGAGCCTAAGACCGCCTCGCGCAGACGCACGGAGCGCCTGCGCGGCGCACCCGCATCGGTAACAGCCGGCATGGAATCCAGCTTAGAGGCTGGCTATACTTCTCTCATTCGCGACGCGGCCAGATACACGTCGCAGAGCGTCACGGCTGGCTGCTTCAGCAGGGCGGCGCGCGCGGCGGCGGCATCCAGCAGCGTGATGGCTTTATCGGGCAAGGGGCCGGCGAGCGTCAACGAACGCGCCACCGCCGCCTCGACCACCGGCGCGTCGATCGCGACCCGATGATGGGCCGCGAACGTCTCGCGGAGGTGGCCGAGCACAGCGGCAGCGTCCTCGCGGGCGAGCTCGGTGACTTCGATCGAATCCATGCGGCGCGCTAGCGGGCCCTGGCCGAGCTTATCGACGTAGGGCGGCAGGCAGGTGGCGGCCAGGCGCGCACCTCGGTCAAGCGCGCCAGCCAGCAGCCAGGGAGTCAGCGGGGCCGTCATCACCGCTAGTTCCAGCCGCTCCAGCACCAGCGCGACCGCGCCGCCGGCGACGGCTTCTTCCAGCGCCGCATTGAGCAGCCTTTCCCGCTCGCCCTCCCACAGCGCGCCGGCCAGCAGGCAGGAGAGATCCACCGAAAGAAGCTCCCAGCCGGGGCGGACCTCGGCCAGGTGGATGGCGACCTTATATAGAAGGTTGGTTTTGCCCAGCCCCGGCGCGCCTACCATCACCGGCAGGCGGCGCTGCCAGGAGAGCAGACTGGTGACGGCCTGCTCGGCCACTTCGTCACGGCCGACGGTGGACGGCGCGGAGCCGTCGCGCACCTGTGCGCTGATGTTGACAGCGAACCGCGCGAGCAATCCGCCGCCCTCCGGCCTCGCAGGAACTTTCGACGGGACCGCGGCCTCGCCGGGCGCACCCAGCATGGCGAGCGCCTGCTGCACGGCATCCTCCGCCTGCGAGCACAAATGGGAGCCCGCCGAAACCACCCGCCAACCCTGCTGGCGGTCCGCCGCGGCGAAGGTGCGCGCGAGTTCGCGATCGGGACCTACGATACTCCAGGTCATCGTCCACGCACACCAGGAAGGGCAGCCCGGCGCGCGGGCGCTTCACCAGCACGCTCGTCTGCGGCTTGCTGAAGCACCGCGAGTCGGCCGGCACGTTGCGCAGCAGCAGCGTGTCGTCGTCCGGGTTATCGATGCGGACCTTGAGTTGTTTCAGGCGGGCCTTGAGCCCGGGTTCGAAGCCGGTCATATCTCCCCCTCAACGCAATCCGCATCTGGTGAAGGCGGCCGGAATCGCCAGGTGGATCGCCCGCAGGTTCACCTCCGCGTAGCTCCCGAACCGCTTCCAGCCAGTCCACTTCCGGAGACCCTCGTGGACGTCCTCTCGCCTGCCAGAGTTGGTAGGCGCGTTGCGCAATGAAATCGTGCGTGCCTTCCGGTCGAGTTGGGATGTCGGACGCCAGATCTCCAGCAAGATGCGGCGGTGCACCTTCGTCATCCGGCGGGGCGGTCGGACCGCTCCACACCTCGACGGCCGCGAAGGGATCGCTCAGGTCGAGCTTGCGCCCGTCGGGACCGGTAACCGACATCCAACCGCACACGGCCTGACCCTGCCCGGACAAGCGGCGGATGGCCTCGCCCCGCAGCCTCGCGCGGCCTAGCGCGGGCGGCTCGTCCATTGCCACCTCGACTTGATCGATGGCGGCCACCTTGTGATCGAGCACCCCGCGGCGATCCAGTTCAGTGAAGATGCCGCGCGGGCCGATCTGGCCGAAGCGCGTGTCAATCTGGTAGAGCTCATCGCGCAGGTTGAGGAAGTGATCGAGATCGTCCCAACTCAGCTTCTCCGCCGCCAGGTCCTTTTCGATGCGCGCCACTTGCTGGGGAACGGGGCTCTCGGGCGCCAGCAGCGAGCTGAGACGAACGCCCCGGCTCTTCACGCCGATGTCCGCCAGCGCTGCGTTCAGCCGCTGGATGATCGAGCTCAGGAACGCGGACCGCTGCACGGAAATGCCGCGGCGCGCGGCCCGGTCCTGGAAGAGCCGGTGCTTGATGGCCCAATCGAGAACCGTGGCCACCGAATCCGGCGCGCCTTCCAATTGGCCGAGGGTGAGCCGCCACAAGGCGCAGATTCCGTCAGCCCATGGTGGCAGCACCTCCCGGTTGCGTTCGGCCAATTCCAGAAGGCGGCGCTGGATTTCGATGGCGGTCGCCTCACCGCCGCGGGCGAGTTTTAGCTTGCGTTTGCAGGTTACGTCCGAAGAGACGGCATGCAACGCCTCGATGGGCGACTCGAGCCTCAGCCCGGCGCCAGGTTTAAGTCCCTCCTCCGCCATGGCGGTCACCAGCGCGGTGGCGCCGATCTTGAGCACGATGGCCGTTTCCGAGCACAGGCTTTCGCCGCAGAGAATGTGCAGCCGGTTGTAGCCATCGCCCGACAGCGACTCGTTCTTGGTGTGAAAGATGCCGCGGTTGCCGGTGGAATCGCCGGAGATGGCGCGCTGAATATGCAGCAGCCGCGGCGCCACGCAGAACTCCGGCCAGTTCACCAGCGGGTTGAAGCCGCCAGCGCCCGAGTAAATGACGCGCGTGACCAAGTGCGGAATGAGCTGCTCGGGAAGGGAAGCCGGGTCGGCGCGGTGCAGATACGATTCGTGACAACCCCAGGTGCTGCCCGTCCCGCTGTACTCCACGTTGCAGCGGAAGCACATGATCTCGGTGGCCGCGCCGGCTTCGGCTTGCACTTCCTCCGCCAGCCGTTCCAGGGTGCGCTCCCCGCCTTGATGTAGCGCGCCAGTTCCCACGGCGTGGTGCACTCCGGCGTAGTCATTTCCGGGTGGAACCCGCAGTCGATATAGAAGCGGGCGCCGTTGGCCAGAAACACGCCCCGAGACGAGAACGCGTCCGGCAGGTGCGTCAACTGGCGGCGGGCCACCCGCACCAGCCGATTCGCAAGGTCGTCGTGACGCATCGGCTCCCTGCCGTTGACTCCGGCGATGGCGTATTCGCTTTCCACCCCGAACATCGGCCTGACCATGGATCACTCCCCGCCTTGTTGCCGATTGGCTCTCAAAAACGCTTCGCTGTCGCTGTCGGCGAGAGCGTGATTGATGGCCTCATCCCCGGCCGCCAGGAAGCGATTGGCCTGCTCCCGCAGATGGTCTAGCCCGCCTCCCGAATCGCCGCCGCCTCCCGAGGGAGGCCTGTTGTCCTGCCGTTCCCTTTGCCGCATAAGTCACTCCTTTTTCAATTCCGAATTCAGTTCAAGGTACGGGTTCCTACCACAACATCCGCGCTCACCGCTCCCTCACGGTCGCGGCTCCGATAGGCGCTCGGAGCCGGGCCGACAGGGCACCCCGTAAGGGAGCGGTCATCAGCAGCCGCTTCGATAGCGTCCAGCAGGTCCGAGAAACGGCCGCGGTTCTCGAACAGCGGCGCAATCCCGGCTGCCGTCATCCCCAGCGGGTTGTCCATGTCAACGGTCCGCCGCGTAGGCCAGTACGCGCCGTCACGCACGCGGAACGATATCGAATCCCAATCCACACTGTCGACCCAATCGGTCTGCGCGGTGCGCAGCAGCATCGCCCGCGTCCAGGCGCGCGTATCGGAGGGCGGCTCGGTGCAGAAATGCCGGATGCGCTCCTCGTCCACCAGCCGCTCGGCGAATCCGCTGCGCTCGTAGGCCCAATACAAGCCACCCGGATCGAGGCTCGCGTAAATCTGATCCAGGTGGCGGATCTCCGGCGAATCCCACGTCAGCGAGGGCCGCTGGCGCATCGTTCTTTGCAGGATCATGAGCTTCATGACCCAGTCGAGCTTGGGCGCCAGGCCCATCCAGTCGGCCGCGCGCAGCCGCTCGAGGGTGTCCTCCCAGAGTTCGAGGATCTCGGCGGCCCTGGGCACGTAGCCCTCGAAGCCGCCCTCGGCGGCGAAGCGCTTGGCTTCCTCCAGAAACAGGAATTGCAGTTCCACCGCGGTGGCCTCGCCGCCGGCGGCCAGGCGAGCGCGGGCCTGCAAGGTCGGGTCGTGGCTGTAGGCGCCGAGCGCCGCTAAAGGGTCGTCCAGCACCAGGGACGGGTTCACTCGCTCGCCCTCCATCATGGCCAACGCCAGTTGCATCACGCCCACCTTGAGCACACAAGAGAGATGCGCCAGCGTGTTATCGAAGAAGATGACGTGCAGACGAGCCGGCGCGGCCCCGTCGCCCTGCCGCCGCAATCTCCCGCACAGAGCCTCCTCGCGCGAATTGACGATGGGGCGATCAAACGTGGTCTGCGCGCCCACCAGCGTCTCGAAGTAATCCGCGCGCTGGGAAATCTGGAAGGGAATCTCGGGAGCGCCGTTCTCCGATCCCACTTTCCCTTGCCCGGTGTAGACGATGCTCGATACCTGGAACGAAGCCAGCCAGCCGAGATAGTGCGGCTTGCGGCGGATGATATTGTCCCAGGTCCGCCGGTTCACCAGGAAGTTCAAATGACTGCCGTAAGAGTGGCCGTGGCCGTCGCTGTTGTTGACCAACACCTGGATCGAACGGCCCTCGGGCAGGCGGGCATTCGCCGAATCCATGGCGCTGCGTGCGATGCGCAGCATGGCGTGCCAGGCGGCCGCGTGGTCCCAGGCGCTGAGCGTTTCGGGGAGACACAGCTCCAGGTGGTCGAGATCGATGTAGATGCAGCCGCCGTTGGTGGGCAGGAATTTACGACCCCAGTCCTGCGGGTTCGGGGCGCTCGAACCGCGCGTATCCCAGTCGTCATGGCCCTCGCTCTTGGATTTCCCGCAACTGTATGACGACCAGCTCCCTTCGTACGGCGACGTGTAAAAGACGCTCTGCTGGCGCGGCAGGCCTTCGATCTCGGCCAGCAGCGCGCGTGACGCCATGGCGCCGGTGTCGCGGTCGGGCAGCCCCATCACGAAATTTCCAAGCTCAATATCGCCCCCGCACAGTTTGGGCAATCGGGGAATAGAAAGGTCGCTCATAGTTGGTTCCTCACGCCGCATTGATATACCGGTATGGCCGGCTGACCTTGCGTTCCACCCGATCGACCCGCACCACGTCCACATCTTGCGGAAGGTCGTCGATATAGCTCCGGCAATTGTGGGGCGTCAGGGCGCAGGCGGCGGACGCGAAGAAATCGCCCACCGCGTTCACCATATCCTCCATCTGCACGCCGCCCGCGCCGCCGCGGGATTCCCGCGCGCCGGCCCGTTCGGTTGCCGATTGCGCGATGGAGGCGATTTCGGCGCCGTTGATCAGGTCGCTCGCACGCACCGCGCGCCGCTTTCCGTCGCGGAACATGATCTGCGCCAGCTCGCTGTCGCCTTCGGCCGAGAAGATCATCGAGACGGCCGTGTCGATCGAGTCCTTCCGCGCGCGCTCCGGCTGGTGTCCGTCGGCGGCATAGGGGATCTCTGCCGGGAGGTGCTTTTCGAGAATCTGTCGCGTCGCTTTACGGCCCGGCCGCGGGATGCGCAGCTTGAGGTCGCCCAGGCGGCCCGGCCGCGTCAGCGCCGAATCCAGGCTATCCAGGCGGTTGGTAGCGGTGACCACCAGAATGTTGCCGCGCGCTTCCAGGCCGTTCAGTTCGGCCATGAATGCGTTGGCCACGCGGTCGTCGATCTGGTGCGTCGAACGGCCCCGCTCGCCGCCGATGGAATCCACTTCATCGAAGAAAATCACTACCGGCACCTCCGGCTCATCGGCGCCGGCTTCCCGCGCCACCCGGAACACCTCGCGGTAGTTCGCCTCGGTCTGGCCGTACCACATGGAGTGCAGCCCGGCCGGCTTCACGTTGATGAACCGGGAGCGCCCGGCCTTGGACAGGCTGGCCAGCCAGTTCGCCACCGAGCGTGCGATCAGCGTCTTGCCGGTGCCCGGAGGGCCGTATAGCAGAATCGACTTCTTGCGGGGCAACCGATACTTGCGAACGATTTCGGGATGGTGGAAATGCAGCTCGATGGAGCGCTTCAGCTCTTCGATCTCCCGGTCCAACCCGCCCACGCTCGCGAACGTCTCGCTAGGCGTCTCGCCCAGGAAGTACTCGTCGCCGCGCGGCCGGTCGATTTTCTCGTACGCTACCCAGGTATTGCGGTCGAAGCGCAGCAGGTCGCCGGTCTTGAGCGGCGCATCCCGCAGCGCCGCCGCAGTCAGCACCACCATTTCTTCATCCCGCGCCTTGATCACCAGCCGGCCCTCGCCGGCGTGGCGGACGTACGACGCCGTATCGCCGCAGGTAAACGCCGCCGACTCCGTTTTGCCGAAGATGACGTTCCGCTCGTGCGTGAGCAGCAGCTCGTCGCCGGGCTGAAACTCGCCCGGATCGGTCCCGCCGAAGCCGACCGCGCGCACCTCTCCGCCCACCCGCACCATGGCATTCAAATCGAGCCCGGGCCCGGTTCGCGAGAGGAACACTGCCGGAAAGTACGGCGGCGCGGTGAGCTCTTCGATGGTTTGCCGGATCGCTTCCTGGGCGGCGCGGGCCGCTTCGAGCCCGGCGCCCAGCCGCGCGATCTCCTCTACCATCAGCCGGTCTACCTGGGCACTGCCCTCGCGGGCCGCGGCGCGAAACTGCTGAAGTATGCCGACGATTTGATCGATATCGCCCGGCGCGACGACCGCCTGGAAAACATCGGCCGCGGCGACATCGGCCGGCGGCGCCTGATTACGCATGAGACTCCTCCAATAGATGGAAGCCGCGCGGGTGAATCTTGCCCTCCCGCCAGCCGAATAGACTGAAACTCAAATCCAAGAACGCCGTGTCGTTTACGACCAGCCCCAGGCTGTGCGCCCGCGGAAAGGCCGCCCGCATCACCGCCCGGTCATCCTCGCTGAAAAAGTCCCTGGCCAGTTGACACGTTTTCTGTTTTTCCGGCGTGCACTCCTTGGCGCGGCACCACTCGCGGACCGGGTGCGAATGCCAGTAACCGAGGTAGACTTCGCCCTGGCTGCGGAGGCGAATCGCGGCGCTGGCGGCGCTCCAGGTTTCGGGCGTGAAGGTCAGCCTGGCGACCGTGCCCTGCGTGTGTTCGGCGGGAATCTGCGCGCTCACCTCGGCGAAAATTTCCGGCAATGCGGCGTCGTGATGCAGACGACCGATCAGGATGCCGCCCGTCTCGCGCCCTTCGGCGCCGCGAGTAAGCGCGGCCGCTTCATCGAGTACCCGTTGCGGGATGAAGACCGGCATATCGTCCGCATCCACCAGGCCCGCCGGCGAGGAACGGCGCTGGAAATCGTCGAGGCGCGATTCGACATACTCCAGATCCGGTTTCTCCTCGACCACCTCGAGTGCCAGGCCGCCAGCCGGCTTGGCGTGGCCGTTGCCATTCTGCGCGAACGCCACCGCCTGAAACAGGTAAGTGTCGCCGGCCGCGAGCTTGCCGCGTTTGACGAATTCGGCCGAGGTCTGGGCCGCCTGTTCGCGGAAGTAGCTGGACGGAAAGTCGGCGGTCACATTCTGCCCGCCACTCTCATAAGCCACGCGGAAGCCGCTGACGTAGGGTTCGCCCTCTGTCGTGTCCCAGAGCGGCTCGATGGACGCGGTTCCTTCCCCGCAGAGCGGCACTGCGCCGCGCCGGGCATGGTGGAACCGCGTCCATTCCGCCGCCGGTTCCCAATCGACCGTCACCGACGCGGAGCCCAAGGCGGACCCGTCTTCCCGAAAGAGCAGCAGTCCGTAACGAAATTCGTTCACCAGCATTGCGGGCCTCCTGGGGCGTCGAACTTACCCCGCGTCGATATTGGGTTGCAGCATCAGCTTGTCGCCCGTTTCGAGCGCGTCGCCGACCCGCTCGGCGGCGTTCAGGTGCCGGCCCTCGCGCTCCAGCCGCGCCTGGTAGGCCAGCGGCTGGCCGTTCGGATCGTTGGCCGGCAGATGCATTTGAGACAGCAGGCTCTGCACCAGCTCGCCCACCGTCGCTTCGGCGGGCGCCTTGGGCACGCGAAATACCTTCTGCCCGGAAACGTCGCTCACTGTCAGGCTGATGCCTTCCAGCGTTTCTGTTTGTGCCATCGTTCAATCTCCTTTTCTTCGATCGTTCACGGACGGCTGCGCCGGCTGGTAAATCCCGGCCACCGCCCGGTCCTTCAAAACACCCATTTCCCTCGCGCATTGCCGGCCCGCCACCGAAAGCGCCGCCAGCGCGTGGCCTGCCTCTATCGCCGAAGGCGCGCTTTCCACGCGCACTTCGAAACCGGCCGAAATTTCATCGTTTTGCCGCTGGAGAAACGCCCTGGCGTGACGTAGCGCGGCGTTGGCCTTCAGCAGATACAGGCACAACGCCGGTTGCACTGCGTCGCCGGCCCCGTCGTGGCGAAACAGGGTCACCCGAAACCGCGCGCCGGCGCCGCAAGCTTCGATCTCCGCCTGCAGGAACTGGCCCCCGGTTTCGAGATCCGCCAGCAGCGCGCCCCCTGGCCGTTCGTGATACTGCCAACCGGCCTCTTTGAGCAACTCCGTCAGGCTGCCGGGGATGGCTTGCCCGTTACCCTCCGGTTCCGGACAAGCCACCTCCGCCCCGGCAGTTTCGCAGGAGACCCAGTCATGCAGCCGATCGAACGCGCTCCGCATTCCATCGAGATGCTGGCGAATCCGGTCCGCCGCCGGTTCATCCTCTTCCGGAAGCGGGAACTCCGCGCGCAGTCGAAGAGCTTTCGAACCGCGGAGCGCGAACTTCACCGCCGCCGGAAGCTCGCGAGAGCGCTCCGCGAGGGGAACCAGTCGCTCGGCGACGGGCTGAGCCCCGTGTCCGCGTCGAGCAGCAGGAAGCCTTCGTCGCGCCGCGCCGACGCCGCGAACGAGTGGCCGTTGGTCAGGGCGAGGCGCCAACTGTCCGCATCGATTCGGACGTACTCCTCCGCGCATCGCGCCAGCAATTTATCGAGCATCATATGCGTTCCACCTCCAGCACCAGGGGACGCCGCTTGAGGGGCCGGCGGTCGATGGGGAAGCGGTGCTGGTTGGCGCGCGCCCAAATACACGCTTCTCGATTGAGGGCGTCGTCCTCGCGCGGTGTCAGCTTCTGGTAGGACAGAATCTCGTAGACCTGATAGAGCAGGTCCACCAAAGGCATCCCCGGCGTAATGCGGCCCACACAAATGAACGGCGCGCCGAATGCCAGGTTGGGATGGAATGTGTTGAGGGGGCCCAGGAAAGTCAGCACCTCGATCGGGTTTACGGTGCGGAGATAGGCGGCGCCGAAGAATACGCAAACGTGGAAGCCCTCGGCTTCCCGCTCCACGTTATCGGGCCCCTTCACCAGGCCGCGGCACGCGTAGTGAGCCAAAAAGTGCTGGCCCGTCGGCAGGCAATCGAGGTCGAGAATGTCGCTGGCCTGCGCCAGCGCACGGCCTTCTTCGGCCTGCCGCTCCAGGAATGCGCCGAAGATGGGATCAGGAGGATTCATCTTTTCCCCAATCGTAGAGCCTTTAGTTCCTTGTGCCGCCTCGCCGGCCGCCATCACAACGGAAAGTCCATGAGTCTGTTTCATTTTTCGCTCGCCATCACATCATTCGCGGCGATCTCAAGATACCGATCACCGGCTTCCACCACATCCCCGTAGCGGAGGCCCGCTTCCTGGAGCGGCTTGCTCCGCTCTTCCTCCGGCAGATCGCGGTTCAGGCTCTCGACGATGTCGAAACCGGTTGCCGCCATCGGCCGCCGGCACTTGCCGCAGCGGCGCCGGGCCGCGCCGAGCGATCCTTCGAGATGAAACAGCCGCTTCTCGCCGCCGCACTTCGGGCAGACCAGCCGCCGGGCGAATCGCTGTCCCGGCACGCGCACGGTCTCCGCCATCTTTAACAGGTCCGCGATGCGCTTCGCGCGCACGTCGCAACGCAGCGGCTCGATGTGCCATGTGGCGTGATCGAAGCGGCACTGCGGGTTGCGGCGGAACGAGGTCACCGCGAATTGGTGCCAGCGGGCATTGAATGTGACCTGCCGCCCAATCGCGGCGCATTCGAATTCGCCGGCCAACATCTTTTGGCATTCCACCGCCAGCATGGCCGCCGCCAGCGCGCCCAGTTCGGCGGTCGCTCCGTTCGGCGCCGGCGCATTTGCCTCCGCGTCGCACGGGTATTGCTGGTCGAGCAGCCGGTAGTCTTCGTCCGACCATGCGCATTCCAGGCACGGTGCAGCGTACGAGGGAGCGTAGACGTTCACGCGGGCGAGCCATTCGGAACCTAGCACGCCAGAATCGGCCCACGGAACACCCATTCGGTACGCCCGCTCATTCACCGCCTGGCGCGCCGCCCGCGAATCCAGGCAGGCGACGATCAAATCCGCGCGCCACATGCCGAGCGGCAAGCTCTCGAGCGGCGCGTGAATGGCATGAACCTCCAGGCGCGGCCGAATCTTCAACATCCGCCGCGCTTGCACAAGGACCTTAGGCTTTCCCGCATCACGCGGCAGGATGTCCTGGTTCGCCACGTTGCGCGGCTCGTAGACATCACGGTCGATCAGGACCACGCGCCCCACCTCAGGCATACGCGCCAGGCTCTCCATCAGGTGCGAACCGATGTTCCCGGCGCCGACGACCACAACGGATTTCCCGCTCATACCCCTATGCCTCCGGGATCCAGGCGAACCGAGCTTCGAGTGACGTGGACTGCGGGCAGAACCCGCACGATGGCGCGTACGTCCAGCAAGGAAGTTGCCCGGTCTGGTGATACCAGATGCCGCACTGCGGGCAGCGCACCGCCATCTGCCCCTTCTCCATGGCTTGGCGGCAGCGGCCGCAGTAGACCGCTCGTTCCGCGCCCGGAAACTCCTCCACGCGCGCCAGCGTCTCGGTGGAGAAAAAGAGCGTCTGGGAAGAGCTGGCGCGGATCTCGTCGCGATCCTGGAGCACGCGCACGCCCGCCACCGGAGCGAAGCCGTTGATATACACGTCACCATCCGCCGCGACCAGTAACACCCAGACCGGCGAGTCGCCCGCTCCGGCGCGGATCACGGCTGCCCGGGTGTCCTCGCCCAGGCGAAACCCCTCCGCCAGAACCTGCGGCGGGTATTCCGAAACGTCCACCGCGCGCCCGTCGAGCGGCATGGCGGACCAGATATCGTCATCGTCGCGGAACCAAAGATGCGCCACTGAAACCTCCTCTTTCGCCTACAACGCCGCGGGGCCGCGATTATCGTCGCGCCTAGACAAAAGTTCGAGCCCTGCGCGGCCGGCCATCAATATGCATCGCACAGAAGCGGACGCAGGCCGCCGTTACGAGTGCGATCACACGCGCAAGTGAAAGAGCGCCGGACAGATGATCCGGGGAACTGACGGCCGGAAACCGGAGATCACAAGCGGTGTGCGACATACAAGAAACGGCTCCTCTGTTTACCCGGCGCAGAGGGCGGCGGGCGACCTGCGTTTAAGCCGCAGCCGCGCGCCCAGTCCCGGGTCGGTTTCAATCAGGCCTCTCTCTAATCCTGCCGCCGCGAGGGATTCTCGCAGACGCCACAGAAGCTGCGAACGAGCGTGATGACTGAACTCGTGGCCGAGCCGCTTCTCCAGCAACTCCGCCAAGCGGTCGAAACTCTTCCAGGCCACGAGATCGTCCGGCGAAGCTCCCTCATCGGCTGCCAGGATGGCGATCAGCGCCTTGAGCCCCGGGGACAGCGTCACCTGCTTCGCGTTGTCGAAGGTTACGACAGCTCTGCCGTGTCCGGCGTCCTCCCAGCGCAGATCCTGCACAGTGGGCGCGGGCCCTTTCGGCGTGGCGCCCGCGGGCGGCGGCCACTGGGCAGAGCCTTTTCGCTTGTCCAACAGTTTCTCAAGCCTGAACAGTTTCCAGCGGACCTTGTCCACCTTTTCATCCAGCCGCTCCAAGTCGTTGATAGCGCCCTTGAGCGAACGCATCGCAGCGCCGCCCGGTTTTTCTTTTCGACCATCGTTGCCGCCTGCGACCATATGCATTTCTCCCTTCGCAAAGCCTCATCACCCCACTGCGCTTGACACCCATGACGGACTGAATGCTGGATTCCCAGAGCGCCCGCGCGGGCGGACAGAGACATACCAGGGCCGGCACATGCCTGCGAACAAGGGCCCGTGCGGTACCGAACGGGCCGGATCGGCTTCCCGAGTTATTGGGAAAGCAAGACGCGGAGAGTGGGAAATTGCGGCTGGCGCCAGCGGCGCAACAGGCAAGGCGAAGAACGCGGAACGCAGCGCCTGTGATCTCACGCGGATCATTGAGTGCCTCCCGTGGTCGCTACCTCACCGGAAACGGCGAGATATTGAATCCGACCAGGTCTCAGTATGAAGCGCCTGTCGCGGCATTGTCAAGAATATGAAATGCAATGATTGAATAGCCAATCTATATATCATCGCGCATATTCTTGCCAGGGATTGCCGATGCTATGCTATCTGCCAGGGTGAAACGATTATGCCAATTCCCCAGAAAGTTTCTATTGACGCGCTGGCTGCCGCCGCTCTCACCGTACAGGGCAAGACGCAGGTCGAGATCGCCCTGGCGCTCGACTTGAGCCAATCCGTGGTCTCGCGCCTTCTACGGGATGTCCAGGACTACATACGCATCGAGAGGACCTTCCATTGGGACAAACTCCCCCCGGCCACCGAGCAGGAGGTCCGCAGAAGAATGTCGCACCGCGAAATCGGCGATCGGGTCGCCCATCTCGCGCGGGAACATGGGCAGCCGGTGCCGGCGGTCCACGTGGTGCCGCTGGGAGATGCGACCGAGAGCGGAGCTCAATTTGAAACGTTTGCCGCGCATGCGGCCATCGCCCTCCGTGACTTGCTCGAAGAGGTCCGGGGACGAGTCGGGGTTGCCTGGGGGAGCACGCTCTGGCACACAACCCAGGCGCTGCGGTCGATTCTTCCTCAGCGTCCCTTCCGGGAACGAGTGCCCATTGAATTCGTTCCGCTCTGTGGCGACCCTTTGATCGATTCGCAGGAGAGGTACGCCGACCGAACGTCCTCGCGGATCGTGAGTGAGCTGAGCAAGGCCGTAAACGGCGATGAAACACGGCCCGCCTGGCTCGGCCTGGTTCCCGCGTTCATTCCCCGCACCTTCAAGCGAAATGAAATTCGGGTCATCGACCGGCTCATCGATCTCGTCCCGCAATACCCGCGCATCTTTGGCCCAAGGATCGCACCGTCCCGCCCGATGGCGGCGCCAATCGCCGGCGATCTGCACATGATCATCACCGCTGCGGGTCCGTCAAAACGCCCCCTGGGATTTGGACGCAATCCACTCCTGGGCCTGTCCGACGCCGAATCGAGACTTCTGGCCGACAGCATCTACGGAGACATCGGTGGCGTGCTGCTTCCGCGCCTGACCAACGCTCCCGGAGCAAAGAGCCCCGAACCCGCGCCTCATCCTTTAGTCCAGGAGCTCACCAGGCGATGGACGGGCCTCAAGATTGAGCACCTGAAAGCGTGCTCGGCGCGCGCATTTGCCGAGCGGAGCAAATCGCGGCCGGGCGTAACGCTGCTCAGCTTTGGCGCCTCCCATGTGGAGGTCGTGCTGGAAGCTGTCCGGCAGGGTCTGGTGAATCAACTCATCATTGGATCGGACCTGGAAGAAGCCATGGCGGAAGCTCTGCCACGCGGGGCCGCCGGTGAAGGGCTTCCCGTGCCGGACAAGCGTGCCACGACCCGATGAATCGCCGCTGACCCGGCGTCGGCTGTACGTCGCTCTGCCAACTCGGATGCCTTGGATTTGCCGCCTGGCCTACCGCAGCAGCGCTTCCAGGCGAGAACCGGCGCGGACGATGGTCTGGTTGCGTTCGGGACCGGTGGATACCGAGCCGACCTCGACGCCGACGCGGCTTTCGAGAAACGCCAGGTATTCCTTGGCGCGGGCGGGCAATTCGTCGTAGGAAGACACACCAAAGGTGGAAGTCTTCCAGCCGGGCAGGCGCTCGTAGACCGGTTCGACGTTTTCTATGCCGGCCACGCGTGGCGGCATCTCCACCAACTCGCGGCCGCCGGCGCGATAGCCGACGCAGACCGGAATCGTATCGAAATCGTCGAGCACGTCCAGCTTGGTCACCACCAGGCTGTCGAAGCCGTTGATGGCGGCGGTATAGCGCAGCAGCGGCGCGTCGAACCAGCCGCAGCGCCGCGGCCGTCCGGTGACGGCGCCGAATTCGCTGCCGCGGCGGCGAATCTGTTCGCCCTCGGGATCGTGCGCTTCGGTGGGAAACGGGCCGCCTCCGACGCGGGTGATGTAAGCTTTGGAAACGCCGACCACGCCGCCGATCCGGGTGGGCGCGACGCCCGTGCCGGTGCAGGCTCCGCCGGCCGAGGCGCTCGACGAGGTGACGAACGGGTAGGTGCCATGATCGATATCGAGCATGGTTCCCTGCGCGCCCTCGAACAAGACGCGCTTGCCCTCGCGAATGGCGTTGTTGAGCAGCATGGCCGTGTCGCACACCATGGGGCGGATGCGCTCGGCCATGGTTTCATACTGGTCGCGTATGGCGCGCCCATCGTCTTCCTCGTCGATGCCGAAGGTGCGGGCGATGGCGTGCTTCTCCTCCATCAGCCAACCGTACTGGGCGCGGAAAGCGTCGCGGTCGAGCAGGTCGGCGACGCGTATGCCGCGGCGCGCGATCTTGTCCTCGTAGCACGGCCCGATGCCGCGCGAGGTGGTGCCGATGGAAATGCGCCCGGGGCGCCCTTCCGACATGCGCTCCATCATGCGATGTTGCGGGAACAGCACGTGCGCGCGATTGCTGATGGCCAGGTTGCGCGTGACATCCACGCCGGCTGCTTCCAGACTGTCGATTTCATCGAGCAACGCCGCCGGATCGAGCACCAGGCCGTTGCCGATGACGGCCATTTTCCCGGGTCGCAGAATGCCGCTCGGAATCAGCTTGAGGATGAACTTCTTCAAGCCGATGAAGACGGTGTGGCCGGCGTTGTGGCCGCCCTGGTAGCGCGCCACGATGTCGAATCGGTCGGAGAACAGATCGACAATTTTGCCCTTGCCCTCGTCTCCCCACTGGGAGCCGAGGATGATGATATTTGCCATGAAAGCGAATCCAAACTATTCTAGCGTAGCGATGGCGGCAGTAATGTTCGACACAAGAGGAGGGCCGTAACCCCGGCGGTCTTGGCCGCCGGCGTCTTCGTCATGGAAAAAACCGGCGGCAAGACCGCCGGCGCTGCCGGTCCGGGCGTGCCCGGCCCCTACAGCTACTGCACTGGCTTTTTGCGCGGGCGTGAAACGCGCTTCTTCTGCGTTCCGTCCCCGGCGGTCTTGCGTGGGGCGCGCGGGCGGCGCATCACCTTGGGCGGCGGCTCGGGGATGGGGATTTCTCCGGTGGCGGTAGGTTGGCCGGGCACCAGGGGCTGCGGCTCGTCTTCTTCTTCCTCGATCTGCTGCGGGGTAGGTTCGGGCTCCGGCGGCGCGGCGGGCGGATGGAATTCGGCGCCCAGGAACACGATCAGGCCGCGCTCTTCGTCGGCCTGAATGCGCACCAGGCTCTTGTCCTGCGCGTAGTTGAGCAGTTCGCTGAATTCCTGGAAGCCGTATTGGCGCCAGTCGAAGGCGGGGTGGTCGGCCTTGACCCACTCGGCCAGATCGTCGGCCAGGGCGCCGTTGTCCACCGCCAGGCGGTGCGTTTCCAGCACGTCGCGCAGCAGCGGTATGGCCTGCTCCGGCTTGGCACCGGGCTTGTCGGCGGCGACGCTGCCTTTGAGGCGGATCATGTAGCGGCCTTCGCCGCCCGACACATCGACGAAATCGGCCTTCTGCAGTTTTTCCACGAAATCGGTGAAGGAGCTGGCGCCATAGGCCTTCTCATTGAACGTGGAATCGAGCTGCAGCATGGTGGACTTGAGCAGGCCGAGTTGCGGCCGCACTTCGCGCCGCTCGAGCACGCCGAGGGCGCGTTCCACCAGCGGCATGGACTGCGTGAGATCGAGCGCCACGCGCTTGTGCTGCGAGCGCTGCTGCGGCGGCGCCTGCCCCTGTTGTGGCGGCTGCTGTTGTGGTGGCTGCTGTTGCTGCAGTTGGTGCTGTTGCTTCTCGACCGGCGGCCGCTCATGCGAGCGCGAGCGCGGGGCATCGTCGATGATGGCTTCGTAGGCCACGAACTCGTGGCAGTTCTTTTGCAGAATCGTGCTGGTGAAGGCGCGCCCGCCCACGACGAATATTCGCTTGTCGTACTGTTTGAGCTTGTTCACCAGCGCAATGAAATCGCTGTCGCCGCTGACGATGGCGAAAGCGTTGATGTGATCGTGGGTGAACGCCATTTCGAGAGCGTCGAGCGCGAGATTGATGTCGGCGCCGTTCTTGTCGCCGCGCGGCGAAGGGTCGCGCTGCACCATTTGTACGGCGTGTTCGGAGAGAGGACGGGTAGCCGCTTCCTGCCTGCCCCAGTTCGCATAGGCGAACTTGGTGACGATTTCGCCGCGTTCCTTCAGCGCGTCCAGCACCGCCGCCACGTCGAACTCGCGGTGCAGTGTGGACTTGACGCCGATCTCGATGTTATCGAAATCGATAAACACGGCGATCTTTAGTTTTTGTTCCATTCGTATATTTCCTTAAGTCTGGCAACCGGTGTGGCGGACCATTTTGTCCGCCGCCGCCGAAGGCCGATGGGCATGCCGGCACGGCGATAGCCGCGCCTCTGCCTCTTGCGTCAGTGTATCCCAAATGCAGGCCCGTCTGGGACGCGGTGGGGCGCGACGCGATCGAACGGAGCCGCCTCGCATCGCCTATGTTGAAGGTGTGAACGCTTCATTACGTCTGACCGTCGTCAGCGCGGTGGCGATCTGGGCACGGGCGCAAGATGCCCGTGGTCTGCCTCGCTTTGAGGATTTCGCCGTCTTCCCCGTGCGAGCCTCCTGCCCGGACACCACGCTCCGCGGACGTGTTGGCCGCACGCTACTCGCGCGGCTCAGGCCGGACACGCGAGGCGAGCCCTTCCGCTTCCTCGTGGTTCCCGCGGCAGACTGCGGTTTGAGAAACTCCCTGCCCTCCGCTCCCGCCCACCATTTCGTTTCCTCGTCCTCGTTCATGAACTTGGGCGTTTTCACGACTCTTCGATTGTATACGCGTTGCATGATGGCTCCAGCCCGGAGGGCGTAAGAAAATGGCCCACGGCGTAAGCCGTGTGGAAGCCGGATTTTCCTCCCAGCCCCGGAACGGGGCGAAAGGGCGGCCACGATATTTCTTACAGCACGGCCACCCCGGCCACCGCCGTCAGCAGGGCGCTTTCCGGATATTGTTTCCGCCAGCGCCAGGCGGCTGTTGCCGAAGCGCCCCGAAGACGCGGCTCAAATCCTTCCTGGTGGTCGCTACCGCGCTGGCCGCGACGACCTCGCCCTCCTGGTTCAAAATGCAGTAGCGCGAACTGCGGTCTCCCAAGTCGATGCCCATGGTCAGGCTCCCGCTGAGCTGGCTGCGGCTCAGTCGATTCTTCTTCGGCGTTTCGGTGTATTCTTTCTCATGGCTGGTCTCCTTTGCACCTAGAGTGCGTTTCTAACGGGAGCATATCGCATCCCGCCAGGAGACCGGCCTTCTCATTCCATCTATGGGGACGAATGGATATGCTTAGCCTGACGCCGGTTCTTGTGTGACGCCGGTTCTTGTACTCTGTAAGGACAAGCTTACAAATCATATGGCTGAATCTCCTATCACTCCGCGCAGTCAGGACTTTGCTGCGTGGTATCAAGATGTCGTCCTGTCCGGGGACATGGCGGAGCCCGCCGAAATCGTCAAGGGTTGCATGGTCATCAAGGCCAACGGCTATGCCGTCTGGGAAGCGCTGCAGCGCGAGTTCGACGCGCGCTTCAAGGCCACCGGCCATCAGAACGTCTACTTCCCGCTGCTCATCCCGCAGAGCTTTCTGCACAAGGAAGCCGAGCACGTGGAGGGGTTCTCGCCCGAGCTGGCGGTGGTGACCATCGCCGGCGGCAAGGAACTGGAAGAGCCGTACGTGATCCGTCCCACCTCGGAAACCATCGTCGGGCACTTCTTCTCCAAGTGGATTCAGAGCTGGCGCGACCTGCCGATGCTGCTCAACCAGTGGGCCAACGTGGTGCGCTGGGAACTGCGCACGCGGCTGTTTCTGCGCACCACCGAGTTTCTGTGGCAGGAGGGCCATACGGCGCACGCGAACCACGAGGAATCGCTCGAGGAAGTGCTGCGCATCCTCGACATCTACGCCGAAGTGGCGGAGAACCTGATGGCCATGCCGGTAATCAAGGGCGTGAAGACCGAGGCCGAGAAATTCGCGGGCGCGCTGAAGAGCTACTCCATCGAAGCCATGATGCAGAACGGCCTGGCGCTGCAGGCCGGCACCAGCCACGACCTGGGCCAGAATTTCGGCAAGGCCTTCGACGTGAAGTTCCAGAACAAGGAAGGGCAGCTCGATTACGTCTGGCAGACGAGCTGGGGCGTGAGCACGCGGCTGATCGGCGGCCTCATCATGACGCACTCCGACGACAAGGGGCTGGTGCTGCCGCCCGAAGCTGGCGCCGGTGAAGACCGTGCTGGTGCCGATCTATCGCAAGGACAACGAGCGGGCGCAGGTGCTGGAAGCGGCCCACCGCATCGCCGCCGAGGTGGGCGCGAAGGTGGACGACCGCGAAGGGCAGACTCCCGGCGCGAAGTTCTTCCATTGGGAGCGGCGCGGCGTGCCGGTGGTGCTGGAGCTGGGTCCGCGCGACCTGGCCGCGGGCAAGATCGTGATCAAGCGGCGCGACACCGGCGTCAAGGAATCGGTCGGCCAGGACGAGCTGGCGGCGCGCTTGCCGGCCACACTGGAGGCCATGCAGGCGGATTTGCTGCGGGCGGCCCGGCAGCGGCTGAAGGACAAGACCGTGCTGGCGAATTCGATCGCGGAGGTGGAATCGATCCTGGCCGATGTGAGCGCCGAAAAAGGCGGCGGGCAGTTCGTAATGGCGCACCTCAAGGACGATCCGCGCTGCGACGCGCGCGTCCGCGAATTTAAGGCCACCGTGCGCAATATTCCGCTGGTGGACGAGTTCGACGGGCCGGGCAAGTGCATCGTCACTGGCGAACCGGTGGACCGGCGCGCGGTGATCGCGAAAGCATATTAGGGCCTTTGTGGGGCAGCTTGGCAAGCTGCGGTCCGATTGCCAATCGGACCGCGCGGCGGTTGGCTGGGGTACCCTCTGGGTCGCGCGCAGGATGGCATCCTGCCCCACAAGTAAAGAGCATGTTCTCACGGCCGGCAACTAGCTGGAACATCACGCTCAAATCAGCCCGTCCGGCGATGCTCCGCCGCAATCGCACCCCGCTACAATAAGGGGGTGCAGCACTCCAAGTTCCGGATCGGGCTCATCCAGATGGCGTGCTCGGTGGACCCGAACGAGAATCTGGCCAAGGCCGAATGGCGCATCCGCGAGGCCGCCGGCCGCGGCGCGCAGATCGTCTGCCTGCCGGAGCTTTTCCGCTCGCAGTATTTCTGCCGCGAGGAAGACGCCAAATTCTTCGACCTGGCCGAGCCGGTCCCCGGGCCGACGGTGGAGAGCCTCTCGCGGCTGGCGCGCGAGCTCAAGGTCGTGATCATCGGCTCCATCTTCGAGCGCCGCGCGGCGGGCGTGTACCACAACACGGCGCTGGTGTTCGATGCCGATGGGTTGTTGCTCGGGATGTATCGCAAGATGCACATCCCGGACGACCCCTTGTATTTCGAGAAGTATTACTTCACGCCCGGCGACCTGGGTTTCCGCTGTTTCGACACGCGCTATGCGCGTATCGCGCCGCTGGTGTGCTGGGACCAGTGGTATCCGGAAGCCGCGCGCCTGGCCGCGCTGGGCGGCGCGCAGGTGCTGTTTTACCCCACCGCGATTGGCTGGCATCCGGCGGAGAAGCAGGAAGTTGGCGCGGCGCAACACGACGCGTGGCGCACTATCCAGCGCGGGCACGCCATCGCCAACGGGGTCTACGTGGCCGCGGTGAATCGCGTGGGATACGAAGGGCCGCCCGAGCGGGGCCTGGAATTCTGGGGCGCCTCGTTCGTCGCCGATCCGTTCGGCCAGGTGTTGGCCGAAGCCGGCCACGAAAAAGAGGAGACTCTCATCGTGGAATGCGACCCGCGGCGCATCGAGGAAGTGCGCCGCAACTGGCCGTTTCTGCGCGACCGCCGCATCGATGCCTACCAGCCCATCCTCAACCGGGTGATCGATTAAGCGCAAAAAGCCGAGACGACTCTCGGCTCTGCAGGCCCAGGAACTTCAGATCTGAAAATCTCTTGACTTCCCTCACTATCTGATCTATACCTAGTCTGGACAGGGAAAAATGGAACCGAATTCCAGCCCGGAGCTGCTTCCTGGAACGCTGTATCTGCTGATCCTGCGGACGCTCAGCCATGGCCCGCTTCATGGATACGCCATCGTCAAGCGGATCAAGGAAGCTTCGCGCGAAGGGCTGCAAGTCGAAGACGGCTCGCTGTATCCGGCGCTGAACCGCATGCTGGTGAAGGGCTGGCTGGCGGCGGAGTGGGGCGTTTCGGAGAACAATCGCAAGGCCCGCTTCTACCGGCTGACGCCGGAAGGCCGCAGGCAGCTCGATAAGGAGGCAGGGG
Organism: Bryobacterales bacterium; assembly: GCA_963843095.1. Taxonomy (GTDB): domain Bacteria; phylum Acidobacteriota; class Terriglobia; order Bryobacterales; family Bryobacteraceae; genus Bog-375. Next base: position 21,120 of record CAWJLI010000112.1, read on the forward strand.
AATTCGATCGGCTGGTGCGCGCGATTCAGCTTGTGATGCGCACCGCCTGAACGGGAGAGTCGCATGGCGCTCTGGAAGGAAATCGGCAACCGGCTCAGCTATCTGTTCCGACGTTCGAGGTTCGATCGCGAATTCGAGGAAGAGATGCGCTTTCACATCCAGGCTCGCGCGAAGGAGCTGGAACAATCCGGTCTCGCCGCCGTCGACGCCACGCGCAAGGCGCGTCGGGAATTTGGTTCCACGCTGCGAAGCCGCGAAGATACGCGGTCGGCGTGGCAAATGCGCTGGATCGAGGACCTTGCGAGCGATCTCCGCTACGCGGCGCGCGCGTTGCGGCGCAATCCTGCTTTGGCGCTGGCCGCGATTGGCTCGCTGGCGCTGGGGATCGGCGCCAATACGACCATATTCAGCATCGCCAAGGAAGCGCTCTTCAGCGAACCCTCCTGCCGCGATCCGCAATCGCTGGTCGAGATCTCCACGCGCGGCAACGGTTGGGTTCCCATGACGCAATATCGCTTCCTGGAGGACGCGCACATATTCGACGGGCTGGCCGGGATGAACATCGGGATGGTGGTGAACTGGCGCAACGGCAACCGTTCTTATCGCCTGGCAGGAACCCGCGTCACCGACAGCTTTTTCCCTGTGACAGGAATCCCGGTCGCCATGGGACGGCCCATCGAGCGCGGTGAACTCAACGTGGCGGTGGTGACGTACGGTTTCTGGAAAAAGCGCCTGGCCGGCGATCCGAACGTGCTCGGCCGCACGCTGGTGCTGGACAGCAAACCGTTCACCGTGGTCGGAGTTTTGCCTCGTGATCACCGCATGCTGGCCGGCTTTGGTTTCACGCCCGATCTTTACCTGACCAAGGACCCAGGCGAGGTCATGCTGTATGCGCGGCTGCCGCAGGGGATGACGCGCCAGGCGGCCTACACACGCCTCAGGCCGATCTGCCGGGACCTGGACCGCGTGTACCCGGACGTCAATCGCAAGTGGTCGCAAGAACTCCAGCTGACCGCGATCGGCGGGATGGATCGCCTGCAACAGGATGCCGGCCGGCAAACCATCCCGATCCTGGCGTTCTTTGCCATGCTGGTGATCGTCACTGCGATTGTCGTGCTGATTGCATGCGCCAATGTCTCCAGCCTGCTGCTGGCGCGAGCCCTCACCCGTTCGCGGGAACTCGCCATTCGAATGTCGCTGGGCGGCAGCCGGAATCGTCTGGTTCGGCAGTTGCTCGCGGAAAGCATGTTGCTGGCCTTGCTCGGAACCAGCGCCGGCCTGCTGCTCAATCTTTGGCTGACACGATC
>CAWJLI010000113.1:0-76008 GCA_963843095.1 Bryobacterales bacterium
TGAAGCACTACCCGTCGCAGCTCTCGGGCGGCCAGCAACAGCGCGTGGCAGTGGCCCGCGCCTTGGGCGGCGACCCGCTGATCCTGCTGGCCGACGAGCCTACCGGCAACCTGGATTCGGCCAATGGCGAAGCGGTGATGAGCCTGCTGAAGGAGCTACACACGGCCGGCGCCACCGTCTGCATGGTGACTCACGACCCGCGCTACGCCGAGTTCGCCGACCGCACCATCCGCCTGTTCGACGGCCGCATCGTGGAAGAACAGGTGGAACCGGCGGACAAGCATTAAGGACGCGCCCGGCTGCGCCGCCCGCCGCCGTTTGTTAACCTCAGCTCATGCACCCGCTGGTGGGGGACTTGCGGCGCGGGGTGCGCCTATGGTGGAAGTCGCGCGGTCTGGCCGCGCTGGCACTGGTGGCTCTGGCGCTCGGAATTGGCGCCACGACCGCCATTTTCAGCGTGGTGAATGCGGTCTTAATCGAACCGCTGCCGTTTCGCGAAGCCGGCCGGTTGCTGGTGATCCTCGAGAAGAATATTCCCCAACGGAAGAACGACTTGTACGCAGCCGGCATCAATATCGACGAATGGCGAAAGCGCAGCCACACGGTGTTGGGCGTCGCCGCCATCTTTGACGGAAAGATGATTCTGACCGGCGGCCCCGGCGGCGGGATGGAAGCCGAAGAGTTGAAGTCCGAGCGCGTGTCGGCCAACCTGTTCCCGCTATTGGGGGTGCAGCCGGTGATGGGGCGCGGCTTCCTGGCCTCCGAAGACGCTCCCGGGCAAGCCAGTGTAGCCGTGTTGAGCTACGAGCTGTGGCAGCGCCGGTTCGGCGCCGACCCCTCGATTCCCGGCAAGTCGATCCGCCTGCGCGGATTGAATTATACCGTGGTGGGCGTGATGCCGCCCGGTTTTTCCGTGATCGAACCAGGCGTGGACGTGTGGACTCCGCTCAACTTCGACATCAACGACCCGCGCGTTGCGTCCGGCCGCAGCCTCACCGCAATCGCGCGCCTGCGCGCGGGCGTAACCTTCAAGCAGGCGGTGAGCGACTTCGATCGCATGGGGGCCAGCCTCGAGGCCGCCTATCCGGCGATCGACAGCGGATACCGCGCCGTGGTCCAGCCGCTGGCCGAGCAGATTGTGGGAAAGACGCGCCAGGCCTTGCTGGTGCTACTGGCGGCGGTGGGGCTGCTGCTCGGGATCGCTTGCGCCAACGTAGCCAATCTTCTGCTGGCGCGCGGTGCCACGCGGCACAAAGAAATCGCCGTCCGCGCCGCGCTCGGAGCCAGCCGCTTCCGCATCACCATGCAGTTGCTCGCCGAAAGCGTGCTGCTGGCGCTGGTTGGCGGGGCGCTGGGGGCCGTCCTGGCCGCCGCCGCTGTTGGCCTGGTAGCGCGGCTCGGTCCGGCCAACCTACCACGTCTGGCGCAAGTCCATGCCGATTGGCGGCTGCTGCTGTTCGCCGTGGTCATCTCCGTCCTCACCGGCCTCGTATTCGGCATGGCGCCTGCTTTGCAGATTTCCTCCGGCAACTTGAACGCGGCACTGGTGGAAAGCGGACGCGGCGGCACGGTGGGCCGCTCCGGCCGCGCGCTGCGCAGCGGTTTGGTGGTGCTCGAAATCGCGCTGGCGCTGGTGGTGCTGATCGGCGCCACCCTATTGGCGCGGAGTTTCAACCGGCTGCGCTCGGTCAACCCGGGCTTCGAAGCCTCCAACCTGCTGACCGTCCGGCTGCCGTTTTCCGGTGGCAGAAACGCCGCGCCGCCGCGCCGCGTGGCCTTCCTGCACGCCGTTATGCCGCGGCTGGCCGGGCTTCCCGGCGTGCGCGCCGTGGGCGTTTGCAACGCGCTCCCGCTGACCGGCCTCGACGTGGGCGTCATGTTCGCCGTCGCCGATCGTCCCGCGCCGCCCCCCGACCAGCGGCCTATGGCGCTGACTCGCTCGGTCACGCCGGATTACTTTCGCGTGATGGGCATCCCGCTGCTGGCCGGGCGGGAGTTCACGGACGCCGACACCAGCGATTCGCCCGCGGTGGCCGTCATCGACCAGGCGCTGGCGCGACGTCTCTTCCCCGGCGCCAGTCCGCTGGGCGGCCGCCTGGCCCTGGATTGGTCGCCGCTTGTGGTCGCCGAGGTGGTGGGCGTGGTGGGCAGCGTGAAACCGGAGACCGTGCAGGGCGAAGACTGGGCAACCGTCTATAGCCCATACGACCAGCGGCCCACTCCGGCCACCAATATCGTAGTTAGGACGGGCGGCGAGCCGCTGTCGCTGGCGGCAAGCGTGCAGGGCGAGGTTCGCCGCCTGGACCCCGAACAGCCGTTGGGCCAGATCCAGTCGGGAGACGAGATCGTCGCCAAGGCGGTGGCCGGCGCCCGTTTCAGCACTCTGCTGCTGGGCCTGTTCGGCGCGATTTCGTTCGTGCTGGCGGCGGTGGGCATCTACGGCGTGGTTTCGTACGACGTCGGCGAGCGCGTGCAGGAAATGGGAATTCGGATGGCGCTGGGCGCGCAGAAAGGCGACGTGCTCCGCCTGATTCTGGGACAAGCCGTCCGCCTGGCGGTCCTCGGCATCGCCCTGGGGCTGGCCGGAGCCTTGGTGCTCACGCGCCTGATGGCTTCCATGCTGTTTGGTATTCGCCCGCGCGATATCGGCACTTATGCTGCGGCCGCAGTGGGCTTGGCAGTGGTGGCACTGTTCGCCAGCTACCTGCCGGCGCGCCGCGCCATGGGCCTCGATCCGGTCAGGGCGCTGCGCCATGAATAGGACATCATGATTACTCTTCGCAACGTGGAGAAGTTTTACGAGGGCGGTTACGGGCGCACCTACGTCCTCCGCCGCATCAATCTGGAGATCCGCGAGGGCGAGTTCGTCACTATCATGGGCCCCTCCGGCGCCGGCAAGTCGACGCTGCTCAGCATCCTCGGCATGCTCGATGCGGCGTGGACCGGCGAGTTCGAATTCGTTGGCCACCAGGTTCACCGCATGAAGCCCAAGGACCGCGTGGAGCTGAACAAGAAGTACATCGGCTTCGTCTTTCAGAGCTATCACCTGATCGACAACCTGACGGTGTACGAGAACCTGGACATTCCACTCTCTTACCGCAACGTGAAAAGTTCCGAGCGGGCGGCCATCGTCTGCGATTCGCTGGACCGCTTTCACATCGTGGGTAAGCGCGACCTGTACCCGAGCCAGCTCTCCGGCGGCCAACAACAACTGGTGGCCGTAGCGCGCGCCGTGATCGCCAGCCCCAAGCTGATCCTGGCCGACGAGCCCACCGGCAACCTCCACTCCAGCCAGGGCAAGGAGATCATGGAGCTGTTCAAGAAGCTGAACGAGGAAGGGACCACCATCGTGCAGGTGACGCACTCGCATGACAACGCCGCCTATGGCCACCGCGTGGTCAACCTGGCCGATGGCTGGATTGTGTAGTTCTTGTGGCACTCGCGGTCGAGTTGGAGGTAGAACAGACGATCGGTTTTTGTCGTCTGTCAAGGCGTCGTGCTTTAGCCGGGCTTGACAGACCACCAAAGGCGATGGTCTGTCCTGCCGGTGAGACATGACCGCCGCGCGGCGCTTCGCCGCCATCTCGCGCCATTTCCGCCGCCGGCGGATGGCGCGGTTTGCGGCTGAAATGGGCGTCACGCCGGAGACCCGCGTGCTCGATATCGGCGGCACGCCGGATAACTGGCAACTGCTGGCCGCGCCGCCGCGACTGGTGCTGCTGAACACGCCGCGCGCCGCCGAGGACTTGGCGGGCGCCTCAAGCTGGGTGGCGGGCGATGGCCGGGCGCTGCCATTCCGCGATGCCGCGTTCGACGTAGTTTTCAGCAACTCGGTGATCGAACACGTCGGCGATTTGGCCAGCCAGCGGCAATTCGCGCGCGAGGTGACGCGCGTGGGCCGCGCCTATTGGGTGGAAACGCCCAACCGATGGTTTCCGGTGGAGCAGCATCTGCTCACTCCGCTCATTCATTGGCTGCCGCGACCGTGGCAGCGCGCGCTGGTTCCGCGCTTCAACTGGTGGCGGGTGCTGGTTCCGGTTTCGGCCGACCGCCGGGACTTCTACATCGATCATTACCTGCGCGATGTTCGCCTGCTCGGGCCGCGCCAGTTGCGCGCGCTCTTTCCCGAAGCGCGCATTTTGCGCGAGCGCGTGCTGGGAGTCGCCAAATCGCTGGTAGCTCTGCGCCGCGGGCCGTGATCCGCCCCCTTCCCGCCGCCGGTTTCCGGGCTGTCCCGTGCTATCGTGATAGCAGTGTCATCGCCGTTGGATCTCCACCTGGAACATTACGAGGGACCCCTCGATTTGCTGCTGGACCTGATTCGCAAGCAGCAGATCGATATCAAGGATATTCCTATCGCCACCATCACTTCGCAGTACCTGGAGTACATGGAAAAAGCGCGCGAGATGGATATCGACCTGGGGGCGGAGTTCGTCTACATGGCGGCCACGCTGATCCACATCAAGTCGAAAATGTTGTTGCCGCGCGATCCGGCGCTGGGTGAGGATGCCGAGCAGGCGGAGGACCCGCGGCAGGAACTGGTGGAGCGGCTGATGGAGCACGAGCGCTTCAAGAACGCCGCCGAGATGCTGCAGCAGAAAAGGATGATCGAAGAGAACGTCTGGTCCAACCCGCAGATCAAGGCCTTTTCGAGCGAGGACGACGATCCCGGCCTGGCGGTCACCCTGTTTGACCTGGTGAAGGCTTTCGGCGAAGTGCTGGACCGCGCCAAACTCCGCCCGGTGTACGAGGTGGAATCGGCCGACGTGACGGTGCCGGATATGATTCGCAACCTGCGCGACCGGTTTCTCGCGGTGGCGGTGGACCAGCCCATCTTCATCCTGCGCGTGCTCGAGGAGCAGCGCTCGCGGCGCGCCATGATCGCGCTGTTTCTGGCGGTGCTCGAAATGGTCCGGATGCAGGCGGTGGAAGTGACGCAGAAAGATTTGTTCGGCGAGATCGCGCTGCGGCGGCACCGGAATTTCGATGCGGTGTTCGCGGACGAGCAGCCCATCGCCACAATTGAAAAAGATTACTTTTGACGGGAATGGAAGAACTGGAAACACAAACCGGAGCGGCCTCGCCGGAAACGGAGCAGCCGCCAACCGAAGAAACACAAACCCCGCAGCAGCCGGTTTCGATGGACGACCTGCTGGCCGGGCCGGCGGCGGACGATACGCCGGTCTCGCTCGCCGACGCGCAGTTGCGCGCGGTGGTGGAGGCGATCGTTTACGTCGCCGAGGAACCTTTGACGGCGGCGCAGATTGGCGCGGCCCTGCTGCAACCCGTGGATCGCGTTCAGGAGGCGCTGACTTGGCTGATCGAGGAATTCGACAAGCCCGAGCACGGCGTGGCGATTCGCGAAGTGGCCGGCGGCTACAAGATGGCCACCAAGGCCGAGCATCATGACGCGGTGCGCACGTTCGTCAAGAGTCTGAAGCCGCCGCTCAAGCTGTCGCTGCCGGCACTGGAAACGCTGGCCGTGGTCGCCTACAAGCAGCCCGCCACGGCGCCGGAGATCATGGAGATTCGCGGCGTGCAGGGCGCGGGCGTGCTGAAGACGCTGCTCGACCGCAAGCTGATCGCCGCGGCCGGGCGCAAGAACGTCATCGGCAAGCCGATCCTCTACAAGACAACCAAGGAATTCCTGATTCAGTTCGGCCTGAAAGACCTGAGCGAACTGCCCTCGCTCAAGGAATTCGAAGAGATTCGCCGCATGGCGTTCGCCGATTCCGAACCAGCCACCGAGCCAGCGGCAGCCGAGCCAACAGCGGCTGAAATGGCGGCTGAACCGCCGTTGGCCGAACCGGCCGCGGCCGCCGAGCCCGAAGTTTCGGCGGCCAGCGAAGAACCGCCTTCCGGAGACAACTGATGGCCGAAGAGCGGCTGCAGAAGATTCTCGTCGCACGCCGGCGTGGCCTCGCGGCGCCATGCCGAGCAGATGATCACGGAGGGCCGCGTCTCGGTCAACGGCGCCGCGGTCACCGAGCTTGGCTCCAAAGCCGACCTGGAACGCGACCACATCAAGGTGGATGGCAAGCTGCTCCGCCCGCCCAAGCGGCTGGTCTACATTGCGCTGTACAAGCCGGACAACACCGTCACCACGGTCAGCGACCCGCAGCGGCGCGCCACCGTGATGGACCTGCTGCACGGGGTGAAGGAGCGCGTCTACCCGGTGGGCCGCCTGGATTATCACAGCGAGGGGCTGCTGCTGCTCACCAACGATGGCGAAATGGCCAACGCCATCATGTCCGCCACCACGCATCTGCCCAAGACCTACGTGGTGAAAGTGAATGGCACGCTGACCGCCGAGCAGGAGGAGCAGTTCCGCCGCGGCGTTCCGCTTTCCGGCAAGCCGCACGCTGCCGGCCGGGCTGAAGCTGATCCACGCCGCGCAGAATCCCTGGTACGAGGTGCGTCTTTTCGAAGGCAGAAATCATCAAATCCGGCTGATGTTCCGGCACTTCGATTTTCTGGTGGAAAAACTGCGGCGGGTGCGCGTCGGCCCCATCGAACTGGGACCGCTCAAGCCCGGCCACTTCCGCCACCTGACGGAAGACGAGGTAGGCAAGCTGCGGCAGCGCGCTGCGCACGAAGCCGGCGGCGGCCAGGCCAGAGGGCGAATGAACCGGATCGCGGACATCCTCGGCGCGGCCCGAACCATCGCGGTGGTGGGCCTTTCGGCCAGGCGCTTCCGCCCCAGCCATGGCGTGGCGGAGTACCTGCAGCGGGCGGGCTACCGCATCATTCCGAGTCAACCCGAATGTCGCCGAAGTGCTGGGCGAAAAATCGTACCCGTCGCTGGATGCGGTTCCCGAGCCGGTCGACATCGTCGATATCTTCCGCCGTCCGGAGCACGTGCCGGAGATCGTGGAAGCCGCCATTCGCAAGGGCGCCAAGACGATCTGGATGCAGGAAGGCGTGATGCATGAAGAGGCCGCGCGCCGCGCCGAATCCGCCGGCCTGGCGGTAGTCATGGACCGCTGCATTCTGAAAGACCACAGGCGGCTGGGGCTGAAGTAGGAAGAAGGCAGAAGTCAGAAGACCGAAGACGCAAGACGGAAGACGGAAGACGGAAGACGGACGCATATGCCCCCACCAAAATCTGCCGCGCGAGGTTTTCGCGACCTGTTGGTGTGGCGCAAAGCGCATGATCTTGTCCTGGAAATCTACAAGCTTACGGCGAGTTTTCCAAAGCCAGAAACATATGGTCTCGCGTCGCAGATGCGGCGAGCTGCCGTCTCGGTGCCAGCCAACATCGCCGAGGGCTTTCGCCGTCGCGGCAAGGCGAACAAGGCGCGTTTTATGAACGTGGCGGAGGGCTCGCTTGACGAGTGCCGTTACTATCTGATTCTGGCGCCAGCACGGCCGAAGAAGTCAGCCGGCTGCTCAGCGCCTACGCCGCTGCTATTGTGACTTCCGGCTCCTGACTCCTGTCTTCTGCCTTCTGTCTTCTAGCCCCTTACAGCCACCCCATTCGTTCCCGCAGCGCGGTGATCTGCGCGGTGTGATGCTGCGCGTGCCAGACGTGCATCGGCAAGACTCGGTCCAGGACAAACTCGCCGCGTTCCGGATGCAGCATGCGGCGCGCCCACTCCGCTCTCGTCAGCGCTTCGAACAGCGTAACCCAGCGCGCGCAAATCGCGTCGCACAGCAGCAGAGAAGGCTCGACCGGCCCGATGCGCGCGTCGGCGAGTTCCGCCCACAGAACCTCGTCAAAAGGCTTGACGAGAGGCTCGAACTCGGTCAGCGCCAGCCTGGTGCGGACGTACCAGTTCATCTGCGCGTCCGCCAGATGATGGACGACCTGCCGGACAGTCCAACCTCCCGGCCGGTATGGCGTATCGAGCTGAGCGGCGGATAAGCCGGCGACCGCGGCGCGCAGGTGTGCCGGAGCGTCGCCCAGTTGTCGCAACATCCGGCGCCGCCCTTCGTCATCGACGGGCGGGCCTGCTTCAAATGGCCCGATTGGATATCGCAGGTCGGTCAAATGCACCAGCTCCCATCGTGCCAAGAGGCGATACGCCGCTCAAACGTGCGAATCCAGCATCTTCTGGACTTCGGACTTGCCGATGGCGCCGACCCGCTGCTCCACCACCTGGCCGCCCTTGAACAGCAGCAGGGTGGGAATGCCACGGATGTTATAGCGCATGGCGGTTTTGTCGTTGGAGTCCACATCCAGCTTGCCGATCTTGGCTTTGCCTAAGTATTCGCTGGCCACCAAGTCGATGGTGGGGCCCATCATTTTGCAAGGGCCGCACCACTCGGCCCAAAAGTCCACCAAAACCGGAACTTCCGCCCGGAGGACGTCCTGGTCAAACGAAGAGTCGGTAAAGGTTAAGGTGTTCTGACCTGCCATCGTATCTCCTGCACTATTAGAATCGGCGCCGGAAGAAAGGATTCACGCGCGTCCCGCCAATCGCCCGTATAATGCCGCATACTCTTGCGCGGAAGCCTTCCAGGAGAAGTCCTTTTGCATCCCGCGGAGCATCATGGCGCGCCACTCATCCGGGCGGGAAAACGCCTGAATGGCGGCGCGAACGGCGCTCAGCAGAGCTGCCCCGGAATACTCCTGAAACTTGAATCCGGTGCCTTCATCGATGGTATCATCCAGGCCGCCGGTCGCGCGCACCACGGGCACAGTGCCGTAGCGCAGGCTGTAGATCTGACTCAGACCGCAGGGCTCGTAAAGGCTCGGCATGAGAAATATGTCGGCGCCCGCTTCGATCCAGTGAGACAGCCGGTTGTCGTAACCGATGCGCACCGCGACGCGCCCCGGGAATCGCTCGGCCATGGCGCGGAAGGCCTCCTCGTACTCCGGCTCGCCCGAGCCGAGCGCCACCAGGTAGACATCTTCGGCGACGATTTCGGCGGCCATTTCGGTCACCAGATCGACGCCCTTTTGCTGCGTGAAACGGGAAACCATGCCCAGCAGCGGCCGGTCCATGGCTTCCGCCGGAAGGCCGAGTTCCGCCAGGAGCTGCTGCTTGGCGGTGCGCTTGCCGCTTAAGTCCTGCGCGGAATACGGCGCCGGAATCAGCGGGTCGTTCTGCGGGCTCCATTCGCGGTAATCGGCGCCGTTGAGGATACCGGTCAGCACCGGCGCGCGCGCGCGCAAGGCGCCATCCAAACCGCAGCCGTACCCCGGCGTCTGGATCTCGCGCGCGTAAGTGGGGCTGACGGTGGAAAGCGCGTCGGCGAACGAAATGCCGCCTTTGATGTAACTGACCTGGCCGAAGAACTCGAGGCCATCCGGTTCGAAGACGGTCTTGTCCAGGGCCGCCTCAGCGAGCGCACTCGGGGGGAACAGACCCTGGTAGCCCAGGTTGTGAATGGTGAACAGCGTTTTCACGCCCATGAACGTGGGGTCGCCGACCAAGGTGGTGCGCAGGTATGTGGGCACCAGGCCCGACTGCCAGTCGTGGCAATGTAACATGTCGGGCCGGAAGAGGCGGCGCGCCACGCCCAGGGCCGCGCGCGCGAAGACGGCGAAGCGAACGTTGTTATCGGGATAGTCCACGCCCGCCTCACCGTAAAACCCCGGCCGGTCGAACAGCCGCGGGCACTCTACCAGGTACAGCGGATACTCCGCCGGCGCCTGGTAGATGGAGACATCGAAGCCGGCCTTCCCCAGGTACACCGGAAGATGGTCGAAAACGCGCCGCGCGTCCTTGAGAGGGATGGATCCGTAGCGCGGAATCACCACCGCGGTCTCGCAGCCGAGATCGCGCAGCGCGGCGGGCAATGCCCCCACCACGTCCGCCAGCCCGCCGGTTTTGGCGAGCGGCGCAGCCTCGGAGGAAATCATCAGGACGCGGACCACACCCGAATTCTACCAGGGGCTCGGGGCCCATTGGATTTCGCCGGTGGCTTTTGTCACCATGATAGGCATGGCTACCGCTATCTTGAACGAGTTCCGCAATGAATCGTACGCCGATTTCTCCCAGCCCGCTAACCGGCGCGCCATGGAGGAGGCTCTCGCGGCAAGTTCGCTCCGAATTCGGGCGCGAATATCAGCTTCGCATCGGGAGCGACTATATCTCGACCGGCGACAAGCTCGAATCGGTGAATCCGTCGAGCCCCGGCGAAATCGTAGGCGTGCACCACCGGGCTGATGCCGTGCTCGCCGCGCGAGCCGTGGAAGCCGCCTGGCAATATTTTCCGCAATGGAGCCGCGTGCCGGCCGCAGAGCGCATCGGCATGACGCTCGAGGCCGCGCGCATCCTGCGCCGGCGCAAGCTCGAGTTCGACGCCTGGCTGGTCTACGAAGCCGGCAAGACCTGGCCCGAGGCCGAAGCCGATGTCTCCGAGGCCATCGACTTCTGCGAATATTACGCGCGCGAAATGCAGCGCCTGGCCGGGCCGCAGCCGGTGGTGCAGTTGCCCGGCGAGCGCGACGAGATGATCTACATTCCGCTCGGCGTAGGCGTGGTGATTCCGCCGTGGAACTTTCCGCTGGCCATCCTGGTGGGGATGACCGTGGCCTCGCTGGTGGCGGGCAACACGGTGGTGCTGAAGCCATCCAGCGAAACTCCGACGATCGGCGCCAAGTTCGCCGAAGTGCTGCTGGAGGCGGGGTTCCCGGAGCGGGCGTTCACCCTGCTCACCGGCAGCGGCGCGGCGGTGGGCGATGTGCTGGTGAGCCACCCGAAGACGCGCTTCATTTCGTTCACCGGCTCGCGCGACGTGGGCTTGCGCATCAACGAGCTGGCCGCCAGGACGCAGCCCGGCCAGATCTGGATCAAGCGCGTGGTGGCGGAAATGGGCGGCAAGGACGCCATCGTGGTGGATGGCGATGCCGACCTGGAGAAGGCCGTGGACGGCGTGCTGGCATCGGCGTTCGGCTACCAGGGCCAGAAGTGCTCGGCCTGCTCGCGGGCCATCGTAGACGCCAAAGTGTACGACGAGTTCCTGGAGAAGCTCGCCGGCGAAGGCGCGCAACATCAAGGTCGGGCCCTGCCGACGATCCGGCCAACTACATGGGGCCGGTGATCAGCCGCAGCGCGCGCAAGACCATCCTGGCGTACATCGAGGTGGGCCGACAGGAGGGCCGCTTGGTGGCTGGGGAGCGAGCCGGTGGCCGGCGACGGCTATTTCATTCCGCCCACCATCATTGCGGACGTCGATTCCCGCGCGCGGGTTTTTCAGGAGGAGATTTTCGGACCGGTGCTGGCGGTGACCAAGGCGCAGGGATTTCGAACACGCGCTCGAACTGGCCAACGATTCCGAGTACGGCCTCACCGGCGCCGTGTTTTCTCGCGATCCCGAACACCTGCGCCAGGCCGCCGAGCGATTCCACGTCGGCAATCTCTACTTCAACCGGAAATGCACCGGCGCCATGGTGGGCGCGCATCCTTTCGGCGGGTTCAACATGTCGGGCACCGATTCCAAGGCCGGCGGCCCGGACTACCTGCTGCTGTTCCTGCAGGCCAAATCCATCGCGCAGCGAGTCTGAGTGGGGCGTGGCGCCGGCATTTATACGCTCGAAGCCGATCAGAGGTTGTGCGTTACGGGTTTTTGGACTGATTCAGACGGCCCCGTAGTTCGGAGCACCGGACGACAACAAGCGGCATATTGCCTCGGGTCACGCGGCGAGCCCGGAGGGCGAAAGAAAGTAGCCCACGGCGCAAGCCGTGCGGAAAAGACATCGCAATCGAGAGCCCCGGAACGGGCCGTAAGACTCCCTCAGCCCCACAGGTCGCGCGCGTCGTATTTGATGCCGTGCTTCCGCAAGAACGTCAGGAACTCCTTTTGATACGACACCCGGCGATGGTGCTCCTGCTGTCTCGCAATGTACTCCGTCACGTCAGCCGATCGCGAGCCACTAACCGTGAAGGCGGCGTATCCGGCTTGCCAGCCGAACCCCTTCTGGTCCGGAAACTGTTCGTGCACCCAGCGCGAAGAATTGGCTTTCACCACCCTTAGCAACTCGGCAATCGACTCGGTCGCGGGAATAGACAGGAGAAGGTGCACATGATCTGGCGGGACCGTTGATGATCAACGGAACACCCTTTCGCTCTCTGACAATTCCGCCCATGTAAGGGAAGAGGCGGCCGGCGATCTCGGTGGACAGGTCTGGGCCGCGATTCTTGGTGGAGAAGATGACATGGACCAGGATGGAGGTGAAGCTGCGCGCCATGGACTTACGCCCCGTTCCGGGGCTACGCCGAAAGACGACCTATCCACACGGCTTGCGCCGTGGGCTACTCTCTTTCGCCCTGCGGGCTTGCCGGCGGAGCCCAAGTTAAAACAGTGGAGCGCTGCGCACAAAACTCTCAACCCAAAATGCAGAGAACCCAGGTACGCGACCTTCTGGTCGCCCGCTCATGCCGGGGACAAGCAGCCACTAACCCGGCGTGCTATACGCTCCTCACACCACCAGCACCCTGTGGTCGGCGCAATCGAGCTGGATCGATTCGTAAATCTGGTCGATCAGTTCGAAGCCGTGTTTGGCGACGAACGGCAGGATCGAGTATAGGCGTTCCTGGAGATGCCGTTCCGGGTAGATCAGGCCATACAGCGACGCGGCGTCGCGGCTGGCGCGCTCGTCGCGGCGCAACGTCTCACGGCCGGTCTTGGCCTGGATCTTGGCGGCTTGGTGACGGATCTTGCGGGCGCTGGTGGCCAGGGCTTTCTCGAGCGTGGGATCGAACGCCAGCAGGCGCGCGCGCAATCGTTCCACGGCCGCATCCACATCCATCAGCGTGTCGTGCAAACGAATCGTCAGATCGGGCGGTATCAGCGCGGCGGCCAGGCGTTCGCGGAAAGCCTCTTTGCCATGGAAGAAATCGGCGAGCGAAACGCCATAACGTTCGATGCGTTTCTGGCTGCGGGTATCGATGATGGTGAAGCCGGCGCGCGGCACAGCCACCGGCATGCGTCCCAGAATCCGGCTGTAGAGAACTTCCGACTGCGCGATGTACGCCGCTTCGGCGGGGCCGAGAATGCTGGCCACCGTGGGAAGGATCGAGTCCTGCACCACTGGCCGCAACAGGGCATTGGGCGAAAGTTCGGACGCTCGACCGGCCAACTCGGCGGACGTGAAGCTGCGGCCGTTGAGCTGGTAATCGCCGTTGTGGCGGCGCAGTGCGAGGCGCTTGCCGTTTTCCAGGAGAAAAAAGAAGGCGTTCTGCGGCTCGACGTGGACCTGCGCGTGGTAGCCGGCTTCCACCAGCTCGCGGTTGCGCTCGAGTACCGCGGCGTTCAATTCCGGAGCCTGTTCCACGGCGCTGCGCAGCGCTGGCGCGGCGAGCTCACGGAACACGGGCAGCATGGGATCGACGTGCGGGATATCGAAGCGCGCAAGCAGGCGCCGCAGCAGATCGCCGAAGGCCTGGCCCATGGTGCGGCCTGTTACGTAAGTTTCGGCCACCAGGGCGACAGCCTCGTCGGCGAACGGCAAGCCCGCCAGCGCCGCGCGCAGCTCGTCGATCGGAGGCGCGGCCAGTTCCACCCCTCCTACCGGCTGCGCGCCGGTCTGACGGCGCATCTCCAGCTTCACCGGCTGGTGTTGGGCGTTGAAGACCCACGCGTGGTTGACCTCGGCGAAGTCGTGGTCTTCGGTGGCCAGCCAGAATACCGGCACGGCGGGCAGACCTTGCGTGGTGAGCCATTCCGCCAGGCGGGCGGCGTGCAGCGCTTTGTAAATCGTGTAGGCGGGGCCGGAAAACAGCCCGACCTGCTGGCCCGCGGCGACGGCCAGAGTGCCCGGTTGCGCCAGGCGATCGAGGGCCGGGCTCGGCGGATTCTGTACCCGTAAGGCGGTCACCAGCGCGGCGCGCCGCTCCGGCGCCAGATCCACCGCGCGAGCCGCCGCCTGGAACGCCGCCAGATCGCGCAGCGGGTAATGATAGAAACGCGCCGTGCGATCCGGATGGTATGAAATGTCCGTAGACAGACGCGTGACACCGGGCAGTTCGGTCTGGCGGACGCAGCTACAGGGCATGACGGGAGCCATTTACCAGATGATGCCGCGAGGCTTCCGGATGCAAGCCATTCGATCAGCCATGCGCGTACCGGGAAATATCGTTGAAGATGGCGAATGCCAGCAACATCATGATGAAGACGAAGCCGACCTTAAACACGGCTTCCTTCACATTCAGGCTCAGATCGCGCTGCATGACCATTTCGATCAGCAGCATGAGGATCGCGCCGCCATCCATGATGGGGATGGGCAGCAGGTTGAAGATGGCCAGTTGCAGGCTGATCATGGCCATGAAGCCGAGAAACTCCGCGGCCCCTTCGCGAGCCGCCGCGCCGGACATTTGGGCGATGCCGATGGGGCTCGAAAGGTTCTTCGGCGACATGCGCCGCTCGATCATCCCCTGGATCACCTTGACCAGCAGAAAAGCGCCCTTGCCGTTCTCCACCAGCGATTCCCGCAAGGCTGCGGGGAAAGGCAGCCGGATCGTGGTGTAATGCAGCTTCTGCTGCGGCCCCACGCCGATCACCCAGCGCTTCGGTCCATCCAGTTCGGCAAACACCGGTTGCACCGTGATGCGGCCGGTTTTGCCGTCACGCTGAAACTCGATCTCGATGGGCCGGCCGGCGCTATTGCCGGTCGCTTCCTTAAACCGGGTCGGTGAGTGAATCGGCTGGCCGTTGACGGACAGGATGAGGTCGCCCTTCTTGAGACCGGCCTTTTCCGCAGGGAAACCGGGCAGTACGGAACCGAGTTGCAACTGGCCGCGCTCGTCCCAGCCGGCGTAGCCCACGCCGACCCGCTCGTTCAGCGTCGGCGTCACGATGCATTCGATCTCCCGGCCGTTCCGCGCGACAGTGATGTACAGGGGCTGGAAAGCGCCGGTAACCTCCTTCTCGCCGATATCTTCCCAGGTGGGGTTTCGCTTGCCATCGAGCTTGACGATGCGGTCGCCATCCCGAATTCCCGCCTGAGCGGCGGGCGAGCCGGCTTCCACGTGGTCGATCACCGCGTACAGGTCCTCGTCGGAGATCTTCTGATACTTGAACATGTACAGGCCGGTCAGGATGGCGATGGCCAACACCACGTTCATGATGGGTCCCGCCGCGGAGATGATGACGCGCTGCCAGCGCGGTTTGGCAAGCAGGCTGCGCGAATCGGCGGCGCTGCCTTCCGGAAGCGCGAGCGCTGCCGGGCTGTCGGCCCTCACCTGCTCAAGAACCGCCGCGTCACCGGCCATCTTCACGTAACCGCCGATCAGAATGGCGGATACTCTATAGTCGGTTTCGCCGTGGCGGAAGCCGAACAACCGGGGACCGAAGCCCAGGCTGAAGGCTTCCACTTTGACATCGAAATAACGCGCTGCCCAAAAATGGCCCAGTTCGTGGATCATGATCATGACCCCGATCAGCACCAGCAGCCAAAGAATGTTTTCCAGAATTGCAACCATGGTGTTCCTAAGCCGGCACGGCGCGATGAACGGCCAATTCGCGCGCCACGCGCCGCGACTCCGCGTCAATCTCCAACACTTCCTCCACCGAACTGGGCCAGCGGACGGGCATTTTCGCTAGACACTCGCTGACTACTTCGTATATTCCCAGGAAACCGATCTTCTCTTGCAAAAACGCTTCCACCGCGATTTCGTCCGCTGCGTTCAACGTGCAGGCGGCCGAGCCGCCGGTCTGCTGGCACTCATACGCCAAACGCAACAACGGGAATTTCTCCATGTCGGGCGGAAAGAACTCCCAACGCCTCGCCTGGCTCCAATCGATCTTCGGCACCGGCGCCTCGGCCCGTTCCGGGTAAGTCAGGGCATACTGGATGGGCATGCGCATATCCGTGGCGGCGATTTGCGCCAGCACGCTGCCATCGGTGTATTCGATCATGGCGTGCACGGTGGATTGCGGATGGATCACCACGCCGACCTGGGAGGGCGTGAAATCGAACAGCCAGCACGCTTCGATCACCTCGAGGCCTTTGTTCATCATGGTAGCGGAATCGATGGTAATGCGGTTGCCCATCCGCCATGTTGGATGATTGAGAGCCTGTGCCGGTGTCACCGAAGCGAGAGCCTCGGCCGGGGTCTCGCGGAACGGTCCGCCGGAAGCTGTGAGAATCAGCCGCGCTACCTGCTCCCGGTTGCCGGCGCGCAGGCATTGGTGGGCGCCGTTGTGCTCGCTATCCACCGGAAGGAGTTCGGCGCCGGATTCCCGCACGGCTTCCATCACCAGCTTGCCCGAACACACCAGGACCTCTTTGCTCGCCAGGCCGACTCGCTTCCCGCGGCGGATCGCTTCGTAAGTGGCCGGCAGGCCGGCAACTCCGACGATGGCGGAAATCACCGTGTCCACCTCTGCGGCAATCGAGACTTCGATGCGCGCGGCCGCGCCGGCCAGCAGCTCCGGCCATTCCGCGCGTGGCAATCCGTGAGTCGTCAGAAGTTCGATGAGGTGGGCCAGTGCCTCCGGCGTCGCCACTGCCGCAACCTGGGGACGAAACTCGACGATCTGTCTCGAGAGCGTCTCCACGTTGCGCCCGGCCACCAGAGCGTACACCCGGTACAGTTGGCGGTTGCGCCGGACCACATCAAGGGTATTGGTGCCGATGGACCCGGTTGAGCCCAGTACGGTTAACGTTCTCATTGGAGGCGCCTGCGGGCACGTAACTGTCATGATATCACGAGGCATTTCAGAGACCTTGGAATTTGCGCCAGATACGTCAGGAAGGCTGACACGATGAGCGCAAACCAGAAGCCCGAAGGTGAATCCTTGGGAACTTGCGTCGGCCCTCAAAATGCACGTTCACTTTATCGAGTGCATTCGACGTGCCACGGTAGGGTTGCCAAGCGCACTGGTTGAAGCAAGCCAGAACATGCCCGCATGGTTTCTGTGGTTTCTGGAAGAACCTCTTGACCCTTTCGGGCGCCGGGGAGGTTGCTTCAGGGGTCTATATTAGAGGTTAGTCTCGCTTTGGTGGGAGTTGCCTCCCCGGCTTAATTCCAATAATAGTAGATTCTGATTTTGGAAGCAATAGAAATCTGTATTTTTTTATTTCAAGCCTTGACCTCAACTCCGGCAATTTTCTCTAACACCTTGATAGTAGAGCAGAAATCTTCATCGCCGAAACCCGATGAAATGGCCATCTGGAAGATCTGCTGGGTGAGAGACGTCACAGGTAATGGTACTCCTAGTTCTTTTCCGGAGTCGAGCATGAGGCCAATGTCCTTATGCATCCATTTGGTGGCGAAGTTGGCCTGGAAGTCGCGTCGGAAAACGAATGGGGTCTTGTAGGAGACCAGCCCGGATTTGGCAGCCGAGGCATCCAGTACTTCGAACATCAGTTGCGGATTGACGCCGCCCTTGGCAGCCAGCACCATGCCTTCGTTGAATGCCATCATGAGGTTCGAAAGGATCAGGTTCTGCGTCAGTTTGGCTTGCAGGCCCATGCCAGCGCTGCCGCAATAGAACAGGCGCTTGCCCATCGGCTCAAAATAGGGCTTCACGCTCTCGAAGACGGCAGCATCTCCGCCGATCATGAAGGTGAGGTTTCCGCTCTCGGCGCCGGGGGTGGAACCGGTGCAAGGCGCGTCGAGCATATCAATGCCTTTTCTTTTAAGCACTTGACCGATCTTGCGGCTTTCGCTGGGGCTGATGGTGCTCGCGTCGGCGACCACTGTCCCCGCGCGCGCGCCCGAGCCGATGCCATCCGGACCGAGGATGACGGCGCGCGCCATTTGCGTGTCGCCCACACACAGGAAAACGCAATCCGCGTTCTCCGCCACTTCTTTGGGCGTGGCGCAGCAACGGCCTTTTTCGGCGTTCGCTAACTTGCGCGCCTTTTCCCCCTGGTTGGACCACAGTGCGACTTCATGCCCAGCGCGAAGCAGGTTGCGCGCCATGGGATAACCCATCATGCCGAGTCCGAGGAATCCAAGTTTTGCCATAGAGAGGATTGTACCGCGAGAGGATCGCGTGGCTGGGTGCGCGGTTTCGCATTAAGGAAAAACACCGGCGACCCGCGTGGCTACACAAGGAACGCGCGCCAGGTTGACACCACCAGCGCGTGCGTCACCACGCTGGCGCGAATGCCGCCGGCCTGGTTTCGTGCGCGGCCGCACAACCAGCCGAGCACAGTGGCCACGGGCACCCAGCGCCAGTTGGGGAAGCCGCGAAACCAAAGATGGGCGAGGCCGAAGACGATCGACGTGAGCAGCAGAGCCGCGCGCGCATTGCCGGTCCAATCTTCCATCCATTGCTGCAACACGCCGCGGAACAGGAATTCCTCCGCCAGCGAACTCACCCAAAGACGCGCCGAAGAAGGTGCCGATGACGATCCACCAGGGGGCCGGATGCGGCCGCCAGGTGCGTGGCTTTCAACGCCAGCGCCAGCGGTCCGCCTACCAGCAGGAAGAAGAGATAGTGCCGCGCGCCGATGGTCCATTCGCGCCGGTTCGGCCAAAAGCCCTAGCCGGTTTCCGCAATCGGGCGTTGCAGCATCAAGGTCAACGCCACGACGTGCAGCAGGCCGATGGCGCCCAACGCCTCCAGGTGCTGGCCGAAGAAGCGAGGGTAGATGCCGTCGAAATAGTGGCCCAGGGTGATCCAGCCGATCAGCGCCAGGAACGCCGCGTCGAGCAGCATGGTTCGCCGGCAGAATCACATACCACAGGCTGATCGGCGAGCCCCAGCGACGCCAGGCGAACCAACGCGAGCCCGTCAAAATGGATGGCGCCCATCGAGCACAGCAAATAAGGAAGCACCAGGGAGCCGGTGAGAATGGCGGGCAGCGCGCGGCCGAGCGAAGGCGTTGGCGCACCGCCGGGAAACCGGCCACCAGATAGAATGGATATTCCGCCAGGAAAGCGGCGATCACCGGCAGCGCCGCGGCGAGTGGAATGCTCTTGGCCCGCGCGAATACCAACCCCGCCACGCCCAACGCCATCCAGCCGGCCAGCAGAGCCGCCCGGAAGCCGCCGAACGATTTGGCCATCGGCCTCATTCTAACATCGCTGCTCTTGCCTGCCGGCGCGCGCGCGCAGGAGGCCCCGCCCAACCTGGCCAAACTGGTGGCGCACCGCGAGAGCGAAACCGAAGCCGAGCGCAACCAGTACACCTACCGGCAGACCCTCACCGTGGAGCAGCTGGACGAGCGCGGCATACTGCGCGGCCAGTACCGCGAGGTGCGGGACATTATCTTCTCGCCGACAACAGGAGCGCACCGAGAAACTGATCGGCAAGCCGGAGAACGGGCTCACCAATCTGCAGCTGACGCCGGAGGACTTTCGCGACTTTCGCGACATTCAGCCGCTGGTGCTGACCGAAGACCGCTTGTGGAACTACGAGACCAAGAGCCGCGGCGAAGAGACCGTGGATGGCGTGGATTGCTGGGTAATGCAGGTGCGGCCGCGGCAGATTCTGGAGGGGCAGCGATTCTTCGACGGGTTGATCTGGGCGGAGAAAAAAGATTTCAATATCGTGCGCATCGAAGGGCAGCGCCGTGCCGCAGATCCGTTCGACCAAGAGCGAAAACCTGTTTCCCCGCTTCACCACCGTGCGCAGGCCGGTTGACGGCAAGTATTGGTTCCCGGTTTATCACGCTGGCCGACGATACGCTGCAGTTCAGCACCGGACCGCAGCGCGAGCGCTTGCGTATTTCCTACAGCAACTACAAGCGGTTCGTGGTGGATTCGACGTTCACACCGAGGTGAAGATCTCGGCTCAAACGGCTTGATGGCCTGCGCCACTACGGCAATTCGCCGAGCATGCGGTCGATATCGGCTGGGCTGATGTAGAAATGAGGAGACGTGCGCACCCACCCGGCGCGCGGAGCGCAGGAGATTCCTTTCTCGCGCAGGCGGCGCACGATGCTCCCAGCCTCCAGGCCAGGTTTGCGGAAGCTGACGATTCCAGCGCCACTGGCGGGCGTTCGTTCGCCCAGCACCTGGTAGCCGAGAGTTTCGACACCCGTCGCGATGCGGTCTCCGAGATTCTGAACGGCGGGAGCGATTTTTCCAATGCCCACTGTAAGCAAAAACTCAATCGCTGCCCGCAGACCGAAGCATCCGATGGTATTCAGCGTGCCGCATTCGTACCGGCCCGCATCCTTGCGCAGGGTCATGTCGCGCGACGCGTAATCGGCGTAGCCGGCGACGTTGGTCCAGCCGAATTCCACCGGTTCGATCCGGTCCTGAAGCTCTTGCCGAATATAGAGGATGCCGCAACCCTCCGGTCCCAAGAGCCACTTGTGTCCATCCGCGGCCAGGGCATCGATATGGCAAGCCCGCACATCGATCGGAAACGCACCGAGCCCTTGAATGGCATCCGCCAAAAAGATGCAGTTGTGGCGCCGGCAAATCTCACCGATGGTTTCGAGTGGCGCCCGATACCCGGTGAGAAACTGCACGAAGCTGATGGCGAGCAGGCGCGCGCCACGGCAGGCTGCTTCAACCTGCTCGAGGGGGTCGTTGACGCTGAGCCAGGTGACGGTCACGCCTTTGGCTTCCAGCCGTTTCCAGGGGTAAAAGTTGGCGGGGAACTCCTCGCGAAAGCCGACCATGCGGTCGCCGGGTTTCCAATCGAGGCCGAGCGCTACCGTCGCGATTCCTTCCGACGTGTTCTTCACCAGCGCGATTTCGGAACGGTCGGCGTTGATCAGCCGCGCGGCCGCCACCCGCAGATCTTCATAGGCGTTCATCCATTGGTCGTAATGCATGCTGCCGAAGCGGGTGCAGTCGTCGGCCAGGTTCTGCATCGCCTCCGCCGCTGGTCTCACCAGCGGCGCCACGGCGGCATGGTTGAGATAAATGAGATTCTGGCGTATCGGAAACTGGTCCGCGTAGCGCTCCCAGATCGGTAGGCGCTCTTCCTCCACAGGTGCGTTGCTCATTGGTTTTAAGAATCGAGTCCTTTCATGATAGCGGTGCGGCGGCTATTGCAGCTCTTCAATCGCATTCACGAGTTGCCGGCGAAACGCGGCCCAATCGTCCACGCCGAACAGACGGTCGTGATCGCGGTCGTCCAGATGGAAAGCCGCCATCCGGGTGGCGATCAAACGCTGGGCCGCATAGGCAGCCGGTGTGCTTTCCCTGGCTTGGGCCAATCGCGCCAAGGTGATGAGCGACCGGTAATCGTCGAGGCCGGCGCTGATGCGGGCGAATTCCACCGACGGCACGAGTTGGCCATCCGGCGCCGCGTTGGCCCACGCATAGTCGTCCTCGCGGCAATCGAGCGCGTAGTAGGGATCGCCTGCCGCCGCGTTCCAGTGCCAGGCCAGGCGGAACTGCAAGCCGAATTCCTTGGCGGCTTTGTAAAGGTGTACGCCGTAGGTCCAGCGGTTGCCGCCGTTGTAAAACGCCCACCCGCCCCCGCGCTGCCCCAGCAGCCTGAGTTCCCACTCGCTGTATAGAGCCAGCGCGGGAGCGTCGAGCGTCCGCGCGAGAATGAAATCCGGGTCGTCTTCACCGCGCCCCGATAGGCTCAAAGCCGCGGTGAACAAAGGAGGCCCTGTGGGAAACGCGCGGCGGTACGCCTTGGCGTTGTCGATCGATTGCTGGATCGCATCGCCGGTCGGTTCGTCGCCCAGGTTCCAGTACACGGGCAGCCAGCCGTTCTCCCGTGCGTGCCGCTCTATCGCGGTGTAGACCGCCTTGATAAACTCGCTGTAATCGGTGAAGCCCGCTTCAGTCATCTTCGCTATGTCCTCATGGTAGGGGTCCAAGCCGATCACGCCGGCGCCATAGGAATTCACAGCCAGGAACCCATCATCCTTCGCGTCTCGCATTTCGCGATCCGCCACGCTGAAATCGAGCGCGGGTGCGCCATTCGTGAAGCCCCGGTATGCAACATGCGGTATGCCGGAGAACATCGTGAAGCCGCGTGCGCGCAGGCAGCGCAGGCTCCTGGCGGTTATTTCCGAGTCGAAAGCGATGGTGGCTGGATCGTCGGCGAACCAGGGGATGTCGATACTGCCGCCCCAGGGACCAACCGGAATATCCGTGGCGTCCAGCGTGCCTTTGCGGACGGTGAACCGCAACGGAATCCGCAGCGGCGCGCCCTTCTGCGGCGTGAAGGTCACCTGGCCGGTGTAGACGCCGGGGCCGGCGCCGGCCGGCGTGCGGACGGTCAGCCAGAACGTCCGCGCCACGGATTGCGGCAGGTTGACGGTATTTCGAGGGAGGATGAGCCGCGGCGTAATGGTGTAAACGGCGCCATCCATGGTCACGCGGCTGAGACGGTAAGAGACATATCCGGCGTCGATCGCGGCGGCCGGAATAGTGGCGCGTGGCCCGTTCAGTGCGCTCACCGTGACCGCGCTTCGGCCCAGGTCCTGGAGCGGAAGAATCGAGACCGTGACCGGCGCGTCCTGGCCGGCGAAAGCTTCCGCCGTAAGCGCACGGACAAGTTCGCCGCGGAACGGCGTGTCGTCGTAGTACACGTCCTTCATGAAGTCTCGATGGAACGCCACATACCCGCGTGCAGTATCCTCCGCGGTGGGCTGGAGCGCATCGCCGGCCGGGCGGTGCAACACGCGTCGGTGGGCGTTGTCGAAATAAGAGCGCCGATTCTCTCGCACGAAGTCGAGGAAGCGCGCGCCCTGGGCGGCCTTGGCCACGGGAAAGATGACGATGGCGGAAACGCTGCACGCCCAATTCTCGCCCGCAAATTCCAGGTTCAGTTGGCCGCTGTTCACGGTCACGTCGAACACCTTCTCGTGAAAGTGCGCGCGGTCGTACTTGTCGAAAGTGTTGTCCGCCGGCAGATCGTCCTGGTCCCAGAACTGAAAATACTTCTTCCGGAACGACGTGAAATCCTGATGTTCGGAAACCACCACTTTCCCCTGCGCGCGGACCGAGCGGTCCCGGTAGATCTGAGATTCGCCCCAGAATCCCGCCGGGCTGTCCATGTTGACGAAGACGCGGTATTTCCCGTTCGGCAGATCCACCGCCAGGCCGCCCGATTCGATGGCGAGAGAACGCCGGTACAGCGGATCCGAATCGAGCGAGTCCACGGCCCGCCAGACGTGCGCGTCCTTCAGCCCGTATCCGCGGCCCGGATTGTAAAGTGTGGCTGGCGTGATGGCGGTAAAGCCGTCCATCGCCGGTCCGTCGCCGAGGGCGAATGCCAACAACCCGTCGAACTGGTATTGTTGGCCGGCCACGTCGCGTTTGAGACGCAGCTTGTCGATGAAGAGCGGCGCGGCGGCAGGGCCGTCGAGAGCCACCACCACGCGCGTGATGGCGTTGAGCATCAGATTGCGGCCGGGGCGGTTCCTCTCGCCGACGGCCAATCCCCGCAAGGGAACTGTTAGCGTGCTTTGCCCCGGCGGCGCGACGGTGTTGTAATTGACTCTGCTCCAGTAACCCGTCGTGTCGCGGTCCCAGAATTCGAGCGTCATCGGCAACGGCTCGGGCGCATCCGTGTACAGGTCCATCTGGAAAAGGTCGTAGCCGGACCAGTCCTGCGGCTGCCGCATCGCGACGTAGTGCCGGTCGATGCGTAGGGCCTTTCGGCCGTCGGTTGCATGTTCTTGGACCACCACGCCGCCCGTGAAGGGATTGTCCTTTTCGAAAGACGTGATGAGCCTCTCCGCCGGGCCGCCGGTTTCCGCCGCCTGCTCCGCAAGAGCGGTGCCGCAGGCGTAGCATCTCTTCCAGGCAGGCATGTTCCGGTAGCGGCATTTGGGACAGCGGACTTCGCCGCGGTCCAGCGGGGCAGGCGGCGCGATGGGCGCCTCCTGATTGCTCCACTCCGCAGCGTCGGTCAACGGGACATTCCCGCCAACGCGCTCGATGGACACGTCGTCGATCCACAGCAACCCCGGCGCAGACAGCCCAAATGACGGCCCGGCCCGAGTTCGCTTCGTTAGTTCGGCTACGTAGGTGAGCCGCGTCCAGCCGAAAGTGCCGGTCTTCGCGAGGTCGATGCTTCGGCCGTTGAAGGCGAACCTGGTGGCGCCGTCGTCGTCGCCGCTGGCAATGTCGAGACCGCGCAGGTAAGCGCTGATCGAATAGCGGCCCGGCGCAAGTTCCCGTTGCTGTCCGAGGCGGATTTCGCCGGTCGACGCGCAATCGAGCAGCGCCGAGGTGCGCCCCGTGTGCGCGACCAGCCCAACCGCGAACGAGCAGCCGCCCTCGGGTTTCGAGTAGTCCCAGTCCGCGAACATGCCGCCGGCCGCATCCCGCTCCTTGAGGATTTCGAACGAAGGATTGGCGGCCAGGTTGCCCGTGCCGTCGGGAGCGGTGTTCTCGGTGGTTAGCGGCGCCCAGAGGATGACGATCCAGGCCAGCAGCAGAATGCGCAGAGCGGCCAGCGCCCCGCGGGCGAGAGACATGCTTCGATTATACGGTGGGGCATGCTTTAGCTTGCCGTTTCCTTCTCTCGATCCGGGCAAGCTGCACCGCGCCTCACCGAAAACCTCTTGACCAACGAACACTTTCGTAGTAAGGTCTTCGTAGATGGCAATATCAAACGAACTGCCCCGGCCCACCGATGCCGAACTGGAGATCCTGACGGTGCTGTGGAGCCGCGGACCGGCCACCGTCCGCGACGTGCATTCCACCATTTCCCGCCGCCGCCCGGCGCACTACACCACGGTGCTGAAGCTGATGCAAATCATGGCCGACAAGGGCCTGGTGAAGCGCGACGAGAAGCAGCGGGCGCATATTTATTCCGCCAGCCGGCCGCGCGAATGGACGCAGCGGCAACTCGCCGGCGACTTGCTCGAGCGGGCTTTTGCCGGCTCGGCCAGCAGCCTGCTGGTGGGAGCGCTGGCGGCGCGAAAGACTTCGGCGGCCGAACTGGCCGAACTGCGCAAGCTGCTCGAAGAGTATGAGGAGGACAAGCGATGACACTCGATCTCTGGCTGACCGCGCCGCTCGAGCACGCGCTGGGATGGGCACTGGCGCATTTCCTGTGGCAAGGCGCGTTGCTGGCCGCGGTGCTCCGGGGCGTGCTGTTCCTAGGCGCGGGGCGAAGCTCGCGCTGGCGCCACCAGACGGCTACGGCTTCTTTACTGCTCCTGCCCCTGGCATTTGGAATCACACTGGCGTTGCTGCTCGGCGGCGGGCACTCGATCGTGGCACCCCCGCCGCCGGCGCCCCGGATGGTCTTCACTCCTGTGATCTCCTCGGGCATGCCCGCCGCGCCTGTCGACTGGTTGGCGTGGCTTGCGCCGTCATGGATGTGCGGCGTGATCCTGTTTTATGCCTTCCGGTTGGCGGGATGGGTCCGCGTCGGCCGCATGCGCCGGCGCGGCGTCTGCGCGGCCCCGCCCGAATGGCAACAGCGGCTCCGCGAGCTTGCCGGCGCGGTACGCGTTTCGCAGCCGGTCGTTTTGCTCGAATCCTGTCTGGCCACCGTGCCGCTGGTGATCGGCTACTGGCGTCCGGTGATTCTGATGCCGCTGGGCGCCCTCGCCGGCCTGACCGCAGAACAGGTGGAGGCCATCCTGATTCACGAACTGGCCCATATCCGGCGCGCGGATTACCTGGTCAGCCTGGCGCAAAGTTTCATTGAAGGCTTGTTCTTTTTCCACCCGGCGGTGTGGTGGATCAGCGCGGTGGTGCGCACCGAGCGCGAATATGCTTGTGACGATGTGGTGGTGGCTCTGAGGCCCGACGCGCGTGCCTATGCCGCGGCGCTGACCGCACTCGAGCGAAGCCGTTGGCCGGTAATCCAGTTAGCGGCAGCGGCCAATGGAGGAAACCTTGTGAGACGAATTCGCAGACTACTGGGTGAGCCCGTGCCCGCGCGGGTTAACGCCCAAGCCTCGGCCCTGGCGGGTGTTTTGGTGGTGATGACCGCCGTGGCTATCTCTCTGGTGGCGTGGCCGCCCGCCAGGAGTTTCGCGCAGGCACCTGCGCCGTCCGGATCGGCTGCGGACAAGCAGGAACCGGCCAAGGGATTCGAGCAGGCCCATCGGAACCTCGAAGAGCTTGAGGAGTTGCTGGCGGCGAAGCAAGAGAAGATCCAGGAGGCGGAGCAAACCGTCGGCAAAGCGCAGGAACTGCTTCAACGCAATGCCGCGGAACTCGATCGCGCGCTCGAGAACGCAGGCGAGCATACGGCGCATTTCGCACAAGCCGAGGAGCAATTGCGGAAGGCGGAAACGGCTCTCAAGGAGCTGGCAGCGCACGCGGGAGAATCACAAACGCTTCTCGATCAGCAGGGGCTGACAGCGCTCCTAAAACAAGCGGAGACGGCGCGAGCGGGGGAATCGCTGAAGCTCGTCGATCAGCAGCAATTGATAGCGCTCCTCAAGCAACTGGCGGCGGAGCAGCAGGCGGGTAGGTCGCAGCAACTCGTCCGGCAGCAGGAACAGGCGCTCCAGCAAGCCGAGAAACAATTGCAGGAACTCGCCAACGGAAAGCTCGATGAAGCGTTCCGGCAGCAACAGCAGCAGATCGCACGGGCGGACCTAGCTCTACAGCAAGCGCGCGCTGCGATGGGCGATAAGTCGCTCAAGGAACTCGAAAAGCAACTGCAGCAGGCACAGAAAGAACTCGACCGCGCAGCGAAGTCTTGGGGCCATGGGAACGAGAGCCTGCGCGCGCAGGCGGAGCCGCCGGAAACGCCGCAGCCAGGGGCCATGGCCGAATTCGGGTCCGCTTACCAAAAATGGCTGAACGAAGACGTGGCGTACATTGTCACTGCTGAGGAACGGCGCGACTTTCTCGCATTAAAAAGCGACGCCGACCGCGACCAGTTCATCGAGCGGTTCTGGGAGCGGCGTAATCCGACGCCGGGCAACGGCTCGAACGGATTCAAGCAGGAATACTACCGCCGCATCGCTTACGCGAACGAGCACTACGCGTCGAGCGTCCCCGGCTGGAAGACCGACCGCGGCCGGGTCTACATCCTGTACGGCCCGCCGGATGAGATTGCGGTTAATAAGATGGAGAATGTGTTGCGACAGGCATGGCGCTATACGCACATCGACGGGCTGGGAGACGACATCGAGGTCGAGTTCACTGATGCAGGTAAGACGGACGACTTCCATATGACTGCGGCGCCGGCGTCGCACGGGTCCTATTGGCAGCTAATGACGGCTGATCCCGAAAAAGCGGAGGCTGTTGTCCATTCGCTCCGGGCCAAAGGCTTCCCGGCTCTCGCAGCGCGCCTCAGTTTCTGGGGTGGAGGGGCTTTTCGCGTCTCTGCGGAGGCAGCTCCGACGCCGGCTCACGTGATGCTGGAGGTCAGGAGCGTGCTGGTGGGGCCGTACTCGGATGAGGCTTCGCTTGCCAAGGCGAAAGCCGAGCTAGAAGCGGAGGGTTATCGTCCAGTCCGAGCGCAGTAGGTGCCTCACAGAGAAGATTCGGACGAACCCTGACTGCTCTCTGATTTTGGTCGCGGTTCCGATTGCTTTCTGAGCCGCGCTCGTCAGGGGGCGGTCGTTGCGACGGATGGACAAAGAGGCCCGCTCGGTCGATCTCCGCGGCCCGCCTGGACCCGAGACGCCTACCGGACCCTTCCCGCGCGGTCGAAGTCTTCCTTCAATTGCGAGGTGATCTTTTCCGCTACGTCGGCGCTGGCGCCGTGGAACCGGGCGCCGAGACTTTCCTGTGTGGTGGACCAGATGACATCGCCGTCCTTATTGACCAGGCGCACGGCCGCCAGCGCTTCGTGGCGTCGCTCGGCGGAGTGGTCGGATTCGTTTTCGCCGATCCCCAGACCGGCTGCGCTGCCCTTGGAGGAGTTGTATCCGGAGCCCGTGCGATTGCTCAGACTCATGTGTGCGTTGATGCCATCGGACGATTGATGCGTTTCGGTGAACACCAGGTCCTCGGCCGCACCGCGCAGCACGGCATCGGCACGCTCCTCCTTTTCGGTCAGCACGAAGAGCTTGGAAGCGGCCAGGCTGCTGATGAGGATGTCGCGCATTTGCGCGGCGGTATCGCCGCCGGTGAGCCGGTCCACGTAAATGCGGTGCACGGAGAGCAACTGCCGCAGATTGCCCGCTTCAATGGCGGCGGTGGCGGCATCCCCAGCCGCGCACACAAACGGCGCGGCCAACGCGGCCGCTAACAGCAGAAGTGGCTTCATCCTTTACCCGCCTTGCGCGCTTCGTCGTCGAGGAACTCGACGCGCCGGCCGGTGCGCGCCTCCAGGCCGGCCAGCACGCTGCGTATGTCGCCCTTGTCCACGCGCAGCACCAGCGCCTGCTGCTTGCCCTCCGAATCGGTGAACCCCAGGGTGACGAAGTGCTTGCGCGACTTGCTCAACAGCAGCACCGGCGAAATCAGCACGGCCGCCGCGTACCGCCGGCTGACGGTCTGGCCATATTCGAGCGTATTGACTTTTTGATAGGAGACGCGCAACTCGCTGTTGCCCGCGCGCAATAGCATGGTGTCTGCGTGTCGGTGAGGTCCAGACGGATGCTTCCCTTGGTGGGGAACTCGCCCGGAGTTCCGCCCACCAGTTCGGCCTTGAATCCCGGCTCGGCGGCCGCCAGCGCCAGCGGCAACCCCAGGCCGGCCAGCGCCACTACCAACGTTCGTACCATTGGATGTAAGTTAGTGCGGCGGCCGCGCGGCGGTTCTCAGGATTATCGACTCGGGCGCGAAACGGACCTTGCTAGTGCAAGTGCTCGCCAAACCTGCTCGTAATCCATCGCCAAGTCATGAAAGCCGCAGGGGCCAGGACGCCCAGCATAGCTGGCACCGGAGCGGCGGCCGCCAGGCCATCCCAGAAGAGACCGAGTGCTATCACCACTGCTCCAGCCAGGTAACAGATAGGCATGGTGGATTCAAGCCGCGCAGGCCGGTGCGACCATTGCGGCAGACAGCCGAGCACCACCCCCACCGTTCCGGCAACCAGACACGCCGTCACCCAGACGGACCGCCCCGAATAGGTTTCCAGACTGGGGCTGCCAAAGAAGTGGATTCTGAACAGATTGAACCAACTCTCTCCGAGGAACAGGAATACCAGGCAGATTCCGCCCAGCAGGTATGCCCGCTCCGGCCATTTCCTCGGGTAGCGGAAAACACCGAGGAATACGACGAAGACCGGAAGCAGGATCATAACGGGAAACACCAGGTCGATCATGCCTAGCCCCTCTCTCCATGCGGCATAGGGAACCCACGTCGCAATCAGGTTGTGAAGCCACGACTCGCCATTCATCATCAGCACCGACCCGGCTCCAAAAGTCCAGGCGAGTTCCACTTTCACGCCGGACGTCAGGTCGATCCAGTCCTGGAGAAATGCGAATACGAAGGCAAGCGCGGCAAGCGACAACACGCAGATGACCCCTGGGTACTGCGACTGAAGAGGGAGATGAGTGTAGTAGACCGGCGACAGACCAACTAACACCAGGCCCGTCCCGCAGTAGGCCCTTTTGGCTGGACTGTGCAGCACTGCGCGAAGCATGTGAAAGAGCTCCTGGCCACGGAAGAACCGTGTCCATCGTGGAGCGGTGAATTGTAACTCCGGGTGGGCGGCTATGACATGGAAAATGCCGTGTTGCCAGTACTATTGGAGTACTGGGGTATTCTTCCGGGCTTCTACTCCGCCCGCAGCGCTTCCATGGGATCCACGCGCGTGGCGCGGCGGGCGGGGAGCCAGGCTGCGGCCAGCGCCAGCCCTACTGCGGCAACGGCGCTGAGTACGTACGCCAGCGGATCGAGCGGCGTCACGCCCAGCAGTATCGAGCCCGCGAGTTGGGCCGCCCCTGCCAATCCGGCCAGCCCGATCGGCACTCCGATCGCGGCCATGCGCAGCGATTCGCCCATCACCAGGCGCTCGATCTGCCGCGGCCGCGCGCCCAGCGCCATGCGCAGCCCGAATTCGCGCATCCGCCGGTTGACGGCGTAGAGCAGCACGCCGAACAGTCCGGCCGCGGTGAGCACGACCACGCTGGCGCCCAACGCGCTGATGGCGGTGGCGAAGAAACGGTCGGGCGAGAGGGCGGCGTCCAGAGTCTTCCGCAAGGTCGTCGATTCGTACACCCACGCTCCAGGATCGAAACCGTGGATCGCGGCGCGGGCCGCGCGGTCGAGCGCCGCCGGCTCGCCCGCGGTTTCCACCAGCAAAGTGAGATCGCCCTCTCGGCGCCTGGGCGTAGGGAAGATAGAGGAACGGCTCCGGCGGCGCGTGCAGGTCGTTGGAAGGGCCATCCTCGGCTACGCCTACAACCTGGCGCAGTTGGCCATCGATCCGGACCCAGTTGCCTACGGGCGCGCGGCCGCCGAACACGGTGCGGGCAAACGTTTGCGACACCACCACCGCCAGCGGCGCGCCCGCGCCATCGCGGCTGTCGATCGCCCCGCCCGGCCACCACGCGCGTGCCCATCATGCGAGAAGTAGTTGCCGCCGACGTTGTTGAGATGCACGCCCATCGGCGCCATCCCCGGGACCTCGACCCGCGCCGTGAAGCCGCCGCCGGAACCGCTCAGCGGAAGCCGCCGCGCGTAAGTGGCCCCGCGCGCGCCGGGCAGCGCGGCCAGCCGCTCGATCACCTGGTCGCACCAGGCAGCGGGCGGGATGTGGAGCGCCGGGAGCCACCGATCAGCGCCAGCACCTTCTTGTGCGGATCCAGGCCGGGCCGGATTTCGGTGGCGTGGTGAAGGCTGGTCAGGAACAGCACCGCCACGCCGAACAGCGCCACGCTCACCGCGATCTGCGATATGACCAGCGCCTTCTGCTGCCAGCCGCGCCGCCGCGTCGTCACGCCCTGAGTCTGCTTCAAAACGTCGGAAATGTTGAGCCGCACCGCGTGGAGCGCGGGCCAAACGCCGGCAACCAGGAGCGGCGAACAGCAGCGCGCCGGCCGAAAACGCGAGCACGCGGTAATCCAGCCGGATGCCTAAATCGATGAAGGGACTGATCGCGCTGGCGAACTCGGATGACCTTTTCGATCAGAACCTGCGCCAGCAGCAGGCCCAACCCGGCGCCCGCCAGGCCGAGCGAGACGGTTTCCAGCAACAGTTGGCGCGCCACTCGCCAGCCGCCGCCGCCCAGGGCGATGCGCACGCCCAGTTCCTTGCGGCGCGCTTCGCCCTGCGCCAGCCGCAACTGAGCTACGTTGGCGCAAGCCACGAACAGCACCAACCCGAACACGGCCAGCATCCCGCCGCCGAACTATCGCGTTGTTCAGCCAGGGCTCGCGCGAAGCAACTCGAGCGCCGTTCCCGCAGCGCCGCGCGGAGCGGGCTTGTGCTTGCCGGGACCGCGGATGGCGGCGTCGAGTTCCGCCTCGGCGCGCGCCTCGGTCAGCGGGCGCGCGAAATCGCGCGGCGATTTCGAACTGGCCGTCGCGCGATTGCTCTTCCTCGCCGGCCCCCAGCGTGTGGAACCAGGCATCCGCACTTACCCAGACGCCGATCAGAATGCCGCGCTGAAGACCGGTGAACGCCTCCGGCATCACGCCCGCCACCAGGAATGGTTTATGGTAGAGCAGCACGGTCTTGCCCACGATGTGCGGGTCGCTCGCGAAACGCGTCTGCCACAGCCGGTAACCCAACACGGTCTCCGGCCTTCCTTCGGTCTCACCCAGCGACGCGCGGCCCAGCGCGGCCTTCACTCCCACCACCTGAAAATAGTTGGGCGACGCGGGCTGGATGATCACGTCCGGCTGTTTTCGCCCTCGCCCACCAGGACTCCGCGGCGCTGCGAGGCCACAAGCTGCGCCCGGCCTTCGAGCGCCTTGGCCATATCGAGGTAATCCGGCCAGCCGTACATCATCCAGTTGCCGTCGTCGCCGCGCGAAGTCGCCGACCACAACTCGTGCGGCTTCTCGACCGGCAGGGGCCGCAAAAGAACGGCATCACCCACGGCGAACAGGCCGGTGGTCAAGCCGATCCCCAGAGCAATCGAAAGCACGGCCAACGCCGTGGCGCCGGGGTTCTTCGCGAGCAGACGAAGAGCCAGACGCAGGTCGCGGATCCATTCGGTGGGTGACATAAACGGGAATTAGCTGCAATTCAAAGGCCAGCCCGGACCCAGTGAAATCAACGGTGTTTCAGTTTTTATTGTCTGAAACGCGCACCATCTGTCCGGTTCTGGGAAAGGGCTGGCGAGCAGGGCGTGCCTGAAACAGGATGCTGTCATCCAACAGCGATCGGTCTAACGTTGGCGCGTTTGCGAGCAGCCTGGCGGTCCTCGTAGGAAAGTTCCTTGGTAATGGCGCAGCGGTCACGATAGACGTCCATCCACTCTTTTTGGACCAAGCCCTTTTGCTCTAGTTCATGAATGGCGGTTGAGGGATGAACGATGAGCACGTACTTGTAAGGACTCGGACCGATCCCTTTGATCTTGATGAACCCCAGCGACTCCAGCAGGCGCATGTGCTCCTCCCACGTCCGTTTGGCGCGGGTGCTGGTATATCCGGCAGCATAGGCGTGGTCAGCTTCGTTCTGGATCTCAACGATGCCATCTCCAAACTGCCGCGAGAGGAGTTCGAGGTAAACGTTCGTAGGGTCAGACTTGGGACTTAGTTTCTTGTCGCGGATTAGGCTCAGCACCAAAGGCAGCGTCCGCGGGGCCTTAAACCAGCCGTCGTCATATTCGCCGCCGGTCCACGGGTCCGCATCGGGCCAGAATTCGGCCCTGACCCTCCGTAACCGTTCAGATTGAGCCATCGCCCGACGGCTTGCCATACCGAAGGATGCTCCTGCCATCCCTGCAAATCAGCGCGGCGAATTGCGTGTTTCGCCGGCATCCGCCGTGCTGATCTTGCTTCGGCCCAGGGGCCGCCTACACAAACGGCGATACCCGGGACCTGCCCAAGCGTAGCATGTCGGCGCGGCGAATCGCAAATTGGCCAGACGTCCGCCGTGCCGACATGGTTCTGGATCAGGGCCGCCTGTACAAACGGCGATGCCCTGAACCTGTCCGTAGTATAGTGCATAAGGCTATTATTTACCAACACATAAAATTCGCAGGTTCGCCTGGCACCTCGATCAGAGGAACGCATGCGGCGTATTTTTGA
The DNA here is from genome assembly GCA_963843095.1 of Bryobacterales bacterium. Classification (GTDB taxonomy): domain Bacteria; phylum Acidobacteriota; class Terriglobia; order Bryobacterales; family Bryobacteraceae; genus Bog-375. The sequence goes on from CAWJLI010000113.1 coordinate 32,843, forward strand.
TTAGCGGCAAGGCGCATGAAAACTTGTGTTGGCGCGCGTTTATGTGCTTATGATTACTTGATTATAAACGACATAGATTCTGATTTGTAGTATCATAAGACTCACACGTATTTAGGTTTCACTACGTTTCAAGATATCCAAGTAAGGCAAGCACAGAATCGTCTTGTCCGCTTGGGCAGCCGCACGGCGGAGCGATGAGGATGGTGAGAGCCGTCAAAACGACGCGAGACCACTGCAGACCCCCTTTGAGCTGTGCAACGCGCAACGCCTGGCCCTAGGCGGGTCAAGCCGCGCCAGCAACAACCAAGAGGCGGGCTTGCGGGGAAAACTCTCGCGCTAGCGCAGGCGCCAGCGCAGCGGCTTTCCGGCTTCGCTCCGGCCTGCCAGCTCCAGCGTGCCATCGGCGGATTTGATCGGAGTCACGCTGGCTCCGTTGACTTCCGCGTGCGTCAACCGGGCGGCTTCGACGGCGGGCAGCCACACGGCGATCTTCCATGAACCGGCTTGCGACGGTTGATACCAGCCCTCGTAGGAACCGCCGGCCGATTTGACGACGCCGACCAGCGGAGATTCGAAGCGGTACGATTCCACCGGCAGGCCTGGCCGCAGATCGAGGCCGCTTGCCGTGAACTCGAGCCCGATCAGCTTGGCCGCGGAATAGAGCGAGCAGGCGTGCGAATGCAGGTTGAGCACCGGGAAATCGGTGTAATGCAAGTAGAGGTTATCGACCGTGGCGCCGGGGCGCTTGCTGAGCGTGGAATTGTAGGTGTCGGGGCCACTCAACACGCCGTACCAGATATTGGGATAGTTCTCGGCGTGGCAGGCCAGCGAATTCTTCTTCCACTCGTCCCAGGCCATGGCGGGATCGTGCCGCGCCAGCGCCCAAACCAGCGTCTGATTGAGCGAAGGCCAGATGCCGCCGCTGACCGAAGTCCCCGGCTCCCAAACGCCGCCCTTAGGAGCGTCCGGCCCCTGATTCATTTGCACCGCGCCGATGGGCGACAGGCGGCGCAGTAATTCGTCCATATTGCGTATCAACTCGCGGCTTTGTTCGGGCGTCGTCACTCCCGCCAGCAGCGCCCAAGGCTGCGGTTCCAGCCACAGCGTGCTTTCCCCCACCCAGCCCAGCGTGGGACCGAGCCAGGCGCGGCGCAGCCACTTACCCGTCCACTGTTTGGCCGCCGCCGCGCGGTGCGCATCCCCGCTCTTGCGCACGCTCGCCGCCAAGTCTCGGTCGCCGGCAAAGTCGAGCAGGCGCGCGTAGAGATCGAAAACCCAGGCCGCCATCGCCGAATTCAGCACGCTCTCGCCCTGCGCGACGCATTCCGCGAAAGCCGGTTGCGCCCACACGCTCAGCAGGCCATCGTTCCAATCGTCGTTAAGCATGCGCATCACGCCGTGCGCGCCCACACCCACGCCATCCACTTCATGGCGGTAGCACCGTTCGAGCAGCTTGCGCACCCGCTCTTTCCCGGCGGTGGGCCCGTAAAGCGGCCACGTGGGAATCTCCTGGTCGAGGAACGCAGTGTCGCGCGAGGCCAGCACATATTCGCTGGCGGTCCAGAGCAGCCACAGCGGCAGGTCGCTCGAGTTATCGGTGACCATGGGACCCACCGCGCCGTGACCGACGATAGCGTATGGAATGGACCCATCCGGGCGAACCTCTTTCAGCGTGTAGCGCAGAACCGTCTTGACGATTTCCGGATCGCTGAACAGGAACGGCAGGCAATGCTGGAGCGGGTCGCGCGCCGCGCCCTGGAATCCCATCACGTATTGATAAATACCGTTCTGGTTGAGGATGTGCTCGTGAAAGTAGTCGTCATAAGTCAGGCTGCTGCGAAGGCAATAGTGATTCCAGATCGTCTCGCGTTCCACCCACGGATCGGAGCCGACGCTGAAGCGCATCCCGCGCTTCTTCCATTCGGCGCTCGAATCCTTCAGCGTGGTGGCGGCGCGCGCGCGGTATTTTTCCTGCAGCGGGGCCAGGTTGGGGCTGTCTTGCGGCAAATAGCCGTACAGAAAATACAGCGTGGTCCGCTCACCCGGCGCAAGGTGGAAAGCGCGCTCGATCAGCAACGCGCCTTCCGGTCCGTTGGATGCCAGATCTCCATCCAAAGGTCGGCCGAGGCCGTCCGGTTTCGCTGGGCCGCCCGATCCGAAAAATGCCTTCCCATTGGCGCTGAGGCTGCTGTACGGCGCATCGAGCGAAATCAGAAAAGTGGCGGGAGGGTTCACGTCGTCGTAAGAAGCCTCGGCAACGGTTTCCGGAATCGCTCCCAAAAACGAATTCGGATGAGCGGCCAAGTTCGTCTTAGCCCGCTGCCACGCAGCTTCTTCCTCCGGGACGCGCCCCAAGAAGTATTTGACTTCCGTCATGCCGTGACCGCCCTGAAGTTCCGGATAGCTGTGCGTGAACCGCTGCCCGAACCGGCGGCGCAGATTCACCGGATTGCCGTAGCCCACAAACATTTCCACGAATGGTCGGAAGGAGAATTCATAAACCAGCGTGCCCCAGTATTCGATCCATCGCAAAGCGGCCGGAGCGGCGCCCTGATTGGCGATGGTCACTTGCGACAGCAGAACGGGGTCGTCGCCGAAAGGCGCGCAGATCACCTGATCGACGCTATAATTGCCGCGCGCCACTTTCTTGCGCAGATAGCCGGCGCCGAAGACGCGGTCGAAGCTCGCGCCGCCGGCCGGATACAGCGTGCTCAGCGTTTCCTTGCCATCGGTGAGGTAGCCGAAGCCGCCGGAGAACTGGCTCATCGCCGGCACGTAGTCGTTGAGGAACTTGGGCGCGCCTTCATCCTGGCGGACGCGCACGTGGCCGTAATTGGAGACGATGGCGATGATGCGGTCGTTGCCCACCTGGTGCACGTGGTCGGTGGCCGAGAGGATGCCGGGAGTCACCGGACTGACCGCCAGTGGATCGCCGGTCTGGTCGCAGGTGTAATGAAACGCCGGCAGCCCGAATTCGTCCTGCACCCACTCGCCAAAGTGCCCCGAGCCATAAGGCTTGGGGTTCGCGGCTTTAGTCTGCGCGCCTGCCAGCGCCGAAATCGCGCCCGGTGCAGCCAAAGCCCAACCGGTGGAAGTCATTACGAACCGTCTGCGATCCATCGCCATAGTTCCCTCGCTATTACGCTAGCTCCGCGGCGTTAGTGCCCTGCCTAGCGTAATACTTGACGATACCGCCGTGGCGCAATCGCGGCCACGCCGGGGCGAAGATTTGGTATGGATATTCCTGCCGGGTCTACTATCCCCGCGTGCCGTTTTCGAGGAAGGCGCGCAGGCGGTGGCTGCGGCTGGGGTGGCGCAGCTTTCTTAGGGCTTTGGCTTCGATCTGCCGTATGCGCTCGCGCGTCACGGCGAAATTCTGGCCGACTTCCTCGAGCGTGTGCTCGCTGCCGTCCTCCAGGCCAAAGCGCATCTTGATGATCTTCTCTTCGCGCGGCGTGAGCGTCTTCAGCACCTGCGCGGTCTGCTCGCGCAGATTCAGATTGATCACCGCGTCGGCGGGCGAAATGCCGTTCTGATCGACGATGAAATCGCCCAGGTGCGACTCTTCTTCCTCGCCGATCGGGGTTTCGAGCGAGATCGGCTCCTGCGCCACGCGCAGCACTTTGCGGACCTTCGATACCGGCAGTTGCAGCCGCTTGGCCAGCTCTTCGTTGGTGGGTTCGCGCCCCAGCTCCTGCACCATCTGGCGCGAGGTGCGAATCAGCTTGTTGATGGTCTCGATCATATGCACCGGGATGCGGATGGTGCGCGCCTGATCGGCGATGGCGCGCGTGATGGCCTGCCGTACCCACCACGTCGCGTAGGTCGAGAATTTGTAGCCGCGCCGGTATTCGAACTTATCCACCGCCTTCATGAGCCCGATGTTGCCTTCCTGGATCAGATCCAGGAACTGCAGGCCGCGGTTGGTATAGCGCTTGGCGATCGAGACCACCAGCCGCAAGTTGGCTTCGATCAGTTCCTTCTTGGCCGCTTCGGCTTCCTGGTGGCTCTTGGTGATGATCTCGAGGGTGCGGCGCAGTTCCGCCGCCGGCGCTCCGTACTGCTCCTCGAGCTGCTGCAAGTGTTGGGTGAAGCTCCGCTGCTCCTTGCGCAGGTCCTTCACTCCAGCGGCGCGCGCCCCGGGCCAGGTCTCGAGGCGCCGCTGCACACGCGCGATCTCGCGCTCCACCGGCTTCATCTCTTCCACCGCGGCGCGAATGCAATCGATGAGGTGGCGAATCACCGGGCTTTGAAAACGGACCGCGCGCACCTGGCGCGACACTTTCACCATGAGACGCGCCAGCTCCCACAATTGCCGGCGATACTGTTTGGGCTTCAAGGCGCGCGGCGTGGCCTGCAGCTTCTGCCGGCACTGCATGGTCTTGCGGTACTGGCGCGCGATCTCCTCGGTCGAGCGCACGAACTCGTCGCGCCTTTCCGCCACCAGCTCGTCGGTGAGGATGGGTTCGGCGATCTGCACCACGTCGCGCGCCGAGATCGCGTCGCGCGCCATGTCCTCGCCCATGCCGATGATTTCCTGCACCGCCAGCGGCGCGCGCGCCAGCGATTTCAAGACCGTGTTCTGGCCGCGCTCGATGCGGCGCGCGATTTCCACTTCGCCTTCGCGGGTGAGCAGCGGCACGGTTCCCATCTCGCGCAGGTACATGCGCACCGGGTCGTTGATTTTCTCGCCCACGCCGGCGGGCAATTCGAGGTCGAGAATCTCCTCGCCCTCTTCCAGCTTCTTATCGAAATCCTTGGGCTCTTCCAGGATCTCGATACCGGCCACATCGAGGCCGGCCAGCACGTCCTCCAGTTCCGCGCCGCCGCCGATGTCGCTGGGCAGAACTTCGCTGACCTCGTCGTACAGGACGTAGCCCTTCTCCTTGCCCATCTGTACGAGCCGCTGCAATCCCTCGAACTTATCGTCCAGCGCCACTGAGCCCCGCACTCCCGGCGTTTCTAAAGCGAGTCCAACACATTGTACCCCACGGCGCGGACGCCAATCGGTGACTGGGCCGCCCGATCAGCCACGGCTGCGCGCCGCCCGATCGATCTCCTCCAGTTCCGCCGCCAGCCGCAATGCCTCCTCCCAATTACCAGCCCGCTCGGCTTCCCGAATGCGGGCCTTGATCTGGTCGCGGCGGTCCCGCCCCTGGCTGCGCCGGACGCTCTCCATCGCCGCCGCTACCGCCGCAGCCGTAACCTCCGGTTCACCCTCCAGCACCGCTTGGGCCAGCAGATTCTGATCGGCCTCTTCCAGACGGGAATGCAGACTCTCGAAATTCAACCGCCCGCCCGCGGCCACCAGCGCACACGCCGCCTGAAACACACGGCGGGACGCGAAGCTGGCAACCACGTCCGATTGCTGTAACTGGCCGACGATCTGCTTTCCAACTTCCTCATCGGCCAGGATTGCATTCAGCAGCAGCCGCTCGTCGTGCCGCAGCGCGATTCTCGGCCGCTCCATCGGCTTCTCCTGGCGGCTGGCCGCGGTCTTCCGGAAACTGTCCAGCACCATTCCTTGCGGCACGCCGATGTAAGCAGCCAGGTCGTTGGCGATGGCGCTGCGCTCCAGCGCGTCGGTAACCTTTTCCACCGCCGGCAGCAACGCGTTCAGCACCGCTACCACGCCCTCACTCGAATGCACGTCGTGTTTAGCGCGCGCGCGGTCGGCCAGCCAGTAGAAGTAACCCTTGGCCTCCTCGAGCCGCTGCTGGTAAGCGGCTGCGCCACGCTCGCGGCAATACTCGTCCGGGTCGAGGCCGCCATCGAGTTCCACGATCCGCACCTGCATGCCTTCTTCGAGCAACAGCCCGATCGAACGTTCGGCGGCGTTCGCGCCCGGCGCGTCGGGATCGAAGTTCACCGCGATGCGCGCCGAGTGCCGCTTCATCGCCTGCACCTGCTGCGCCGTCAGCGACGTGCCGCAACTCGCCACCACGTTCGCAACGCCAGCCGCGGTAACCCCGATCGCATCCATGTAGCCTTCCACCAGGATCACCCGGTCCTGCTTGCGGATGGTCTCCTTGGCGCGGTGCAGGTTGTACAGAACGTAGCTCTTCTTGTAGATCGCGGTCTCCGGCGAATTCAGATACTTCGGCTCGTCGTCGGCGGCCAGCGCGCGCCCGCCAAAGCCGATGGTTTTCCCCGATTCGTTGTGGATAGGAAACATCAGGCGATTGCGGAAGCGGTCGTAGAAACTGCCGTCCTGCCGTTTGCCCACCAGGCCGGATTGCTCCATTTGCGCGCTCGAGAAATTGCGCTTGCCGAACATGCGGACCAGCGCCTGGCCGGAGCGCTCCGCGTACCCCAGCCCGAACTGCGCGATGGTTTCCGGCGCCACGCCGCGCCGCGCCAGGTACGCCCGCGCCGTCTCGCCCGCCGCGCCTTCCAGGTTGGCGCGGAAAGCCTCCTGCGCCATCTCGTGCATCTCGAAAGCGGAGCCGCGCAGCCGCGAATCTTCGTCGGAATACTGCGAGCGTTTGGGCAGCGGAATGCCGTAGCGCTCGGCCAGTTGCTTGAGCGCCTCCCAGAAGCCGAGGCCCTCCTTCTCCATCACGAACTTGACCACGTCGCCGCCCGCGCCGCAGGAGAAGCACTTGTAAAACTGGTGCACCACGTGAACCGTGAAGGAGGGCGTCTTTTCGCTGTGGAAGGGGCACAGCCCCATGTAGCGGCTCGCGCCCGATTTGCGCAGCTTCACGTACTCCCCCACCACGTCTTCGATGCGCACCTGCGACTTGAGCTGCTCGACGAAATCCATGGGGGCCTGCGTGTATTATCCCGCAGCGTCTAACTGATCGGCGGATAACACCCGGACGTCGACCGGCGGCATGACTCCCATGGTTGGCAAACCTTGCGTTGTGCGCGCCCGAATCCGCTACAATTAAGTGGAACGAAGGAGGCCAGAAATGCAGCCGGTATTGACTGCGGGCATCTCAATTGAACATCTCTTACTGTTTGGCGCGATTTTCGTCCTGCTGTTCGGCGGCAAGAAAGTAGGGGAATTCGGCAAGGGCTTGGGCGAAGGAATTCGCAATTTCAGGACGGCCATGAAGGAAGAGCCGAAGGACGACAAATCCCCCAAGGAAACCGAGAAAATCGAGGCGAAGCAGTAATCTGGCTTCCTCGCCGGCTGCCGGAAAGGTCAGGTGGCCCGTTTCACCGGCGTTCGATCGCGCAACAAAAACCCCGCAGGCTCAGCCGAGCCGGCGGGGTTTTGAGTTTCCGGGCAGGATTCGCTGCCTACTTCTTCTTCGGCGGAACGATCGCGTCCTTGGCGGCCTTGGCCACGCGGAACTTCACGACCTTCTTGGCCGGGATCTTGATGGTTTCGCCCGTAGCCGGGTTACGGCCCAGGCGGGCCTTGCGGTCCACGCGTACCAACCGGCCGATGCCGGGCAGCACGAAAACGCCGTTCTTCTTCACTTCGCTGATTGCCGTGGAGGCCAGTCCTTCCAGGATGTCCTTCGCCACCTTGTTGGTGACCTGACCGTGCGCGGCGAGCGCCTTCACCAGTTGCGTCTGGGTCAATCTTGTCGTCGCCATAAATTCTCCTTTGATTCTCCCGTTGTTTTTTCCCGACGTGCCGCGCCGGGCTTTCGGTGTCCGGGCAGCGCCACATCATTCCATCGAACATTATGCAAGCCCGGCGTTTTTGCGCAACGCCGAGCCGGATCGATAACAATCATACGGGAAGGGCATGGCGTTGTAAAGGAGAATTGCGCGAAAAACCTCGATTTTTCGCGGTTTTTTTCGTGGGATGGCGCTCGAAGGCCCGTTTTACGCGGTTTCGGCGAAGCCAGCCCCGGAAATCCACCGCAGTTCGCCGCGTCCGTACACAACCCCGGCCTTGTTTTTGAGCACGCGAAAGCGCACAGCCCCGGCTCCCGCCGGCTCCAGCGCGATACGCACCGCGGCGTGGAGCTTCAACGAACCGCCGCCGGCGCTGGTGTCGGTTTCCGCACCAACTCCCATCCGTGAGCGCGTTTGGTTCAGGAAAACCAGGGCGATGCCGCTTCTGGCGACGACGCCGGCCAGTTTCTGCAGCCCCGAAGCGAGCACCCGGCCGTGTAGTCCCGGCCCGCTGCTCCCAATCGCCGCATCCAACTCAATCGCCGGAGTCAGCGCCGCCGCCGGGTCCACGATCAGCAGGCTGACGGCCTGCGAGGCGGCCAGCTTTGCCGCCATCTCGAACGCTTCCTCGGCCGACTCCGGCATCACCACCACCAGCGGCGCGAGCGCCACTCCCAGGCTCGCGGCGTAGCCGGGATCGAACGTGCGGTCGACGTCGATCCAGGCGGCGCCGGCGCCCCTCGATTGCGCGTGGCGAACCATTTGCAACGCCAGGGTGGTTTTGCCGGACCCGCTCGAACCAAAGATCTCGGCGATACCTCCCAGCGGCAGGCCACCCGTGCCGAGCGCCGCATCGAGCGAGGCCAAGCCGGTTGAGATGATGCCCGGAGGACGGCACTGAATTCCATCCTCGAGCCGCGACAGCTTGAGAAGAATCGCGCGTTGCCGCTCCCGCTCAGTCATCGGAGGCCGTTCGGGTTGACCAACGAAAGTCCGCTTCGGACCCGAAACCCGGGCGCCTGTCCCACTTCGCGACTCGAAGGATTTGCAGAAATGTGGGGCAGGCGCTTTCGCCTGCCAACCGGTTTTTCACGGCGGTTACTTCCGCGCCGGCACCGGCTTCGGTCCCACCGGTTGCGGCATCGGCGAGGGCGCGCCCTCGGCCGCTTCCGCCTTCACCAGGCCCAGCAGCTTCCGCAGTTCGCCGTCGATCGCCAGCCGGATATCGGCGTTGTCCTTCAGGAATTGGCGCGCGGTTTCCCGGCCCTGGCCGATGCGCTCGCCCTTATAGCTGAACCAGGAGCCGCTCTTCTCCACCACGTTCTGCGCCACGCCCAGATCGAGCAGGTCGCCTTCCTTCGAAACGCCTTCCCCGTAAATAATGTCGAATTCCGCTTCGCGGAACGGCGAGGCCACCTTGTTCTTCACCACCTTCACCTTCGTGCGATTGCCCACCACGGCATCGCCGTCCTTGATAGCTGCGATGCGGCGGATATCCAGCCGGATCGATGCGTAGAACTTCAGCGCCCGGCCGCCGGTGGTGGTTTCCGGGTTGCCGAACATTACGCCGATCTTCTCGCGGATCTGGTTGATGAAGATCAGGCAGGTGCGCGATTTGCTCACCGCGCCCGTCAGCTTGCGCAGCGCCTGCGACATCAGCCGCGCCTGCACGCCCATGTGGCTGTCGCCCATCTCGCCTTCGAGCTCGGACTTGGGCACCAGCGCCGCCACCGAATCCACCACCAGGACATCGATCTGCCCGGAGCTGACCAGGTGCGATGTGATCTCCAGCGCCTGCTCGCCGTAATCCGGCTGCGATACCAGCAGGTTGTCCACATCCACGCCGAGCTTCTTCGCATAAGCCGGGTCGAGCGCGTGTTCGACGTCGATGAAAGCCGCGATGCCGCCCTTCTTCTGCGCTTCGGCGATGATCTGCAGCGCGATCGTGGTCTTGCCCGACGATTCCGGCCCGAAGATCTCGCAGATGCGGCCGCGCGGAACGCCGCCGACGCCCAAAGCCGAGTCCAGCGAAATCGAGCCCGTCGAGATCACCGAGACTGGTACGATGGCGTCCTTCGACCCCAGCCGCAGAATCGAGCCCTTGCCGAACTGCTTCTCGATCTGGCTGAGAGCGAGTGTCTAAGGCGCGTGCGCGCTCTTTTTCGTCCATGATGGGTGACGCTCCTGGATGGGGTGAATGCTCATTGTAGCAGCCCCAACAGACGGTAGTGCCGCGCGCGCGCCCCGGTTCTCAGAGGTTTTCCGCGCCGTATAATTGGAGCGAGAGGTGCCTCATGACGCGTCGCTTTTTCGCCGCGTTGCTGCTTTCCGGTTTCCTGCTCGCGGCCGGTCCCAAGAAGACCACGGAGACCGCCAAGGGCGAGAACGAAGACCTGATCCTCACCGCGACCCTCTATATCGATCCGCAGGAGATCAAGCAACTGGTCGGTTCCGACCTGGAGGGCCACTTCTTCGTCGCCGAGGTCAAAGTCGAGCCGAAGTACGGCAAGGAAATCGCCGTGGATCCCGACGATTTCATGCTGCGCACCAACAAGGACGGCGAGCACACCCAGCCCTACGAAGCCAGCCAGGTGGCCGGCAAGAACGTCATGGTGATATCGCCCGCCAAAGGAAGCGAGTCCGGTGGCGGCCTTCAGACCGGGCCAACTTATGGCGGCATGCCCGTCCCCGTCGGTGGACCTTATGGGTATCCTTCCAATGGCGTCGGTGTGGGCACCGGCGGCTCCGGCCAGGTCGACACTAACAAGGTCACCGTGCATGTCACCAACGACGAGCAGGACAACCCGCTCGAAAAGTCCCTCGACGCCAAGATGCTGCCGCGCAAGAAAACCGCCGCGCCCGTCTCCGGCCTGCTCTACTTCCCGATGGAAAAGCAGAAGATGAAGGACCTGGAGATCCTTTACGGCGGCAAAGAAAACCGCATTACGCTGCGGTTTAAGTAGGGCGGGATGGTCGCCCTGGTTTGTGGGCGGAACGAAACTCCCCGAAACTCCCCCCTGATTAACGCTTGCGCGGAAGTCGGATGGCCCTCAGCTACTTGTTTTTCCCGTGTGTAGGCTCGCCAAGAGCTCCGGTCAGAAACGCTATCGCCGTCATGCGGACAGCCGCCTCGGGAAGGCGATGCCGAGACCTGGAGCTGCGCTACGGCGGCAAGGAAAACCGGATCACGCTGCGACTCCGGTAAGCCATTGAGTGGACCGGCTGTTCAACTTCCCAGATCCGGATATGTGGCCCGCGGCCGAGGTCACTTTCCCGGTAAACCTGTTTTCTTGCCGCCATCGCCACTGCCGTCGCCAGCCCGGCCTGCCGCAAGCGCGGCAGGAGCTGGAAATCGGCGCCAAAATTGCGGATAATCGGAGCCGGAAACCAGATCCGTCTGGAAAGGTTGGCTGGCATGGCGGACACTCGCGGGAAAGTTCCGGGGGGACGGCTGTGACACCGGCGCGCCGGGCCCAGATCCAGGGACTTTTCAGTGCGGCACTGGAGACCCCGGAACCCCAGCGCTCCCAATTCCTGGAGTCAGCCTGTGGCGGGGATGCGGACCTGCGCGCCGAAGTGGAGCGGATGCTGGCTGGGAACGAAGAGCCGACTTGGCCAGGTCCGGCTGCGAAACTGCTCGCGGTGACCGCCGAACTGGCGCCTGGCGACACAGTGGCGCATTACCGCATCGAAGCTAGGCTGGGCGAAGGCGGCATGGGGGTGGTGTATAAAGCCGTCGACCGCAAACTCCGCCGCGTGGTCGCCTTGAAGTTCCCCAGGGCGGACCAGGTAGCCGGGGAGAAGGAGCGAAGCCGCATCCTCCAGGAGGCGCGCGCGGCAAGCGCCCTCGATCACCCCAACATCGGCGCGATCCACGGTATTGAAGATGCGCCGAACGGCCGCCTGTTCATCGTGATGGCCTATTACGACGGTGAAACCCTGGCTGCCCGGATCCGTCGCGCTCCCATGCCACTGGCGCAGGCCCTCGACTTAGCGATTCCGGTGGCGAACGCCTTAGCCGAAGCCCACGCCAAGGGCATCGTTCACCGCGATGTCAAGCCGGCCAACGTCATGATCACCGCCAACGGCACTCCGAAAGTCGTGGATTTCGGGCTGGCCCGCAAAGAGTCAAGTTCCATCACCCAGAGCCTTGCACTCCGCGGCACCGTATCTTACATGTCTCCCGAGCAGGCTCTCGGCCGGAGGGTCGACCATCGCAGCGATATCTGGTCATTTGGTGTGACGCTCGCTGAAATGACCACGGGGCGAAGACCGTTTGAGAAGGCCAACGCGCCAGCCACGCTGTACGCCGTGGTGCACGCTCCGCCGGCCGACCTCGACCAGGCGCCGCCCGAACTGTGCCCCATCATTTACCGCGCGTTGGCGAAGGATCCGGCGGAACGCTACCAGACGATGAAGGAGGTTGTCGAGGACCTGCATGGCCTCCAAACGCCGGGCGATGGCGCAGCACGTTCCATGACGCCCGGCGACCTTGCCGCTTGCATCCGGCGGTCCTCAGCGCTCTCCGGGGACCGCGCGGCGTCTTGGTCCACGCGCCGGCGTTGGGTGTTGCGGGCGGCGCTGGCCGCCGTGTTGTTGGCGGCCGCCGGCCTGGGCTTGCGCCAAGAGTTCACCGGCGGCGCAGGGGCCGGCTACGACTCCTATCTGAAGGGCTTGGCGTACCTGCAACGGTACGACAAGCCCGGCAATGTGGACAAGGCCATCGCCGCGTTGGATGCCGCGCGCCGCGCCGATCCCAAATCCGCGCTCGCGCTGGCCGGGCTCGCTGATAGCTATTACACAAAGTACGGCCTCGAGCACGACTCCCGTTGGGTGGACCGGGCGCTCGACTACTGCCGCCAGGCCTCCGCGATCGACAATCGGCTGGCGCCTGTGTACGTATCGCTGGGACGCATTCACGATGTAACCGGCAAGCATGAACTTGCGTTGGAGGAGTTCCAGCGGGCGCTCCAGCTCGATCCTCGCAACGCCGACGCTTTCCTCGGCATGGCTCAAACCTACGAAAGGATGGGGCGCACATCCGACGCCGAGGAGAGCTTCCAGCGAGCGGTGGCACTGCGCCCGGACTTTTGGAACGGCTATAACCGGCTCGGCCAATTCTACTTCCGGCAGCGCCGATTCCAGGACGCCGCCGCTCAGTTTCAGCAGGCCGTCGCCCGCACACCCGACAACGCCTACGCCTGGCTCAACCTGGGCGCGGCGTATGAGAAGCTGCACCGGTTGCCCGAGGCCGAACGGGCGTACCGCACCTCCATTCGGTTTGGCCCATCCTACCAAGGCTATTCGAATTTGGGCGGAATCTATCGCTTGCGCGGGGAATACGCTCAGGCCGCGCAAGCACTGGAGCACGCGCTGGCCGTCAACGATAAAGACCCCCGCGTGTGGGGCAATCTGGGGAACATATACGCCTGGATGAAGCAGGACGCCAAATCCCGGTCCGCATATCGCCGCGCGCTCGGTTTGACGGAGGAGGCCGTCAAGCTGAAGCCCCAGGACCCGGCCACCATGGGCGACGTGGCATCGCTATACGCGGCACTGGGAATGCGGGAGCAGGCTCTGGTGGCTCTTCAGGCGGCGCAGGCCCTCGCACCCGGCGACGCTGGCGTCCTGTTTGCCGCTATCGACGTCTATGAGTGTCTCGGCGAGCGCGGGCAGGCGTTGCGCTGGGCAGAAGAATATTTTAAGAGCGGCGGCGTGATCGACGACCTGAGGGACAATCCGCAACTCGGCGCGTTGCTCAACGATCCGCGGCTCCATTCCAAGGGCAAATAACAACGATTCAAAAGGAGAGTATTGTGGCCAAGAACCGAGCCGACATCGACATCGTGATCAAGAACGGGAAACTTAGGTTTGCTCTTCACAGACGGTCCCACGCTCAAGTTCAGTTCGACTGCGACGTGCAGACCGAGATTTCTTTCACGCCTGGGCTCTTCGAGACTAAACCGAAGGGCCGGGGCCAGGCGATACTGCCCGCGGGCAAGTCATACCTCACATTGGATCCGAAGACGGCAGCCGGCGACTTCGAGCTCGGACTTGGACCCAGAATGACGCAGGTCACCAGCGTGCCAATTACCGTCGGCGACGACGGTTAGGTAATCTCCCAAACCGATCCTGAGCCGCCCGCCGCCGGGGAGCGGTGGATAGCCTGTGATTACGTGTGCACGGACGACTGCCACTCCATGAGCGCAGGCTTCGCGCCCCACGCCGCACGCTAAAATGATCGCTTCCAACAGGGGGACTCATGCTTTACAGGAAGGCGCCGAAGACCGGAGACGAGTTGTCCATCCTCGGATTCGGTTGCATGCGCCTGGCGCAGAAGGATGGGCGCATCGACGAAGCAAGGGCGACCCGCCAGATCCGGCACGCCATCGACTGCGGCGTGAATTACATCGACACCGCCTGGCCCTATCACGCCGGCGAAAGCGAGCCCTTTGTCGGGCGCGCCCTGGCGGACGGATACCGCGAGCGGGTGAAACTCGCCACCAAGCTGCCGGCCTGGCTCGTCAAAAACCGTGCCGACATGGACCGCTTTCTCGACGCCCAGCTCAAGAAGCTGAACACCTCTCGCATCGATTACTACCTCGTCCACTCGCTCAATGGAGGCTCCTGGGATGGGATTGCCGCGCTCGGCGTGGCCGAGTTTCTCGACCGGGCCCAGGCCGATGGACGCATCGGGACTGCCGGCTTCTCCTATCACGGGATGCGGGAAGATTTCCCGCGCGTTGCCGGCGCCTACTCCTGGACCTTCTGCCAGATTCAATACAACTATCTTGACGAAGAGTTGCAGGCCGGCACTGCGGGGCTGCTCGACGCCGCTCGCAAGGGCCTCGCCGTAATCGCGATGGAGCCGCTGCGCGGAGGCACGCTGGCCGCCGCGCCGCCGTCGGCCATCGACGCGCTTTGGAGTCAGGCCGAACGGCGCCGCAGCCACGCCGAATGGGCTCTGCGGTGGGTCTGGAACCACCCGGAAGTGACCGTGGTTTTGTCGGGGATGAACGATGAGGCGCAGGTGGAAGAGAACCTGCGGATCGCCGCCGACGCACGTCCTGGGTCGCTCACGGCCGCCGAAGCCGGCCTGGTCGAAAGAGTGGGCCGGAAATATCGCGAAATCATGAAGGTCGGCTGCACCGGCTGCGGATACTGCCAGCCATGCCCGTCGGGCGTCGACATCCCCGGCTGCTTCGACGCATTCAACGCTTTCCACACTTTCGGCAAGACGCGCGAGGCCAGATTCCAATACGTCCTGCGAGCGAGCGGCATCCTGTCCGGCCAGCCCGCTTATGCCTCGCTCTGCTCGCAGTGCAGGGACTGCCTGGAGAAATGCCCGCAGAGCCTCGCGATTCCGGATCTGCTGGAACAGGTTGTCAGCCAGTTCGAAGGCGACGGACTCCAGAATGTCGGGGCGATGGTCCGCGGCATGTTCCAAAACTGAGGTTAAACGAGCACCGGCTGGGCAGCGCTCATCACATCGCAGGGCTGTCGCCGGATCGATTTTCGCGGCTTTTCTGGCGGGCAGCAAGCCAGCGACGGGCGTGATCGCGACGATGGCAATTCGCCGCGCCGCTCCGCGCCCGCGGGCCCCGTGGCTACTGCCGTGACCGGCGTGTCACGGGAGTAATCCATTGTTCACTGCCTAGCTTCTAACCATTTCACGAAACCAGTCACTGTCGCGAACGCCCGCAAAACTCGGATCGCCCAGCAGCCTATCCCTGCTGATCTGAACTCCGGGTTCCCGGCTCCGCCGCAGCCAGTCTCTGCACTCGTCGTCTTGGCCCAGCCGGGCCGATATGCGAGCCAAGCTGTAGGCGCAGATACCAGGCTGGCGTGCCTCGACTGCAGCGAGTCTCGCCTTTGCCGCCTCCAGAAGCGGTACGAACCTCGCGCCGCGGAGCGCGAGCGCTTGTGCGAGCAGAAGCAAGCCCGAGTTGCCAAGAAGGCCCGCATCCGAGCCTGTTCGCGGCTCCTCCTTGAACCTGCCAGCGGCCTCTTCGATATACCGGGTGGTTTGATCTCCCGGCAGGCGCTCGGCCCGAAGAAGCAGAACGTTTGTCAGAATTGAGATAGCAGAGGGCGAGGGCGAAGAGGCAAGCCAAATCGGTTCAAGCAGTGCAGTCGCGCGCATCAGGTAGTCGGTTCCGGCGGGAGACTGCGAGAGCTCGGCTCGGTGCGCTAGAACGGAAGCGAGGAGCGACGTCAACTCGCCGTCGGCAGGAAACGAACGCAGCGCGGACTCAGTCTCCATCTGTGTCCGGGCGTATAAGCTGTCGGCCTCTAAGTCGCTTAGCCGCTGCGCTAGGAAGAGATGCAGTTGCGTCCAGAGACAGGCCGCTTTGCGCCGTATACTCGGAGTGCAGAATGCACTTCCTGAATAGGCCACCATCCGGTCGCATAACTCGCACGCACGTGTGAGGAAGGGGCGTCCCGCTTCTCCTGGATTCAATTCTCCACGCCTCGCCAGAACCGCAACGAGTCTGCCGGTCACGACCATGTCATCCGGGACGAGGGCCAAGGCAGCAGAGCATTTCTCGGCTGCCTGTGCCAAAAGCTGGTCGGCTTCGGTGCCGG
Source organism: Bryobacterales bacterium (assembly GCA_963843095.1). GTDB lineage: Bacteria > Acidobacteriota > Terriglobia > Bryobacterales > Bryobacteraceae > Bog-375. The sequence continues at coordinate 49,007 of CAWJLI010000113.1, forward strand.
ACCTCGTCTTGGCGATCTGCGAAAGCGCTGCCCCCCAACCAAACCACGCCTCTGCGTCGCGGGGATTCCTGCTTACTTCTTGCGCAAACGTATCGCAGTCGGCCATCAGACAAGCTTCGCTACGATTCAGGAAGTTGCCGCGATCATGGTGCTGAATCCACTTAGTGTCGTCGAGTAACGGAGATCTCTTCCGGAGAGAGAGATAAGCGCCTAAGGCGACGAGTCCGAGCGTCAAACCAGCCGACTCAAAGTAGCCCAGCACATTCCCGAGAATAGCAGGGGCGCGTGGGACACTACCAGTGCGGGGATTCCCGTCCATTCCGCATGCGCCAAGCGCTTCCGGCAGAGCAGTGCACGTAAGTCCGACCCACGTCAACTGGGCGGGTAACGCTCGAACTGCCTCAGTAATACGCGGCGGAAAGATACACCCGCGAAACTGGCCTGCGCATTTCGGGCACGACCCGCTACCGCCCGCCCCTATCGCAGCGTCACAATCGTTGCGCCCCAGCCGCCGGCCTCGGGCGGAGCGTCTTTGAAATCGGTCACAAAATCGGTGCGGGCCAGAATGGCGCGAACGGTTTCGCGCTGCACGCCGATGCCGCGGCCGTGAATGATGCGCACGAAGCGGAAGCCACTTGCCCGCGCCTGATAAAGGTACTCTTCGATCACCGGTTTAACGTCGCGCGGCGGCACGCTGTGGAGGTCGAACACGTCGGTGATGGGGATCGGGATGGGCTCGTCGCCGTCCATAAAAGCGTGCCGGGAACGTCACCAAAATAAAAACGCCCGGCCGGGGATGCCGGCCGGGCGTCGGATTCACCGTATTGCGCGCACCTGATGTCAAGCGACCTGCTGTGACCGGTGTTGGCTCACGATCGCTTCCATCTGATCCTTCAAGCGGAGTTTCAGCTTCTTCAGGCGGCTTTCTTCCAACTGCTCATCGTTGGTGAGATGAGGAAGGGCTTCCAGGTCGTCCAGTTTTCGTGCAAACTCTGAGTGCTGGCTGGCGAGCCTGCGAAACTCGTCGTGCGTGTCCATCAGATGCGCTTTCAACTGCTCCAGTGCGTTCCGTTCCATAAGGGGCAATTCCTCCCAGTGAGGTTGCCGCGCCGAGTCATGGGTACGGAAAGGCTCGGTGGGTAATCTCTTGCGTGATGTAGAAAAGGACGGCATCACCGTCTCTACTCGCAACCTTAACATGAATGAAACTTCATGACAATAGCCGCCTCGGGGGGGCTTTCGTAGTAGCCTGGACGACGCGTAACCAATTGAAACCCAAGTGACTTATAGCACATTTGGGCGGCCAGATTGGATTCCCGGACTTCCAGGAAAAAAGTACCGTGATAGTCATGGGACAGGACCCCTAGGAGCTGGCGCGCGATTCCCTGGCGCCGGAACTCAGGGGAAACGGCGAGGTTAAGGATCTCAAACTCCCCTTCGCCAACCGGCCGTGCCGCGACAAAACCCACCACACCAGTGCCGGCCGTAGCCACCAGCAGATGGTACTCCAGGTAATCGGCGGGCTTCCATTGCGCGGCCTCGGGGCTGGCGGCCTGGATTTCCGCGATCGCGGCCAAATCGCCCGCGCCGCCGCGGCGAATTGCTGCCATATTTATGTATTATGCGCAGTTTGCCGGTTCTGTTGTTCCTGCTGGCGCAGCCTTTCTGGGAGGCCAAACCGCCCGAGAAGTGGTCGGAAGCCGAGATCGATGCCATGCGCCATTCCAGTCCGTGGGTGCAAACGTTGGGGCCGGCGCCCAACCTTCTGGTCTGGCTGGCCACGGCTGAACCGGTGGAGGAAGCCGAGGCGGAAGCGCGCCTGCGCACCCGCCACACCGAAAAAGAACCCGATCCGGATTATGCCGCCTACATCGCCGAGAACCGCGAAAACGCCTTCGTGCTGGCGATTGCCTACCCGACCCTCAAGGATTTGGGACGCGCCGAGGAGGACCGGCGCATGGAGCAGGAGTGCCAGATGATCGTGGGGCGGAAGACGTATGCGATCATCGGCCACTTTCCGCCGACGCCATCGGACCCGGTACTGCGGCTGGTCTTCCCCCGCGCGGTGAAACCGGCCGACAAAACCGTCGCCTTCCGGCTGTACCTGGCCGGGCTGAATTTTCCCGAGCGGGAGTTGGAATTCCGGGTCAAGGACCTGCTGTACCACGGCCAGTTGGCGATGTGAGGCCACGGGCGCCGGGCGCACGTGCCCGCTCAGCTCAGGTAATTGAACAAGGTGGACTTGGGCGTCTCGGCCTCGGCCGAGAAAGCGGCTTGCAGTTGCGTATTGGCTTGCGAAAGCAGCATGGCGTCGCTGGTCACATCGGCGTCCTGGATGCTGCCGATTTGGGTTTGTAACTCGGTGTCGCGTGTACTCGAGTAGGTGGTGGCGCTTTGGATGCGGCCCTCTACCACCCCGTAGAAGGACTGCATGTCGTTGAGATGGGTGGACGCCTGTTGCAGGTTGCCCAATGCGCTCTGCACGCCGGCTGTGCTATTGCTCAGCAAGGCGTTGCGGAGATTGTTCAGGGCGGCGAAAACATTATCTGCTGCGGGCGTGCCATCGGAATTCTGATCGCCGAAAATGGTCTGCGCGGTTTGCGATGCCGCAAACGAGCCACCGGCCGGATCCTGAATCTGCTGGGTTGCGGCGGTGGTCAGGAGCTGATCGACGCCTCGCGGCGCGGCGAGATCCAACTGATAGTAGGGGCTCTCCGGCTGGTCGCCGCTAAAAATATACTGACCCTGCACTTGAGTCTGGCTGTAGTTCACCATTTGCGACAGCAGCCCCTGCACCTGCAGGGCAAGGCTGCTGTCGGTGTCTTCCCCGGTGAGGGAATTGGCCGCCTGGGTGGCGATCTGGATGGCGGTGTCGATCACCTGGGTGGCCCCGCCGATGGCGCTGTCTGCCGCCGACGCCACGGAACTGGCCATCGTCAGGTTGCTCCCGATCTGTGTATTGAGCTGCCGGTCGGCGCGCAATTGGAGCAGGTCGTCGATCTGGGCGGGGTCGTCCGCGGGTGTGCTGACCTTCAGCCCCGACGTAACCTGCTGGGTGGCCGTGGTGATCTGTTGCTCGACGGTGTTCACGCCGGCGAGAAATCCTTGCGCGGCCGGACTGAGGTTGCTGATGGTCATGGTGCCTCCCGGCTACGACGTCCCCGGCTCGAGAATGTTGATGGTGTCTTGCATCAACTGGTTTAGGACGGTAAGCATTTCGGCGTTGGCCTCGAAAGATCGCTGGTATTCGACGAGGGTCGCGGCCTGCTGGTCCAGATTCACACCGGATTGCTGCTGGCGCAGGTTCTGCGCCTGCGTGAGCGCCGATTGCGCCACCTGCTGGTCTTCCGTCGCCTGGTTCAAGAGGTTCCCAGCTTCGGTCGCCATATTGCCGAAAGCCGCCGTGTAGCTCTGCCCACCGATCTGATCGGCTGTGGACTGCGGATTCTCGAGCTGGGCAAGCGCCAGTGGAATGCCGTTGGAGACCTCGGGTGGGCCGGGAGCGATGGCCGCCAGTTGACTGGGCGTGATGGTGGAACTGACCGAGAGGCTGCCCGCCGCGTTAGTGGCCTTGGTGGTGTCGTAGGTAAAAAGCGGTACACCCGGCACCGCCGGCGTGGCGCCATCCGCGGAAGCATCGGAAATGTTGCCCGCAGTGAGGATCCCGTTCACCGTGTCCGCGAACTGCTGCGCCATCGTATTGAGGCTGCCCGCCTGGTTGCCATCGCCTATATACGAGGGCAAAACCGTGTTGCGGAAGTTGAGCAATGCGCCCAATTGGCCGCCCGTGACGTCGCTGGTGATGTCAGTGCCGTCCGCGGCTTTGATTTGCGCCAGCGGTGGTGCGTTCTGAATCGTCGAGTCATCCGGCTGATACAGGTCGAAGCTCACGGAATACTGCTGGCCGCCGACCAGCAGTGGGGTCTGCCCGCCGAGCATAACCGTGTACGTTCCGTCGGGCTGCTCGGTGGCGCTGACGGGGATGTACTGTGACAGGTTCTCGATGGCTGCGGTCATCTGGGCATCCAGGCCCGAGTCGTTTCCATTGCTCCCCATGGCCAGCGTGTTGAGCTGCTGTAACTGCCCCACCAGCGTGTTCACCTGGGTGACGGTCTGTTGCAACTGCTGATTCGCCGTAGTGGCGGCACTGGTCAGTCCGGATGCCGTCGTCTGGAAGGCGCTCGCCAGATTGCCGGCTGCTGTCAACACCGCTTGTTGAGCCGTGCCGTCGGAGGGCGTTTGTCCCCACGCCGAGAAGCTCTGGTACAGGCTGCTCAACGCCGCGGAAATGCCGCTCGTGCCCGTGACGTCGAACAGCGACTGCAGGCTGGTCAGGCTGTCGACACTCTGCGTGGACTCACCCAAGGCGGTTTGCTGATTGCGCACCGCTTGCTCCGCGTACTGGTTCCGCGAACTGATCACCGGTCCGGCTGCCACGCCCCCCATGGCGCCCTGGCTGATGTCCTCGGGCATGGCCGCTAGAGCCTGCGTCTGGCTGGCGTAACCGGGCGTGGAGGCATTGGAAACGTTGGCCGATGTGACCGCCATCGCCTGCTCGAACGCGTTGATAGCGCCCGCCTGAACATACAGAGAGGATATGAGGCTGGGCATCCCGGTTCATCCTTCGAGCGAGATCCGCCACATGTCCGGCATTGGCGCGGCTTCGCCCCGCGCAGAATACCCGCCCGCCATGGCGGAAAGGATTTGCAGCCAGCCCGCGTGATAGCCGGATGCGCTGCCCAACAGTCGCCCGGCGCGGCGAATTCCAGCTTGGAGCCGCAAGGCCTCGATCCTGGCGGCTTCACCCGCCGATTTCCAATCCCAACCGGCTCGGCCCTGCCGCAGCACCTCGGCTGCCCGCTCGAGAGCCCCCTCGCAGCGCGTCAACGCGTCCGGCGATGCCAGAACCAGCAGCCGGCACGCGCCTTCCACCTCGGTGCGCACTGCCGCAAGCCCCCTAGCCGCGTCCAACTGCATGATTATTCATCTCCTGCGCTCAGAGCGTGGGCGACCATCGCCCGGCTGGTGGCCACCGAATTCGCCCGGTAAGTGCCGCTTTGGTACTGTGCGGCCAGCGCATGCACTTTGCTGGCACGATTTGCGTTGAACGTGGACATGGCCCGCGCCAGGCTGCCCAACGTATGGGAGAACTCCACCTGGTCTCCGCTGCCTGCCTGCGCCGCGGTGGCGCCACTGGCGGTTGCGGCGGCACGTTGAGCCTCCTGCGTGCGCCCGGATTCGACCGGCGATCCGCTGTTCAAGTTTCGATCGACAACCTTCATGGCAGTTAGCCCTACCTCTGCTGCGTGTCATATCGGCGGCTTCCCGCACCGGCTTTAGCCAGAACGAGCAGTTAGCTTGGATGAATTCTAAAGTCTCGGCGGATTCCGCCGATTGCCTGAAGTAACCGGCTATGACCACGACGAAGATCTTGTGGATTCGCGGCAATCAGGATAGACCGCCGTCAGAGCCTTACTGCCCGGCCGCGACTTGGACGGTTGAGTGTTTCGACGCGGCGGCCGGGATCGAGCGCCTCCCCCGGCAGGATTACGCGGTGATTGTGTTGGATTTTCCAATACCCGACTGGACTCCGGACGGTCTGGCAGAGCAGGTCTGCCGTCTGGCACGCGGGGTTCCTGTGTTAGTGCGGGATCCCTCGGCCACGCTCAATGATGCCGTGCGGCTGGCGCGTCTCGGCATCCACCGGTTTCTGGCGCCGCCAGGAGAGGAGCGCCAACAGATCGAACAGGCTCTCCATCAGCACCGCACCTGCAGTCTGGCGCAACTCGCGTCGCGCACTGGTTCGGAAGAATGGGAGCGGCTGCTGGTGGGGGACAGCCGCGAGATGCGCCAGGTGGGCAACCTGATCCGCCTGGTTGGCGGGCGCCGCGCCACCGTGCTGATTAGCGGCGAAACCGGCACAGGCAAGGAGTTGGCCGCGCGCGCCTTGCACCTGGCTGGGCCTCGCCGCCAGGCGCCTTGGGTAGCGGTGAATTGCAGCGCTTTGCCGGAAAACCTGCTGGAGGCCGAGTTGTTCGGCCATGTGCGTGGCGCGTTCACCGGGGCCGTGCAGGGCCGGCTGGGCCGGTTCGAGCAGGCGCAGAATGGGACCTTGTTTCTCGACGAAATCGGCGAACTGCCCCTGGAGCTGCAGGCCAAGTTGCTGCGCGTGCTGCAGGAGCGGGAGTTCCAGCGGCTGGGAAGCTCGGAGACGATTCGCTCCGACGCGCGCGTGATCGCCGCCACCAATGGCGATCTGGTGCGGCGCATCGAACAAGGCAGGTTCCGCGAGGACCTGTTCTACCGGCTCAACGTGGTGCCGATACGGATGCCGCCACTCCGCCAGCGGCCGGGCGACGTGCCGGCGCTGGCGCTGCACTTTGTCGAGAAGATCTGCCGCCAGGAAGAGATTCCGCCTGAAGACGATCGCGCCGGAGGCTGCCGATCGGCTGTGCGCCCGGAGTTGGCCGGGCAATGTCCGGCAACTGGAGAACGCGATCGAAATGGCCGTGGCGCTGAGCGGCGACCGCGAAATGCTGGTTCCCGGCGACTTTCCGCTCCACTTCGAGGAACCGGCCGGCGGTTTCCGCCCGGCCCGGCGACACACCGCTGGTACCGGTGCCGGACGACGGCCTCGACTACGAGCGGACGGTCGCCCTGATTGAGCGCAGCATACTGGAGCAGGCCCTGCGCAAGACCGGCGGCAACAAGAAAGCCGCCGCCGACATGCTGCGGCTCAAACGCACCACCCTGTCGGCCAAAGTTCGCAGCCTGGAACCGGCAGCCTGCGCTTGACGATGGATGCAATTCCCGCTCTCAGCCTGCATTCCCGGCGAGGGGAGCATAAGCTCGCTTCCGGTCCGAGAAGGACTCGACCCGCCGCTCCCCGCTCGCAGGTATGTCCGTCGGCCACCACGGCGGCTCCTCTGAACCGGAGTGCGTCACCTTCGATCCACCAAAAGTACTTTACATATCACATAATGTGATGTATACATTACTTAAGGTGCTTTATAATTTACAAAAAGGAGATTTTAGATGTCAGATTCGGAAAAGTGGGGCTGGTGGACGCTCGGAGTGGTAGCGCTGATTGTCGCCGCGTATGGCGCCTTCGTCGCATTTCTTGGGCACGGCCCGGCCACCCCTTCAGTCTTTGCGCTGTTAGCGCTGACCGCGCTCCCGGCTTCCAGCCGGCGCTATTTCACAGGCAGGAGGTTCGATGAGCGGGAACACCAGATTGCCAGCAAGGCGAAACAGGCGGGTTTCGGCGCGCTCTGGCTCGCGTTCGTTGGCCTCATTATGGCGATCTATTTCATCAAGGGATGGGACGCCACCCTGACCGTGCCGGTTTGGGAGTTCATGGAAACTCTCTGGTGGGCGGTGACTCTGCTCCTTGCCGTGGAAGCCCTGACCACCATCGTGCTCTACCGTGGTGGCTACCATGCCTAGCCCGGAGCCGGAAATCACCAACCATATCCGCCGGCTCCGTTTCGAGCACGGAGAAATGACCCAGGAGAACCTGGCAGAACAGGCGGGCGTGACGCGTCACACCATCATGGCGCTGGAAGCGGGCAAGTATTTCCCCTCGCTGCTGCTGGCCTTCCGCATCGCACGCGTCTTCGGAGCGCCAGTCGAGCAGGTCTTCGAATACCACGGCGGCGAGGCGAAGTGATTATGGCGCGGCCTGACAAGACGGGCCGGGCACACCCGGCCCCTACATCCGGTGAAAAGCTTTCAGTATTTCGCGGGTGGAGTAGTGCATGGCAATCGGCCGGCCGTGGGGGCAGCTCATGGGGCAATCCGTCTCGGAGAGCGCGCGGAGCAGCCATTCCATCTTGGCGGCGTCGAGGCGGGTGTTGATCTTGATGGCGGCGCGGCAGGCGATGCCGGCGGAGATTTCGCGGCGCAAATCGTCGAGCGAGCGCTGGCGCAACTCGCCCTCCGCGATTTCCAAAATCTCGAACAGGATTTGCTCCAGGTCGGCGGCGCCAATGGCAGCCGGCGCGCTCTTGACGGCGATGGTGCGGTTGCCGAAGGGCTCGGTTTCGAAGCCGGAAGCTCGTAACTCATCGGCGATGCGGGCGTAATCGATCTGCTGTTCGGCGGTGAGCGTGAGAATCATCGGCATCAGCAGGCGCTGCGTTTCCACCATTCCGGCGGCGCGCTGCTTGAGCACCTGCTCGAACAGGATGCGCTCGTGCGCCACGTGTTGATCGATGATCCACAAGCCATCGCGGCCGGCGGCGACGATGAAGCTCTCGTGGATCTGGCCGAGCGGCCGCAAATCGGAAAGCACCGAGAGCGACATTTCAGGCGGCGGCACGGCGTCGGGCGGAAATTCGCCGTGGGCGTCGAGGCGGCGCGACAGTTTTCCGGAAGGCCGCGGCCCCGGCGCCACTTCGAGCGGCGGTGCGCTGAAATCCAGGCGCGGCGAGGGGCCGGCGGTGGGTCGCAGGGCGAACTCGGGTAGCGGCGGCCCGCCCGGCGCGGCCGGCGCTTCGATCGGCGCGGTTTCGCCCAGCCCGGCTGGAACATGCCCCGGCGGAACAGGCTCGGCTTCCACCAGGCTGGCTGCCTCGGGCGCCTGGTTTTCGATCATCTGACTGAACTCGGAATACGGCAATCGTGCGGCGGCCTGTCCGGTGGCGCCATGTTCGGCGGCGGGGCGCGCGGCCGGCTGGAACGACGGCGCGGGGCGGCTTTCCATCAGCCGGTCGCGAATCGTGTCGCGCACGAAGTCATGCACGAACGAGCCGTGCCGGAAGCGGACTTCGGTTTTCGAAGGATGCACATTCACGTCCACCTCCTCGGCATCGCACTCGAGAAACAGCAGCGCGAACGGGTAGGCGGCCGGCGGCATCAGGTTGTGATACGCGGAGGAAAGCGCGTGCAGCAACAGGCGATCGCGAATGAGCCTGCCGTTGACGAAGATGAAGACCGAATTGCGATTGGCCTTCTGCACCTGCGGGCGCGAAAAGAAACCGGTGAGGCGGAAGCGGCGCGTAGGCGGCTCGTCCGGTTCGGCGCGGTATTCGGCGACGGCCTGCGTGGGCGGCGCGCTTGGCTGGGCCACGAACAGATCTATCTCGCGCTCGCCGATCTCGACCAGGTCCTCCAGCGTGCGGCCGCCGAAGACCTGGTAGACGCGCTCGGCGAGGGTGGCGACCGGCGTGACGTACAGCAGCTCGCTCCCGCCGCTGATCAACTGAAAGGTCTTCTCTGGGTGGGCCAGACTGTAGTGGGTCACCAGGCTGGCGATATGGGCGAGTTCGGTCTGCTCCGTGCGCAGAAATTTCTTTCGCGCGGGAACGTTGTAGAAGAGGTCGCGCACCGTGATGGCCGTGCCACCGCCCAGCGCCGCTTCCTCGCAGCGCAGCATCTTGCCGCCGGCGATTTCGATGCGCGTGCCGGTGGTCTCTTCGGCGGAGCGGGTTTCGAGCAGCAGCCGCGAGACGGAGGCGATCGAGGGCAGGGCCTCGCCGCGGAAGCCGAGCGTGGAGATCGAGAGCAGGTCCTTGACGTCACGCAACTTGCTGGTGGCGTGGCGCTCGAAGGCCAGCAGAGCGTCGTCGCGCAGCATGCCGCAACCGTCGTCGGCGATGCGGATCAGACGGCGTCCGCCGGATTCGACCTCGATGCGCAGTTCCGTGGCGCCGGCATCGAGCGAATTCTCGAGCAGCTCTTTGACGACCGAAGCGGGGCGTTCGACGACCTCACCGGCGGCGATCTTGTTGGCGACCTGGTCGGGCAGGATGCGGATGCGGCCCATGGGCGATCTCAAGTTCACTATAGCCCAGAGGCGCGACCGGCACGGCGGCAACGGCTTGCAAGGACTTGCAGGCTAGCTGCCGCCTATCCTTGCGGGGGCTGCACGAGGTTGAGCATCCATTTGATGCCGAACCGATCCGTGAGCATCCCGAAGCGAGGGCTCCAGAACGTCTGCTGCAAGGGCATCGTGATCTTGCCGCTTTCGCCGAGTGCGGCAAACTGTGCGTCAATTTCCTGAAGACTTTCACAACTTATCGTCACCGAGAAATTGTCGCCTTGCTGGAAGGGTCTGCCGGATATCGTGTCCGCCGCCATCAGAATCGTAAGCGATCCCTTGGTAAGCGTCGAATGCATGATCCTGTCCTTCGTTTCCTCGGTTACCCAAGGCAAATCGCCCGGCGCTTCCGAGTAGGGCAGCAGGAACAGTTCGGCATCGAAACATCTCTTGTAGAACTCCATCGCTTCGCGGCAGTTGCCGTCGAAGTTTAAGAACGTGACGACTTCTTTCATGGGTTGCTCCTTTTCTACGCGGCCCTGGGTTTTGCCAGCACGCCGACCGCAGTGATGTAGACGATCGCGGCCAAAGGGACGACGAAGCCGATCATCACCGAGCTGTGATCGGCGACCAGGCCCATCAGCGGAGGCAGAATCGCGCCGCCGACGATGGCGGTGACCATCAGGCCGGAAAGCGGGTTAGCGTGTTGCGGCATGGCATCGACCGCGGTCGAAAAAACCAGCGGGAAAATGTTGGCGAATCCCAGGCCGGTGACGAAACAGGCCGCGGCGGCGATGGCGGCGACCGGCACGAACAACCCGAGCAGTCCGACGATGGAAACCGCGCAGGTGAGGGCCAGAAACTTGCGCGGCGCCATCCAGTTCAGAATCACGACGCCCGAGAAACGCCCGAGGGTGAGGGCGGTGAAGAACAGGCCGGTGCCAAGCAGACCCAGGCTCGCGATATCGATGTTGAACTGCTCCTTGAGGAACGCGGGAATGTTGGCGCTCATGCACACTTCCGCGCCGACATAGAAGAAGATGGCACCCACCATGGCCAGCACGTAGCGGTTGTTGAGCAACGCCAGACAGGAAGAGAAGGTGGTGGCCTTGCGCTCGCCGGTATCCTCTTTCACGTGCAGCGTGCTCACCGCGAGCACGGTAATCGCCAGCGCGACGGCGTAAATGGGGAACATGACTTGCCAACTGGCGTGGAAGTAGCGTTTCGCGACCAAGGGAATGAGAGGCCCGGAAAGCGATCCGATGGCCTTGACGAACTGCCCGAGCGAAAGATTGCGCGCGTACTTGCCGGGTGCGGAGACGTCGCGCATGATCGGGTTGCCGGCCACCTGCAGGATGGCCGCACCGGCATCCAGCAACAGCACGGTCAGCAGGAAGCGCACGAAGGTAGTGAGGCCGAAGCTGGCGTTGAGCATCCCGACCAGGGCGATGGCGAGTCCGAGCACCAACACGGTTTTCTTGCCGCGCCGGTCCTGAAAGACGCCCATCGGCACCGAGAGCAGGCCGAACATGCTGAATCCGACGAAGGGAATCAGCGAGGCCACCGCGTAGCTCAAGTGAAACTGATCTTTCGCCAGGCTGACGAATGGGCCGACGGCGTCGCCGAAGCCCATCGCGAGAAAAGCCAGAAAAACCGGGAAAGTGCGTATCTTCATAGCCAATCGCTGAATTGTAGCAACTCGTCCGGGCGGGCGGTAAGCGGGCGCCGATCGTCTGTTGCGCGATCCGTCCGTGTATAGCTGTCCGGCCGCGATTCGCCCGCTGCGCCGCCTCAGTTCGCCCGATCCCGCGCCGATCTGGCCATTTGAAATCCGACGCGTACATCTCTTATACTGAGTGTTCATTGCACACACGGATTCTTCCGTAATCCCCGAGGAGGATTTACCAGATGGTCAGCACTTCGGACACGCGTAGTGTCCTGCCACTTCGAGCCGCACGGGCCCTGTCCAGTTCCCTGTTGCGGATCTTTTTTGCCATGGCCGCCCTGGCGGCGTGTGCCGTCCCGGTGATGGCGCAGGAACAAGGAGGCGGAGAGGCCAATCTTCACCTTCCCGATCTGCGCGTCGCCACGTTCCTGGGCGGCATCAACGGTCACAACCTGCTGCTCGGTGGTTTGCTGGTCAGCGCGCTGGGCCTGGTCTTCGGGCTCGTCATCTTCGTTCGCTTGCGCAACATGCCGGTTCACGCCTGCATGCGCGAGGTCTCCGAGCTGATCTACGAAACCTGCAAGACCTACCTGGCCACGCAGGGCAAGTTCCTGATGGTGCTCGAGCTCTTCATCGCCGTCATCATCGTGTTCTACTTCGGCCTGCTGCAAGGGCTGGCGGCCTACAAGGTCGTCATCATTCTGCTGTTCAGCGTGATCGGCATTTCCGGCAGCTTCGCCGTGGCGGCGTTCGGCATGCGCGTCAACACCTTTGCCAACTCGCGCACTGCGTTCGCCTCGCTCACCGGCAAGGCCTTCCCCTGCTATAACATTCCGCTGCAAGCCGGGATGAGTATCGGCATGCTGCTGGTTTCCGTCGAGCTCATGATCATGCTCTTCATCCTTTTGTTCATTCCGGGCGACCTGGCCGGCCCCTGCTTCATCGGCTTCGCCATCGGCGAATCGCTCGGCGCCGCCGCCCTGCGCGTTGCCGGCGGCATCTTCACCAAGATCGCCGACATCGGCAGCGACCTGATGAAGATCGTCTTCAAGATCAAGGAAGACGACGTGCGCAACCCCGGCGTGATTGCCGATTGCACGGGCGATAACGCGGGCGATTCGGTCGGGCCCTCGGCCGACGGCTTCGAAACCTACGGCGTCACCGGCGTGGCGCTGATCACATTTATCCTCCTCGCCGTCCACAGCGACCTGGTCAAGGTCCAGCTCCTGGTCTGGATCTTCTCGATGCGCGTGATGATGGTGCTGTCTTCGGCGGCCGGCTACTTCATCAACGGTGCCATCGCCAAGGCCCGTTTTGGCAACGCGCCCAAGTTCAACTTCGAAACGCCGCTCACCACCCTGGTCTGGCTCACCTCGATCCTCTCCATCGTCCTCACCTACATCGTCAGCTACTTCATGATCCCCGGCCTGGCCGGCAGTCCCAACCTGTGGTGGGAACTGGCGACCGTGATCAGTTGCGGTACGCTGGCCGGCGCGTTGATCCCCGAGCTGGTCAAGGTCTTCACCTCCACCAATTCGCGCCACGTGCGCGAAATCGTCACTAGCGCGCGCGAAGGCGGCGCTTCGCTGAACATCCTTTCCGGTTTCGTGGCCGGCAACTTCAGCGCCTATTGGCTGGGCATGGCAATGCTGGCGTTGATGTCCATCGGATACCTGGTCAGCACCGCGTTCCCCGAAACGCTGATGATGGCTCCGGCAGTCTTCGCTTTCGGTTTGGTGGCGTTCGGCTTCCTCGGCATGGGGCCGGTGACCATCGCGGTGGATAGCTACGGCCCGGTCACCGACAACGCACAATCGGTCTACGAACTTTCCACCATCGAGACCACCCCCGGCATCTCCGAGGATCTTCAGAAGAATTTCGGCTTCACGCCCGATTTCGAGAAAGCCAAGGAGAACCTGGAAGAGAACGACGGCGCTGGCAATACTTTCAAGGCTACTTCGAAGCCGGTGCTGATCGGCACCGCCGTGGTTGGCGCAACCACCATGATTTTCGCCACCATCGTTTCGCTCACCCACGGCCTGCAGCCGCAGTACATCGTGAACCTGTCGCTGATGCACGCGCCCTTCCTGCTCGGCATCATCGCGGGCGGCGCGGTCATCTATTGGTTTACCGGCGCCAGCGCGCAGGCGGTGACCACCGGCGCTTATCGCGCGGTCGAATTCATCAAGCGAAACATCAACCTGGAGAGTAGCGAGAAGGCCTCCGTCGCGGATTCGAAAAGGGTGGTCGCGATCTGCACGCAGTACGCGCAGAAGGGCATGCTGAATATCTTCCTGACGGTGTTCTTCGCCACCCTGGCGTTCGCCTTCATCGAGCCCTTCTTCTTCGTCGGCTACCTGATCTCGATCGCGCTGTTCGGCCTCTACCAGGCCATTTTCATGGCTAACGCCGGCGGCGCCTGGGACAATGCCAAGAAGGTGGTGGAAACCGAACTGCGCGCCAAAGGAACGCCGCTTCACGACGCCTGCGTGGTCGGCGACACCGTAGGCGATCCATTCAAGGATACCTGCTCGGTGGCTTTGAACCCGATCATCAAGTTCACCACCCTGTTCGGCTTGCTGGCCGTATCGCTGGCAGTGGATGTCGGCAACAAGCAAGGCCACATTCTGACCACGATGCTATCGGCCGTCTTCTTCGTGGTTTCGGCGTTCTTCGTCTACCGCAGCTTCTACGGCATGCGGATCGAAAGCGAAAACAAGCAGTAACCTCAGCCGTTCCTGGCCGCGCGTGGCTCCATTCGGAGTCACGCGCAGGGCCGCCCGCATTTCGTGTTCGCCGATAAGCCTCAGTCACCACCCATTTCGCCCAGCAATTCAATCGTTTAGCTCTCAGAACCCTTGACGCACCATTTATTCTGGAATTGGGACTGCGGCGCCAGGCTCCGCTGCTAGTCCTTACTTGCTGGCCAGCAAGCGTTGCAGTCAAGTGGTACTGAACTTCCGGCGCCCCTTAAAGGCATGCGGGGTCCCCTTCGGGCTGGACTCTCGACGGAAGACTTTGGATCTCGGGATTCATGACCGCCGGCGGAAAACGGATAGCTATCATTGCCGCCCGCTCGGATATCAGAGAGTAAGGAACGAATCGACATCGAGATGCTCGCCATCAAAGCGGGCCAATACAGCGAAGTTTCTACTTAAACCATCGGGTGGCCGATACGCACGGCGATAAGTCCGACAGCCCGGCCACCCGCAACGTACTCTTATCTTCTTTCCACTCCTCTCGGCCGTAGTGTGCGCCGACGAACCCCAGTACAAATCACGTCGCGCTGCAAACGCAACGCGCGTCCCAGCAGAGTCTTGACGCGGCACGCACGGGCGCAGAATTGCGTGCTCAAAGTGGCAATCCGGAGTTTTCGCGCTGGCGTTCTATTTCTGGGCCGGAAGGCCGAGCGTTGATTTGGACGCCGGCTGGCCGGGCAGGTTGAGTTTCAGATCGCAGCCGCAATCGTCGCCGGCGTTGTGCGCGGTTTTCTGGTATTCGATTTCGTAATCGATGATGCTCTTCAACGACGCCCAGTCGATGGCCTTCTCGATGCGCCTGCCGTTCACAAACAGGGTGGGCGTGGAATTGATGGCCAGGTCGTGTCCCTGCGCCACGGTCTTGTCCACCTCGGCCTCGGTCAGCTTGTTCTCCATGCACTGCCCCAGCTTCATGCCGTCGATCTGGCTTTGTCCCTTGGCCCACTCCATCACCTGGTCGCGCAGGTTGTCCGGCGTGATCTGGTCCTGGTGCGCGAAAATCCAGTCGTGGTATGCCCAGAACGCATCCAGGCCTTGCCGTTGTGCACAACGAGCTGCCATGGCGGCGCGCTTGGCCCAGGGATGAACCGCCTCGAGCGGAAACTCCTTGAAGTAGAGTTTCACCTGCGTGGGGTAAGTTGTGAGCAGGTTGTCGTGCAGCAGCTTGGCTTCTTCCTTGCAGTACGGACATTCGAAGTCGCTGAACTCGACGATGGCCACCGGGGCTCCCGAGGTGCCCTCACCCGGCGCTCCCTCCGTCTTCAGCTTGTCGAGCTCCGCCTGGAAGGGGTTGCGGCTGATGTCGTACACAACGCCCTGGACAATCTTCTTGCCGTCCTTGGAGACGTGGAAGACAATGTCCTGGCTCTGCAATCCCATGGACGCTCGCACGGTCACTTCCGAGAAGCCGGGCATTTCGTCGGGCTTGGGATCTAAAACCTGGACTCCGATCCGCGAATCCATGACATACATGTGGCGCACGTAGGCTTCCAGCGTGGCTTTGTCGAGCGCGGATAGCGTCTGGCCGTATGCGGCTTTGGTGGCCGTCTGCGTCTGGCCATATGCGCCCAGGCACACGGCGGCAAGGGTGAGTGAAAGCGTGCGGAGCATGCTTTCTCATTATAGAGGCGGCTGCCTTGGCTTTGGAGCGTGCAGCGTAATGCGAATAGGCGGAACAGCGAGCTTGGGTGGATAGCGGGGCGTTCTCCTTACGGCGCCCGGAGCCGTCAAGGAGCGCTAGCGAGAGATGCTGCCGCTTTGATGGTCCGAGTTCGTACGCTTCCATGGCGATGGGCCGGCTATTTTGAGCAACCTACCGGAGAAGGCGGAGTCTCGAATCTCACCCCACCCTTTCGACGTATCTTGGATTTCTCCCCGGCAACGAGAGCCCACACGAACCGCGCCATCGGGTAATCTGGGAGGGAACGCGCCAGGTCGCCCCAAACCGGTTCAATGCGAATCCTTTACATTCACTTTACGCAAGTTCCGCCGCCGCTCGACACGCGCATCGACCGTTTTTTCTTGCTTTCGGAGTTTATGGAAGGCGATGTTTTGCAGCCGGTCTGGTTTCGGACGCCCGAAGAAGTTGAGGCAGAGTTCGGCCCCGGCTCCTTCCCGGTTTATGTGTCGGGGCGATTTCGCTATCACTGGTTTCTAGCCCTTCGCCCCGATGGCCGCAACCAGTCGCGCCTGGCGCAGTTCTGGTTCTATATTCGCAAGGGCCTGGAGCTTCACAAGAGGCGAGCTTTTGATTGCGTAATCGCCTATTCCCACATGACGACGGGGCTGATGGCGGCCTGCGTGAAGTTCCTGACGGGTGCGAAGCTGATCATCGAGCTGGCGACCAACCCGCAAACGGCCTACCTGACCCAGCGCGCCCGGCCGACCATGCGCGACCGCCTGATGAAGTTCTATTCCGATGCCTGCCTCTATCTGTCGCTGTGGGCGGCCGACCGGGTACATCTTCTCAACGCGGCTCAACTGGCGGCCTATCCGCTACTTCGCAAAGTCCAGACCTCGGTGTTTCACGAGTTCGTTCCGGTCTCGACGATCCAGGCTCATACTGAAGACCAAGAGCGGTACGTGCTGATGGTAGGCTCGCCCTGGTATCTGAAGGGGGCCGACCGATTAATCGAAGCATTCCAGCGGCTGGCTCCCGATTTTCCCGATGTCAAACTCAAGATCCTCGGCTGGTACCTAAAGGCGGAACGCGAGCAACTGCAGGCGTTGGCCGGAGACTCGAAGCAGATTGAACTGGTGCGGGCGACGACGAATCCGATCACTCTCGAAATCATCAGACGCAGCCTCGTGCTAGTACATCCTTCGCGTTGTGAAGGGGGCCCCAGGACGGTGATAGAGGCGTTGGCGGCGGGCGTTCCGGTGGTCGGTTCCGACGTAGGCTTGATCCCCGAGCTGATCCGTCAGGGTGAGAACGGCTTCGTGGTGCCGGGGGGCAACGTCCGGGAACTGGAAGAACGTCTGCGCGAACTGCTGGCCGATCCGGAACTGCGGCGCCGCCTGGGGGCCAATGGCTACGAATTGGCGCACACGGAGTTGACCGAGCAGGTTTACGTGGAAAAGTTCACCGCGATGGTCGCGGCCGCCGTGCGAGGCGGCCCATGAGCCCGGAAAAGCCACACTCGGTTCGCAGCCTGGACAAAGTGTTGGCGGGAGGGCTGGCTTGGGCCGCCGGCGCCAAGTCGGTGACCCAGCTTTTCACCTGGTCATTCACCGTGATCACGGCGCGTCTTCTCTCGCCAACCGACTTCGGTCTGGTCAACATGGCCGGTTTCATCAACGTATTGACGAGCGCGCTGGCCGAGTTCGGCATGGGCCAGGCGGTGTTGCAGATGCCAGAGTTGGAGGCCGGCACGGTGGCGCAACTGAACACGGCTTGCGCGGCGATCTGCATGGCAGCGTACGGCTTGCTGGTTTTGGCGGCGCCGCTGATCGCGGCGTTTTTCAGGTCCGACCAGCTCAGGCTACTGGTGGTGGTCAACAGTCTCGGGTTGGTTATCACCGGGGTTCAGTCGGTTCCGTTCGGGCTGCTGGAAAAGGACCTGGACTACCGGAGGCTATCGGTGTGCGAGGCGGTGACAATTCTTGTGCAGGCCGTGGTCACTGTGGGATTCGCCCTGAGCGGATTCGCCTACTGGTCGCTGGTGGTGGGCGGGCTGGCCGGCAGAATAGCAGGGGCCGTACTGACCTACTACTGGAAGCCGATTCCGTTCGCGCTGCCGCGGTGGAAGCAGATCCAGGCACCGATGCGCCTCGGGGCGCACATCGCAATCAGTAGAATTGCGGCCACGGCGTACGCGATGTCGGACGGAGTGATCGTGGGGCGAACGCTGGGTGGACCGGCGCTCGGCGCGTATCAGATGGCGATGTCGCTGGCCAATGCGCCGGCCGAAAAGATCGGGCTGCTGGTGATGCGGGTGACCGGGCCGCTATTTGCGCGGGTGCAGAAGGATGAGGAACTGGTGCGGCGCTATTTTCGGATTATCAGCGAGTCGGTATCGCTGAGCGTTTTCCCGTTGCTGATCGGGCTAGCGGTGGTTGCACCGGAGGCCGTGCGGGTGTTGCTGGGGCCGAAATGGAGCGCCGCAGCGGGGCCGATCCGGTGGCTGGCTGTCTTCATGTGCGCTCGAACGCTGTCCACGCTGTTCAGCCAGGTGCTCACCTCGCTTCGATTCACCCGTTTCAACATGTTCGTGTCGCTGACCAGCTTCGTGGTGATGCCGGTGGCGTTCATCGTGGCATCCCGCTGGGGAACCAGTGCAGTGGCCGCCAGTTGGTTGCTCTTGTCCCCGGTGACGGTGCTTCCGTTTGCGGTGAAGCTATTTCGCGTCATCGGACTACGATATCGAGACTACTTGGCCGTGTTGACGCCGGCGCTGGCCGGCTGCGCGCTGATGGTGGCCGCGGTTCTGGCGGTCCACATCTGGCTTGGAAGCGATCATATGCCGGCCGCCGCGTTATTGTCGGTTGAGGTTGCCGTAGGAGGAGCGGCCTATCTCGGATTCCTATGGGTCTTTTGCCGCGAGACGCTCAACCGGTATCTCCATTTTCTCCTGGGGCTGCGTGGGGGAGATGCGGTGATGGAAGCCGAATTGTAGGAGCCGCGGGTGGTGCGGGGTTCGGATTCTACCTTTCTGCACGTCCAAACCTGTTGTTGAGAACCAAAGGCAGATCGGACTCAGCATCGGAAAGAGCCCGCCTGGGAGCAGCCCTCAGAAGGTTTACGGTCTTTCGGATGAGGTCCTCGAAGCGATTGAGGCCAAGTCTCTCTTGGGCAAAGTGCCGTGCCCCAGCAGACAGTCTCCGGATCTCCGCCGGGTTGGCGGCCAAACCGTGCAAGTAACCGGCCCATGCCGAGGCTGGGGCTCCCACCGGCATCAGGAATCCCGTTTCGCCGTCGCGGACAAGGTCTCGTATCCCGCCGACATCGGTGGCGAGGCAAGGCAGACCGGCCGCCAGGGCTTCGGCAAGGACTTGAGGCATGTAGTCCTGCCGGCTGGGGAGCAGGAAAACATCGTGCGTACGATAGACATCGAGCATCTCGCCGTGGTTCCTGCCGCGAAACCATGCCACGCCTTTGGGGAGCGGCCGTGTGGCGATCGCCGGGTCATTGGAGACAATTGTCAGCGTGCAAGCGCCGGCCAGGCAGTTCGAGTAAAGTCGCAGGAGAAAGTCGCCGCCCTTTCTCACGAAATCGTTGCCCGCGAAAAGAAGCTTGAGCGGCCTCCGGTAATCCCGGGCGGCAGCTTTCCATAACCCGAGGTCCTGCGGCGCCAGCGTGATGAAGCACCGGCCGGATTCGACTCCGTATTCGCGTTCGAGAGCCCCCGCGCAATCCGAACCCATGGGAAGGAAGATGCGGAAATCCTTGGCGGCGCGCGCGAACTGCCGATGATGGACCTGATGCGACAAGCATCGTCGCCAGCCTTTTCTGCCCTGTTGCCGCTGTTGGGTGTCCACCGTGGCCGGCACCCCGTCCAGCAGGACCGCCGCGGGCACTCGTTGGGCAAGATGGCGGAAAGCAACGGTGAGTTCCCATCCCTGGACCAGCAGGAGATCAAACGGCAGATCCATCACCGGACGCGCCTTTTGACGTGCAAGAAACTCCACGTGCCAAGGGTCGGTTGCCCGCGCCCACCACGGTGCGGGGATTGTGTCGTAGTCTTCCGCGTTGACGTGAACGTACGTCGGTTCGAGTTCCGGCAACCGGTTCAGTATCTCGACGAGCCTGGCTGCCATCGCCCTATTCCCGTATAGCGTACTAAAGATGCAAAGCACTTTCGTCTTCGGCACACGACGCCTTTCTTCCGGCTGCGCCACCCGATGTCAGTGTGGCGGGATCAGTTTCTTTCGAGCTTCGTTCGATGTGAACCCGGTGGGCTGCGCTCACTCGTCTTGCTGCGTCACTCGCGCGGTCGCAGGTTCAGGCATACGGTAAGTTCTCCGGAGCGCCGAAGAGCATAGTCAAAGCCGCGCAGGGCCTCGAAGAAGACTTTCTCGCAATCCGCGCCATGCAACTCGATGCAGATGTTCCCGATGGCCCGCAGCCAGGACGACGAATGCCTGCCGAACACATCCAGCTCACTTCGCTCGATATCGACCTTTAAAACATCGATCCGCTCTCCGCCGGTCATTTCCAGGAGGCCGGGAATGTCGTAGCCCTCGACCGACGCGGCCTGGTCCGCACCGGCGAATACCTGCGTGGCCCATTCGCGGCCGTCGCCAAAAGTTCCGCGCGAGAGCACCAGCCGCGAACGGGTGGACCAGGCCGCGCCGGGCACTACGCGCGCACGTTTGCCATACGGCGCGAGATTCCTGCGGCAGAGATTGCAGTTATCCGGGTCCGGCTCGACCGCGATCACCCTGGCGGTTGGAAAACAACTGAGGAAATACGCGCTGGAGTAGCCGACGTTGGCGCCTAGATCCAGGATCCAGCGGGGAGAGGAAACGGAACGCAGACAGGCGTACTCGTCCCACGCGAAGATCTGGCTAAAAACGTCCATGTCGCTCGATCCGCGCAACCGTGCGACGACCGGATGGCGTGCCTGGCGTGGCTTGATCGTCAGGGTCGGGGGATCCCGAAGTCCAAGCGCCGCTTTTGCCTCGGAAGCAACCCAGGCGGATGTCCCCTGCCACCCCACAAAGCGTATCCAGCGAGGAATGCTCCCGGCCCTCCTTAGCGCAGCCGGCAGTTTGGACGTTTGTCCAGAAGCGGTAGGCACAAAGTCAAAGTGGCGCTGTCACGATCAAATTATTAAGTTTTTATTGGCCAACGCTGCTACCTCAACAATCGGGTGCGAGACTGCCCGGTGGTTCGCAGGAGGTCGGACTTATCGCGCTGCAGATCGAGTTCCCGGGGCTTACGCCTTGGCGGGAACTTTCAGGGTTCGCGCTCAATTGAGGTCCGGTTGTCCCACTAGGGCAATGGCACGATCAGCGATGCCGGCGAGCGCGCGCTTCGATTCCAACCGCGGGATCGGATGGCTCCCCGGGGCGAACCGGTCGAAACGCTCCGAACTCGGGAATTCCTCGGCGAGTTTGCGCGCGGCACCAGGTCAAAGGGCGCCGGGGCAGTTTACGCGCCCCGCAGGACCTGGCGTCTCAGGTCCGCGATGCGCCTGGGCGTGCGCAAACCATCACGAACTGGATAGCAAACAGCGAGGGCCACGCCTTGGTCATGCCCCGAAGCAATGGCGCCGGAAGAATCCGCCGGACAGGCGGCCTGAAGTCCCACGCCCGAACGGTGAGTCCGCACTGCTCCACCATTTCGCGGGCCGTCTGCCGTGTGTAAAAGTGAAGGTGAGTCCTGTCCAAAATCCCCCAGTCTGCGTAACGAAAAAGCCCGAGGAGCACTTTCAGTCTGACGGTGAGGAATACGAAGTTCGGAATCGAAACTACCGCGACGCCGCTCGGGCCCAAATAGCGCAACAAATGAGCGAGCGCCCGCTCCGGATTCTTCAAGTGCTCCAGCACGTCGCCGAAGACCAGGACGTCGAAATGGGATTGTGGATAAGGCAGCGAAGGCAGGTCATCCAGGTCCGCCTCTTGCAGGCTGTCGCAGCGCTCCCGTGCCAACGCGGCCATGGCTTTGTCGATCTCAACCCCAGCCACCCAGCATTTCTGATGCTCCCGCAACCAAGCGGCGCGGAGGCCGGTTGAGCAGCCCAGGTCCAGCACCTTGGATCCGGCGGGGATAAACTGCTGGACCAAGGGGTTGCAGATGTCATCGTATCGCAGCGGCCCCGTGTCTCCGTCTGGCACTGCGGACGTAAATGAAGCTGAGAGCATTGCTCGATTTGAAGCCGGGACCGCCCGCCGTCAAGTCGGCTGACAGTCGCCTAACGTTGAACTCCGACCGTATCACAATGGCAAGCTCACGATCAACCGAGGCGGTGTCCGCCCGGCCGGCCCGATGCCGAAACGCCGCTTCAATGTGCGGCGTTCGCCTGCGCGCTCTGAGCATGCCGGTTTCTCGAATGCTCCACCAGGTACCGACCCAACCGCGCCGGCGCGAGGTTCTCATCAAAATAGGTAGCGGAGTTTTCGGCAACGCCCGCGATCAACCCCTTCTTGGATAACCAGCCCTCAATACGTCCAACCACCCGGCTAGTGAACTCTTTCGGCGTGATGTTTTGTTCGGGTGGCACATCCAGGTTGAGGTAATGCACATTCTCGAGTAACGGTATGTGCCACTGCGTTCTCGCCCTGTAATCCAGCACCGGGCAATGTCCCATCGCCATGATGTCGGTCATCCGCCATGGGATGCAATCCTTAGTGCCATGGCGCACAATATTCAGCCTGGAACGCGCGGCCAGACTCCACAGTTTCTTCAGGGGCATCGGGCGGGTTGTCCAGGCGACGCCAGCCTTCTCCAACCGCGCAACCTCAGCCCCATAGTCGTCCGAAATTATATAGGCGACCAATTTCTTGCGGCATGGGAGCTGGGCCAGGGCTTCGAAGAGAGCGAGATTATGATCGATCCTTCCCCACACACGAAAAAAACCGAAGAGATCCCATTCGGCCTCGCAGTTTCGGTAGCCTCGAAGTTCCTCCCGTCTTGGAAACACCAGCGGATTCACATTTGCCAAAGGAACAACCTTCGGGGGGTACTCGCGGTCGGGCCAGTAATTGGTCTTGAAATACAAATCGCTCCACTCCAGCAGATCCGGCAGTTCGATAGCACCGGAGTCTTCAGCGTCGATGCATATTCTGGTCTCCGCGCCGGAACTGTGGTAGACGTACTTGCCCACAGAGTGATCGACCAGAGCACCTGCTCCCAGCAGGCCGGCAAGGCCGTCGAGCACCGGCGTTTTAATTTGAGGCAACAGGATACCATCGAAGCGCTCCGACTCACGCACACGTCCGAGGAATCGCAGGACGCCGGCGGATTTCGGTCTGTTTTCCCGAGAAAGAATGCTCTCCTGTTCACAGTAAGCCCAAATGCTCTCGCGGTAATAGGATTGATACAAATCCTGGTAACGGGAATACGGTTCCAACGTCGTCTCGAAGTACTCCATGGCAGTTGAACCAAGTATACGTCAAACAGATCGGCTTCTTCGTCACTGAAATCTGCGAGATAAATCTCTCCTCTTGACATTCTAAAGGAACGGGCGCATACTCCTTTGGGATGTCTACAAGAGAGACCAAGACGGATATACTGCAGGGCACGCTGGACCTGATGGTGCTGCGGACGCTGGCAACCATGGGGCCGCAGCACGGCTTCGGGCTGGCGCAACGGATTCAACAGATTTCCGGCGGCATGCTGGACCTGAACCAGGGGACGCTGTATCCGGCGCTGCTGCGGCTGGAGCATCGCGGCTGGATCCGCTCGCGGTGGGGCGTCTCCGGCAATAACCGGCGCGCCAAGTTCTACGAAATCACGGCCGCGGGACGGCGGCAGGTGGAAAAAGAATCCGAGGACTGGGCGCGTACGGTCGCCATCATGGACCGCTTCGTGCGGCTGACGGAAACGGAGTAACCCCATGCCCGGAGTTTGGATGCGCATCAAGGAACTGATTCGTCCGGCGCGGCTGGATGGCGAACTGGATGAAGAGGTCGGTCTACATTTGCAGATGATGGAGGAGGAATTCCGGCGGCGCGGAATGAGCGACGCGGAAGCTATGGCCGCCGCGCGCCGCGAGTTCGGCGGCGTGGCGCACGCCAAGGAAGCCTATCGCGACCAGCGCGGCTTCCCGTGGATCGAGAGCTTCGCCAAGGACGTTCGCTACGCGCTCCGCGGCCTGCGCCGCAGCCCCGGTTTCACGGCCGCGGCGGTGATTTCGCTGGCGCTCGGCATCGGCGCCAACACGGCGATCTTCTCGTTGTTCCACACCTTGATGTTGCGCATGTTGCCGGTGGCGCATGCCGAGCAACTGGTTTCGATCCATCGCACCGGCGGCTGGGGAACGGGGACGGTTTCGCTGCCGCTCTATCGGGAGATCGCTGGCCGCGCGGATCTTTTCAACGGCGTGATCGCCACCAACGGTGTGAACAAGGTACGGTTCACGTCGCAGCCGGGCGATCGCGAAGAGTTCACGCAACGAGAATACGTGTCGGGCAATTACTTCCAGGTGCTGGGAATCCAGCCGGTGATCGGACGGCTGTTCACAGGCGAGGACAATCGCGTTCCGGGCGGGCATCCGCTGGCGGTGCTCAGCTACGACCTGTGGCGCAACCACTTCGCCGCAGACTCCGCTGTTCTGGGCCGCACCGTGGTGGTGGATGAGCAGCCGCTGACGGTGATTGGCGTCGCCGCGCCGGGTTTCCATGGCGTGGCGCCGGAGCGGCACACGGAGGTCTGGGTGCCGTTCATGATGTCCCACTTCGGCCAATTGATGAGTCCCAACATGTGGTGGCTTATGCCACTGGCGCGTGTGCGGCCGGAAGTGCCGCGCCCGCGGTTACGGGCGGCGCTCGATGTATTGATGCAGCAGCAACTGAAGACGATCTACGGGGAGCGTTACGATGCGGCGTTCCGCAGGAAGGCGCTCGCGCAGCGGTTGGAGATTCGCGCCGGGAGCGTCGGCCTCTCGATGCTGCGGGAACACTTCGGCAAGCCGCTGGGCGTTTTACTGGGGCTGGTGGCGCTGGTGCTGCTGGCTGCATGCGTCAACCTGGCCAACCTGCTGCTGGCACGGGGAGCGGCGCGGCAGAAGGAGATCGCGATGCGGCTTTCGCTGGGCGCCACGCGCGCCCGCCTGGTGCGCCAGGCGCTCACCGAGACGCTCCTGATCGCGGCCGCCGGCAGCGCGATGGGCATCGGACTGGCAACCTGGGGTGTGCGCACCATCTCCGGCTTCTTGCCGGAGGAAGCCGGCAACCCATTTTCGAGCGCGCCGGATCTGGCGGTGCTGGCGTTCACCGTTGCAATCTCGCTTGGCTCGGCGCTTCTCTTCGGCCTGGGACCCGCGCTCGGTTCCACCGCCGTTAACCCGGCTGTGGGACTGCGGTCTGGGAGCGTCGATCGCGCCGGGCGCCCGGCGCTACGGCGCGTTCTGGTGGTGGTGCAAGTAGCGTTCAGCGTGGTGCTGGTGGCCTTGGCCTTCCTATTCGGGCATAGTCTGCTCGCCCTGCGCTCGGTCGATCTGGGTTTCCGCAATCAAAGCGTGATTGCGTTCAACCTGGATTTCCCGCGCCTATGGAAAGCGGGTTTTCACCAGCCGCAGGACCAGTTGATGAAGACGCTCGCCGCGACGCCGGGCATCTACTCGGTGAGTTGCGCTTTCCCCGGGATGTTTGGCGGCGGCTCGTCCGACGGCACCATTCGCGTACCTGGCTCGGAGCGCACCGCGACGGAACCGGTGGACGTGGACATCACCCACGTGGCGCCGCGCTATTTCGAAACCATCGGCGCCGCGCTCCAAGGGCGCGATTTCGAACGCAACGATACAGAAGGCGTCGTGAAAGTCGCGGTGGTGAACGAGGCTTTTGTGCGCGAGTTCCTGCCGGGCGAGTCCCATCCCGAAGCACGCTGGCTGAGCTTCGACGACAGCAAACCCGAGGGCGGCGAACGCACCAGCATTGTGGGCGTAGTGCGCGATATCCGGCAGGACGGTATTCAGGAAAAGATTGCGCCGAGGGTGTACCTGCCTTTCGGGCAGAAAGACGAGCTGACGTTCCCGCCCGATATTCTGGTGCGGACCGCTCTGCCGCCGGCCGCAGTACAGGCCATTGTCCGGCGCGAGCTGCCGCGGCTTGGGTCGGGCATCGCGGTGGCGGATTGGGGGACCATACGGCAGCGGATCGACGATTCGATTTTCGAGACGCGCCTGCTGGCCGCCCTGGGAGGATTCTTCGGCGTGCTGGCGCTGCTGCTGGCCGCGGTGGGCCTCTACGGCGTGATGTCCTATGGCATGGCCAAGCGCCAGGGCGAGATCGGCATTCGCATGGCGCTGGGGGCCAGGCGCACCGATGTGGTCGGCATGGTGCTGGGCGATGCGCTGCTGCTGGTCTCCGCCGGTCTAATCCTCGGCTTTCCGCTGGCCTGGGCCGCAGCGCGCGCGGTGCATTCCCTTCTGTTCGGCATCGCTGCCGTGGATCCGCTGGCCTTCGGCGGAACCGGCGGCGTGCTGATCGCGGTGGCTCTGGCTGCGGCGTTCCTCCCGGCGCGACGAGCCGCATCCATCGACCCGATGCGCGCGCTGCGCCACGAGTAGGGGCGGAACTGTTGCGCGCATCGAGCACGAAGAAATGTCGAGATGACTCTCGGCTCAGCAGGCTGGGCAGCCTCTCGCGCAACCGCTTCGACCCGTACGCCGTTTCGTTCTGCACGTGACGCCACAGGTACCGCGGCAAAGCGACACATCTTGCGGGCCAAGCCTGTGATTGCAAAGCTGTCCTTTCGGCATTCGACGTGCTCAGAGTTGATTATTATGCTGCGGAGAGCGATGGTGTGCCTGGCGCTGCTGAGCGCGGCCAGCGAGGCGTCGACGTCCGGCTTTCTGCTTGGGATGGATTACAGCGAAACGGCGCCGGACCCTCTTGCCCTAACCGCCTGGGCGCCGATTGCGACGGACGCCGCCGGAGAACTTTACATTCAGTCGACTTGCACTATGTCTGGCGTCCTTTCTGCTTGCATCACCAAGTTGTCTGCCGACGGACAGACCATCTTGTGGCAGCAGACCGGCGCGGGCTTCCCTTCCACCATGGCCGTCGACCCGAGCGGAGCCATCTACCTCGCATGGGGGAGTCAATCGGCATCTCCATTCGTGGTCGAGAAGCTGAGCCCCGATGGCGCCACGGTCGTGTGGAAGACGCCGATCCCCGGCTCCGCGCTGGTGGATGGCAGTGCCCGCGATAC
>CAWJLI010000114.1:0-21039 GCA_963843095.1 Bryobacterales bacterium
AGGCCAACTGCGCGCTCGTGTAAAAGCTGAGTGGGCGAAGCGCGGCGTGAGCCTTGCGGAAAGCGATCAGGCCCTGGACAAAAGCGTTGAAGTTGCTCTGGTCACTGGTCCAGTTGTAGGTGAGCCAGTTGGCGACCGAGTCCACATTGTATGCATTATTATTGCATTGGAGACTGCGCAGATATTCGTCGCCGCCCGTCATCAACGGCGTGCCGGCACTCAGCATCAACAAAGCGAAGCCGACGCGTGCCGCGGCGCGCTGGTCGGCGGCGGCGCCGCCCTGGTCCCAACTGTAGTTGGTTGTGCTGCCGCCGTCGGAGGGCCCGTAGGGCCACGCCTGACTGTTGGTGGGGCCGTTGCAGCTATAAAGGTCTTTGAGAGTGAACCCGTCGTGCACCACCATCAAGTTGACTGAGTTCCACGGACTGCGGCTGCCAAACAGGTCGGACGACCCGGCCAGGCGCGTCGCCAAAGCGCCGGTCGTAATGTTGGCTACTCCCAGATCGTTCTGCGCCTGGCGCAGCGTGTCGCGATAGCTGCCATTCCATTCCGACCAGCCTGCCGGGAAGCCGCCCAACTGGAACGAATTGCCGCCGATCGCCCAAGGCTCGGCGTAGAGGTCAATGCCGCTGCCGCCAGCGGCCGGACGCGGCGGCAACTCGCGCAGGATGCGATTGATCGCCGTGTTGCTGTCACTGCTGCTGAAATTGAAGCAGCCCATGGTGCAGGTATTGCCCAACACCGGGGCAAGGTCGAAGCGGAATCCGTCCACGCCCATGGTGTCGCGCCAGTAGGCCAGCGAATCGACGATAAGGTTTTGCGCTACCGGGTTATAAGTGTTGTAGTTCCCGCCCACGCCTGTGTTGTCGTAGGAGAACTGCATGTCCGCAGTGAGTTCGTAGTAGGTTGGATTGTCGAGCCCGCGCCAGGAGAGGATGTTATAAGTGGTTGGGTCGTTCCCGTTCCATGCTCCGCCCTCGCCAGTATGGTTGTACACCACGTCGATGTAGACCTTGATGCCCTGGTCGTGGAAGGCTTTCACCATGGCCTGGAACTCAGCCGTTGGGCCACCCGCAGCCTTGTTCGACGAATAGCGGCGATCCGGTGCGAAATAGTTCAGCGTCGAATAGCCCCAGTAGTTCTGCCCGGCCGTCGAGTTCGGCGTGTTGTCATTGGCGTCGTTCTGGGTTTCCTGCACGGGCAGGAATTCCACCGCCGTCACGCCGAGGCTCGCCAGGTAGGGAGCCTTGAGCGCGGCGCCCGCGTAGGTGCCTTGCACGGCGGCGGGAACGCTGCTGTCGTTCCTGGTCAGGCCACGCACGTTCACTTCATAGATAACGTCGTCCTTCTGCGCGCGCGTGGGCTTGGCGCCGATGCTCTGGCTGACTGGTGCCCATAAGATGCTCTTAGGTGCCTGGTTGCCGCTGTCGGCGTTTCGGTAGCTGGCACCCGAGGCATAGACCGTGCCGTCGGTCCAGGTAGCGTTGATCGGGTCGTGGCTGATCTCACGCGCATATGGGTCGATCAGCAGCTTATTGGGGTTGAAGCGGTTGCCGTTGGCGTCCACATCCGAGATGAAGCCGGCTCCGGAACCCTTGGTCCAAGTGTCCGTAAAAGGCCAGTTTGGCCCCCAGGCACGATAGCCGTAATACACCGGCCCGGTGATGCCGGCTGCCTGCAGCGTCGCAACCGGTATCGAGACGGAGAATATGTTGGTACTGCTTATTGGCGCTGAGCGTGTAGCGCAGCACTTCGGGTGAACCCATCGGAGACGAATAGAGGTCGACCTCGATTTGCGTGGCGCGCGAGGAATAGACGCGGAAGATGACGTTGCTCTGGTGGAGTCGTAGCTTGCGCCCAAGCCGTAGGCGTTGATCGCCGCTCCGGCAGGCAGCGTGAGAAAGAGGAGCCAGACACAGGCAAGCAGTGTACGTGTGTATGCAGCCGCAAAACGCATGATGGGAACTCCTTCAGTCAGGCACGGCGGCAGGCGCCTCGATCAAAAGGCGAGTATGCCGCCGTCTCGACGATGAGACTACGGTCGCAGCAGAGCGACGCCGGCAAAGACACTGGTTTCCATACGGGTTTTCATCCCGGAACCCGGGTTTCGGCTAGTATACCTCAAACAACTCCGGCTTCTTTGTGTCTTTTCATCCCGAGCGGCTGCGGCGGCCCGGCACGCTCCGCAGCATTCTTCCGATCCTCGAAAGCTCGCATTGCGAGCGAACATCTAGTTTTGAGACGATGTTCAGGAGAATCGTCGTGGACCAGTTACAGGAGCGTGCCGTGGCCCGTACCGAAGCCGAGTCCGCCGGGCCTTCAGGAGTTATCTTCAACGTCATGCGCTTCTCGGTTCATGACGGCCCTGGCATCCGCACAACCGTCTTCCTGAAGGGTTGCCCATTGCATTGCGCGTGGTGCCACAATCCGGAGAGCCAGAGTTTCGAGCCGGGTCTGATGCTGTTCGAGGAACGCTGCCGGCTTTGCGGGGACTGTGTACTGGCGTGCCCGAACCACCGCATCGGCGATCCCCCCGGCGGCTTGCATGTTCCGGACGAGTGCGACGCGTGTGGCACCTGCGTCGAAGCCTGCGTGGCTGGAGCTCGTGAACTGGTGGGGCGGCGCGCGACCGTCGCGGAGCTGGTGGAGGAAATCGAGAAGGACGCCGTGTTCTATGAGGAGTCCGGCGGCGGCGTTACGCTGTCCGGTGGCGAGCCGGTGGCGCAACCGCAGTTCGCCGAAGCCTTTCTGGCGCCTGCCGGGCGCGCGGCATCCATACCGTCCTGGACACCTGCGGTCTGGCCTCCGCCGGAGGTCTTCGCGCGCGTGGCCGCACAGGCGGATTCGGTGCTCTACGATCTGAAGCTGATGGGCGGCCAGGCGCATCGGCG
Source organism: Bryobacterales bacterium (assembly GCA_963843095.1). GTDB lineage: Bacteria > Acidobacteriota > Terriglobia > Bryobacterales > Bryobacteraceae > Bog-375. The sequence continues at coordinate 2,892 of CAWJLI010000114.1, forward strand.
GTTCACCGGCGCCGGCAACGACGTCATCCTCCGCAATCTGGAGGCGCTGGCGGCAACCGCGAAGCCGATCGTCGTGCGTTTCCCCATGGTTCCCGGCGTCAACGACGGGGAAGAGGAACTCGCTGCCATGACCGGCTTTTTGCGCCGCATCGGACTGCGGCGACGTGGATCTGTTACCCTGGCACAGCATCGGCAGCGAGAAATACAAGCGGCTGGGACTGGACCGCCCCGCCGGGAATTCGCTGAGCCACCGGCGGAGCGTGTCGCGGAGGTGGCCGGCGCGCTGCGGCGCGCGGGACTACGAGTGAGTATCGGAGGGCGTCAGTGACCGAACGAGTGGCGAAGACTGCGCCAGTGCGAGCCTGGACACCAGGCCCTGGCTGAGCCTGGAACGAGCGGAGCTGCTCACGGAGTTCTACCGCGATGCCCCGGCGGCTTCCACGCCCGTGCTGCGGGCCCAGGCGCTGCGGCATCTGATGGAGACGCAGAACCATCTACATCGGCCGCGAGAGCTGATCGTGGGCGAGCGCGGCCCGGCGCCGAAGGGCACGCCCACCTATCCCGAGCTGTGCTGCCACACCGTGGAGGACTTCGAAATCCTCGATTCGCGCGCGAAGATTCCTTATCGCGTGAGCGACGAAGGCGATGCGGATCCAGCGCGACAAGATCATTCCGTTCTGGCGCAATCGCAGCATGCGCGAACGGATCTTCCTCGAGATGGAGCCGGCGTGGAAGGACGCTTACGAGGCCGGCGTTTTCACCGAGTTCATGGAACAGCGCGCGCCCGGCCACACCGTGCTGGGCGATGTAATCTATCGCAAGGGGCTGCTGGACTAGGGCCGAAGTCGAGCGAGACTCGCCGGGCTGGACTACTTCAACGATCCCGACGCTTGGGATAAGCAGCAGGAACTAGAGGCGATGGCGATCGCCATCGGCGCGGTGATTCGTTTCGCCGAGCGCCACGCGGAAAAAGCCGAAGAGATGGCCGCCGTCGGAAGCCGAATCCGCTCCGGCGGGCGGAACTCCGGAAATCGCCGAGGTCTGCCGCCATGTTCCGGCCCATGCTCCGCGCAATTTCCGGGAAGCGCTGCAGTCCTACTGGTTCGTGCACCTGTCGCGTGATTCACGGAGCTGAATGGCTGGGATTCGTTCTGCCCCGGCCGGTTCGACCAGCATCTCTATCCGTTCTACGCGGCGGACGTTGCCGGCGGCTCGCTGACCAGGGAGGCGGCACAGGAACTTCTCGAGTGCCTGTGGGTGAAGTTCAACAGCCAGCCGGCCCCTCCTAAGGTCGGCGTTACCGCAGCCGAAAGCGCCACCTACACCGATTTCGCCAACATCAACAGCGGCGGGCTCACGGCGGAAGGGGCATCGGCCGTCAACGACGTCACATAGCTGATTCTCGACGTCATCGACGAGATGCGCCTGCTGCAGCCTTCGTCCAATTTGCAGGTGAGCCGCAAGAACCCCGATCGCTTTCCTGAGGCGCGGTCTGGAGATCGTGCGCAAGGGATGGGGACAGCCCTCCATCTTCAACGCGGACCTGGTGGTGGAGGAACTACTGCGGCAGGGCAAGTCTCTCGAGGACGCGCGATGCGGCGGGACCTCGGGCTGCGTGGAAACGGGCGCGTTCGGCAAGGAGGCCTGGATTCTGACCGGTTACTTCAACCTGCCGAAGGTTCTCGAGATCGCCATGCACAACGGTGTGGACCCGCGCAGCGGGAAGAGGATTGGCGTCGAGACCGGCGATCCCCGGCTGTTTGGCAGCTACGAAGAGGTTTTCCGCGCCTTCCGCCGCCAGTTGCGCCATTTCATCGAGATCAAGGTGCGCGGCAACAACGTGATCGAGCGTCTCTACGCGCGGCACATGCCGGCGCCGTTCCTTTCGGTTCTGGTGGAGGGCTGCGTCGAGAAGGGCAGGGACTATAACGATGCGGGACCGCGTTACAACACCACTTACATTCAAGGCGTGGCGCCCGGCACCTGCACCGACAGCCTGTCGGCCATCCGGCATCACGTGTTCGAGAACAAGACGCTGTCGATGAGCGAACTGCTCGAGTCGCTCGACGCCGATTTCGAAGGCCATGAGCGAACCCGCCTGCTGCTATGGAACCGGACGCCGAAGTACGGCAACGACGACGAACGGGCGGACCACATCTTGAGGCAGGTGATCGAGGCTTTCCACGACGAGATCGACGGCCGGCCGAACACCAAGGGCGGCACGTACCGCGCGAATTACCTCTCCACTACTTGCCACGTCTATTTCGGCTCGCGTCACCGGCGCCACGCCGGACGGCCGCAGAGGCGTGGGAGCCGCTGTCGGATGGCATTTCGCCGGTGCAGGGAGCGGACCGCAAGGGTCCCACCGCCGTCCTCAAGTCGGCTTCGCAAAATGGATCACGTATGCACCGGAGGTACGCTGCTCAATCAGAAATTCACGCCGCAGATTGTGGAGGGCGAGCAGGGTCTGGACAATCTGCTGCATCTGGTGCGGAGCTGGTTCCGCATGAAAGGCCATCACATCCAGTTCAACGTGGTGACCGGAGCCACGCTGCGCGCGGCCAAAGCGAATCCCGAGAAGTACCGCGATCTGATCGTCCGCGTCGCCGGCTACAGCGACTATTTTTGCGATCTGACGGATGCTCTGCAGGATGAGATCATCGCCCGCACGGAGCAGACCGCGTGCTGAAATTAGAGGGACTTCCAAGCTGCACCACACGTTTGTCAGAAGCGTGCGAGACATCGGAGCTATGGCTTCGCTGGTCCGCCAGAAGTGGGCGATTTCCCGAGCGTGCCATGTCCGCCTGAACTTCTTAAAGGAATAGGGTGCGCCCCGCCAGGGACTGGTCGCGAGTGCTCACGCGCTCGGCTAATGTCTGTCGCTCTGCCGGGCCGGCTCCAGGAGTCGTCGCGTCCGGCTCTCGTGTCTCTGCGTGTCCATTCTGGGCTATCGTAGTGGTTGTGAAGGCACTGGTGAAAAGCCGGCCCGAGCCGGGGCTGTGGCTGGACGAGATCGAGACGCCGAAGATCGGCATCAACGATGTGTTGATCCAGGTGCTGCGGACGGGCATCTGCGGCACCGACGTCCACATCTACAAGTGGGACGAGTGGGCGCAGGCCACGATCCGGGTGCCGATGGCGATCGGCCACGAATTCGTGGGACGCATCGTGGAGGTGGGATCGAACGTCGCCGATTTCTTTCCCGGCGACATCGTCAGCGGCGAAGGGCACGTGGTCTGCGGGCGCTGCCGCAACTGCCTGGCCGGACGGCGGCACTTGTGCGCGAACACGATGGGCGTCGGCGTGAACCGGCCGGGCGCGTTCGCCGAATACATCGCGCTGCCGATGACCAACATCTGGCGCCATCATGAGAGCGTTCCGCTGGATGTGGCGGCGATTTTCGATCCGTTCGGCAACGCCGTCCACACCGCGCTCTCGTTTCCGGTGCTGGGCGAGGACGTGCTCATCACCGGCGCCGGTCCCATCGGCATCATGGCCGCCGCCGTGGCGCGGCACGCCGGCGCGCGTTATACGGTGATCACCGATATCAATCCGTACCGGCTCGAGTTGGCGCGCAAGCTGGGCGTGACGCTGGCGGTGGATGCGAGCCGGACCAGGCTGAGCGAGGTGCAGAAGCAGCTCGGCATGGCCGAGGGTTTCGACGTGGGGCTGGAGATGTCGGGCACCGCGGCCGCGTTCCGCGACATGCTCGAAAACATGAGCCACGGCGCCAAGATCGCCATGCTGGGCATCCCCACCGCCGAAATGGCGATCGACTGGCGCACGGTGATTTTCCGCATGCTGACCGTCAAGGGCGTCTACGGCCGCGAAATGTACGAGACGTGGTACAAGATGACGGTGATGCTCGAATCCGGGCTGGACATCACGCCGGTGATCACGCACCGTTACCACTACACCGAGTTCGAGCGCGGGTTCGAAGCCATGGTTTCCGGCAACTCGGGCAAAGTGATTCTGAGCTGGGAATGAGATGGCAGCGCGAGTAACCGCCCGCCGCTGGCTGGTGCGCGGCCGCGTGCAAGGGCGTGGGCTACCGCTGGTTCGCGCAGAAGGCCGCCGCCGAGCTGGGGCTCAGCGGTTATGCGCGCAACCTGGACGACGGGCGGGTGGAAGTGTACGCGGCCGGCGCGGAAGGCCAAACTCGACGAACTGGCCGGCATGCTGCACCACGGGCCGCGCTGGGCCGACGTGCGCGGGGTTGAAGAACAGGAATGCGCCGTGCAAGAATTGGGTTCGTTCCGCATAGAGGCTTGATGGCAGATCTGAAGAAGCTGATCCGCGAGGTGCCGGACTTTCCCAAACCCGGCATTCTCTTCTATGACATCACCACGCTGCTGAAGGATCCGGCGGGCTTGCGCGCGGTGATCGACGGGTTGAAAGACCATTACCGCGAGACCAAAGTGGACGTGGTATTGGGCATTGAAGCGCGCGGCTTCATTTTCGCTCCGGCGCTGGCCTATGCGCTGGGCGCGGGTTTCGTGCCGGTGCGCAAGCCGAAGAAACTGCCGGCCGAGACGGTGAGCGTGACCTACGACCTGGAATACGGCACGGACACGCTGGAGATGCACAAGGACGCGGTTTCGAAGGGCACCCGCGTGCTGATCGTGGACGACCTGCTGGCCACCGGAGGCACCGCCGCGGCGGCGGCCCGCATGGTGGAATCGGTCGGCGGGCAAGTGGCGGGCGTGGGATTCGTGGTCGAGCTAACATTCCTCCACGGGCGCGCCAGGCTGGCCGGCCGCGAGGTCTTCTCGCTGCTCCAGTACGACAAATGAGCGCTCACCCGCCGGGCGCGTGTGCGCGCGCTCGCCAAGATCAACCTGGAACTGCGCGTGCTTGGGCGAGCGGCCGGACGGCTACCACGAGCTGCGCACCATCTTCCACACGATTTCTTTGGCCGACTCGATCGAGATTGCCTTCACGCCGGCCCGGCGGACCAGCATCGAGCTGGTGGACGATCTTCATCTCACAGATAACCTCGTCGCGCGTGCGGCCCGCGCCGCGATGGATGGCATGCGCATAACCGGCCACGTGGAGATGCGGCTCAAGAAGCGGATTCCGATGGGCGCGGGCTTAGGCGGAGGTTCCTCGGATGCGGCCGCCGTGCTGCTGGCGCTGCCGGCGCTGGCCGGGCGCGGGCTGGCGCATGGACCGGTTGCGGGAGCTGGGCGAGCAGTTGGGCAGCGACGTGCCTTTCTTCCTGTTGGGCGGCGCAGCGGTGGGCATAGGTCGCGGCACGGAGCTGTTTCCGCTGCCCGATGGGAACCGCGCAGCGGCGTTCTGGTGTCACCCGGCATTCACATTTCGACGGCCGGCGCGTACCGCCTGCTTAATTCGCGTTTGACAAGCGAATCTCAACAAAATAAAATGGTTACTTTCCAGTCACGGGTGTGGGACGGGGGTGTCTCCAGGGCCGCCTGCAACGATTTTGAAACGGTGGTCGCGGAGGAGCACAGCATCATCGGCGCGATCAAGAAACGGATGTTGCGGGCCGGGGCGTCGATGGCGCTGATGACCGGCAGCGGATCGGCCGTATACGGGATTTTCCCCGGCTCCGCCCAGGCGGCTGAAGTTTTTAGGGTCTTCCGAAAAGAAAAGGCGTTTCGCTTTTCGCTGGTAAGCCGCGCGCGGTATCGCGCCATGTGGTGGCGGACACTCGAAGAGCACATTTCCGCGAAAGTATGGCCTCCCCGAAACCGAAAAGAGCGATGAGTCACGACCGGCTACAACTGTTCACGGGCAACGCCAATCCGGCGCTGTCGCAGGAGATCGCCCAGCACCTGAACACCGCGCTGGGCGCATGCACGGTGAGGCAGTTCGCCGACGGTGAGATCCACCTGCAGATCCAGGAAAATGTGCGCGGCGCCGACGTTTTCGTCATCCAGCCGACCTGCAAGCCGGTGGAGCGCAACCTGATGGAACTGCTGCTGATGATGCAGGCGCTGAAACTGGCCTCGGCGGAGCGCATCACGGCAGTGTTACCCTATTATGGGTACGCCCGGCAGGACCGGAAGGACAAACCGCGGGTGCCGATTTCGGCCAAGCTGGTTGCAGGGCTGCTCGAAACGGCGGGGGCGGATCGCGTGCTGACGCTCGATCTGCACGCCGCGCAGATTCAGGGGTTTTTCGATATCCCGGTGGATCATTTGTACGCCTCGCCGGTATTGATCGAGTATTTCCGGGCGCAGAACCTGCCGGACGTGACGGTGGTTTCGCCGGATGCCGGTGGCGTGGAGCGTGCGCGGGCGTTCGCCAAGCGGCTGAATTCGTCGCCGCTGGCGATTATCGACAAGCGACGCGAAGAGGCCAACGTCGCCGAAGTGATGAACGTGGTGGGTGACGTGGAAGGGCGCCACTGCCTGCTGGTGGACGATCTGATCGATACCGCCGGCACGCTGGTGAAAGGCGCGGAAGCATTGATTGAAAAGGGCGCGGCCAGCGTTTCGGCCTGCGCCACCCACGCGGTGCTGTCCGGTCCGGCAGTGGAGCGGATCGAGGCATCCGGGCTGAAGGAAGTAGTTTTTACGAATTCGATACCGCTGGCCGGTGAGGCCTTGCGGTCGAGCCGGATCAAATCGTTGTCGGTCGGGCATTTGCTGGCGGAAGCCATACGGTCGATTCACGAAGAGACTTCGGTGAGCGTGCTGTTTATTTGAATTTGAAGTTAGGGCCGGGCATGCCCGGCCGGAGCCGCAACCCACGTCAACCCCTCCCGGGGCGAACCGGACTTGCGGGGAATCAAGGAGAGTTTGCGTGAAGAGAGACATTACCGTAACAGCCGAGGTGCGCGCATCGCGCGGAAAGAACGAAGCTCGCCGCACACGCCGCGCCGGGCAGATTCCTGCCGTGCTCTACGGCGCATATAAGGACGCAGTCAGCGTAGCGGTCAACCCGCGCGAGATCCTCAAGATCGTCCGCAGTTCGACCGGTTACAACACGATTTTCAATCTGGCGATTGAGGGCGGCGAAACCACACCCGTGATGGTTGTGGACAGCCAAGTTGATCCGCTGAAAGGCAACCTGCTGCACGCCGATCTGAAGCGCATCGATCTCACCAAGCGAATTCGCATCACGGTTCCGGTGTTTACTACAGGCGAGCCGGCGGGCGTGAAGTTGCAGGGTGGGCTGCTCGAAGTCATCACCCGCGCGATTGAAATCGAGTGTCTGCCGGACGAGATCCCCGAGAGCTTCTCGGTGGATGTGAGCGAGCTGATGATCGGGCAAAGCAAGCGCGCCAGCGATGTGGCGCTGTTGGCCTCGATGAAGCTGGTCAGTGCAGCGGAGACTGTGATTGCGCACGCGGTGGCGATGCGCGCCGAAGAAGTCGCACCGGCTGTCGAAGCCGCGCCGGTGGCCGAAGCCGGCGCCGAGGCCGCCGCCGAGCCCGAAGTGATCAAGAAGGGCAAGAAAGAAGAGGAAGCCGCCCCCGAGGAGAAGGAAAAAGAAAAGGGCAAGAAGAAGTAGGCTTCCATGTTCCTGGTGGCCGGTCTGGGGAATCCGGGCGAGGAGTACGTGCGCACGCCGCATAATCTCGGGTTTCTCACGATCGACCGACTGGGGGAGCGGCACAGCATCCGCATCACCCGCAAGGACTCTAAGGCGCTCGTCGGGTTGGGCGAAATCGACGGGCATGAGGTGATGCTGGCCAAACCGCAAACCTATATGAATCTCAGCGGCACTTCGCTTGGGCCGCTGATGGAGAAGCACTCCGTTCCGACGGATCGCCTGGTGGTGGTTTACGACGAACTGGATCTGCCGTGGCTGTCGCTGCGCATCAAGCCGAAAGGCACGCCGGCCGGCCACAAAGGCATGATATCGGTGATCGCGAGCCTGGGAACCAGCGAGGTGGCGCGGGTGCGGTTGGGAATTCATCCGGGCCGTCCGCTGCGGAGCGGCGCGGAATATGTGCTGGCGCCGGTACGGCGCTCGCAGGACAAGGAATTGGACGACTTCGTCGGCTATGCGGCCGATGCGGTTCGTTCGATAATCGCCGAGGGCGTCGCTAAGGCCATGACGAAATTCAATCGTCGCGCCCCAGGCTCAAACATAGAGGATGCATGAGGATTTACGAAGAGCTTTTCATCGTTAAGCCGGATGCGCCGGAAGAGGAAGTCGACCAGTTCGTCGAGCAGTTACGAGCTCAGTTGACGGCCGCGGGCGCCACGGTGGACAAAATCGAGAAATGGGGCAAGCGCCGCCTGGCATACAGGGTGGATAAGTACCGCGAGGGCGCGTACGTGCTGCTCGAATTCACCGCCGCGGCGGATACCGTGAAGGAACTCGAGCGCCGGCTGCGCGTCTCGGACGTAGTCATCAAGTTCCTGACGGTGCGCATCGATCAGACGCGCAAGCGGCTGGATAAGCGGAAGAAGCAGCGCGACAAGCGGGCCGCCAAACGAGCCGCCAGCGCGCCGCCGCCGTCAGCCACCGTTCCCGGCGCACCTCAGAGCGCGGCTCACGCCGGCGAGGCTCCGGCCATGCCCGGCCAGCCGAAGGAGAATTAAGCCATGGCGGAATTCAAAGGAAGACCCGGCAGCGCCGGACAGCGGCCCACGGGCGGCGACAAGGCCGTCGTTTCGCAGAAGAAACAATATTTCCGGCGCAAGAAGATCTGCCGTTTCTGCGTCGAGAAGATGGACGACATCAATTACAAGGACGTCAAGACGCTGCACGCGTTTGTGGCGGAGCGCGGCAAGATCGTCCCGCGCCGCATCTCGGGAGTGTGCGCGCCGCACCAGCGGCGGCTCACCGACGCCATCAAGAAGGCGCGCAACATCGCTCTGCTGCCCTTCGCGGCGGCGAACTAGGGTCAGGAGGAAACTCGCATGGAAGTCATATTGAGAGAAGACGTGGAGAAGCTGGGCAACCGCGGCGAGGTGGTGCGCGTAGCGCCGGGTTATGCCCGCAATTTCCTGCTGCCCAAGCGCCTCGCCGTGGCCGCCACGGACGCCAACCGCAAGATCGTGGAACAGGAGCGCCAGGCGCACCTGCGCAAGGAAGCTCACCTGAAGGGCGAGGCCGAGGACCTGTCTAAACTTCTGACCGGCGTCACCGTCACCATCACACAGAAGGCCGGCGAACAGGATCAGTTGTTCGGCTCGGTCACCGCCAAGGACGTGGCCGACGCACTGGCCGCCAAGAATTTCACCATCGATCGCCGCAAGATCCAGCTCGACGAGCCTATCAAACAGCTCGGCGAGTTCAAGGTCCCGGTGAAGCTCCACAAAGACGTCACCGCCGAAGTTACGGTGGTGGTGGCGAAAGAAGAGTAGCTACTGCTTGTGGGGCAGCTTGACAAGCCGCGGTCCGCTTGGCAATCGGACTGCGCGGCGATAATGCTCTGGGTCGCGCGCAGGATGCCATCCTGCTCCACAATAGCCTTCCTATTTTTTCGCCGGCGCGCGGCTGGACCGCTCCTTATGGTCGCGGCTCCGATGCCGGCAGGTGCCGCGGCATGAGGATCGCCAAACCGTCGACAACCTTGACCGCCTTGGCGACGAGTTTGACTTGAGCGGACTTCAAACCAGGATGGCTGGCCGTGATTGTAATTGTGCCGGCCGAAAAGGTGGACCGGACGGAAACCCGGTTGATCCCGCACTCGGTATTGAGGTAAAGATTGTTGGTGGAATCGGTCTTGCCGCTGTTGTAGCCGCCGCGCCAGTCGCCAGCTCCGGAGACGGCAAAATCAATCTTGTCGTCGTCGGTTGGGCAGCGCTGGCCTTTGGCATCGACCACTTCCACGTCAATCAGCGCTACATCCCGCCCGTCGGCCTGGAGGCCCTGCGGACCGACCATCGGGGTGAGTTTGATTTGCGCGGGCGGGCCGGCGGTGGTCAGTTCCTCTTGGGCCAGTATCTTATCGCCGTTCCTGCCGATAGCCTTCAGGCTCCCAGGCGCAAATCCCACATTGGGAAAAGCGAAGATATATCCGCTGGCCGGCTGAGAGTTTGCGCCGGCCGATTTGCCGTTTACGACCAACTCTACCGACTGGGTATTGGCAATGACGTAGATGGTCTTTACGGTCTTTTTCGCGTCCGGACCGGCCGGATAACTCCAATGGCCCAGGATGTGAAGGTCGGGCCGATCGTTCTGCATAACGCGGTGGGCGAAATAGATTTCCTTGGGCAAACGAACTGCATCCACCTTTCCGCTGACACGGCAGACCTCACTTGAATCCTGGCGTCCGTCCGCGTCCGAATCGGAGAAATAGATGGAAGCGTAACCCGACCACTTGGAGTGAGCCGCGTCGGAGTTGGAAATGCGGTTATCCCAGTAAGCCCGGTAGCGGGCGACGCCGGCCAGGGCGAAGCTCTCCGACGTAAACTGCCATGTGTCGCTCGGTCCCTTCTTGAAACCGAAATAGGGCGGCGAGAAATCGTCCCAGAACCGCCGCGCGCCTTCCTCCCGAAAATCCTCGGTTTCGACCATAGGCGCGCGGTCGCGGCGCTCAGCACTGTAACCGCGGAACATGTCCGTGGGGCCGGAGAGTGCGTCGGTCCGCGGGTCCTGGCCGATCATAATGCCAAAGAACTCGGCGATCGGAGTGATAGCAGTATTGGCCGCGACGTTGTCGTTGCCGCGAGCACCGATGACGCGGCCGCCATCGGGGTCCCACTGCTTGCGCAGAGCGACCATCTGTTGCATGTGCTCCACGGTGACCACCGTGTTGCCCGCTTCCCAGAAGAGGATGCTGGGACTGTTGCGGAGATAGATCATGGTGTCGCGCATGACTTCCATGCGCTGCTCCCATTGGCGCCCTGTTGCATCGCGTTCCTTGTCGCCGCCGGGGCAGATCTGAATGATTCCGTAGCGATCTGCCGTATCCGAATCCACGCGCTGCGGCGCAATGTGCATCCAGCGCACGTAGTTGGCGTGGCTCGAGCGAATCAACTCAGCCTGATAGTCGTGCATCCAGTCGGGATATGCCTGGCCGAGGCCGGCCCATTCGTTGCTGGAACGTTGGGCGAATCCCTTCAGGTAGACAAACTTGTCATTGAGATACACGCCGCCCGTGCCGGCGCCACCTTTGAATTCGGTCTTCCGAAATCCGGTAGTTACCTTATCGACGTCAACTGTCTTACCGTCCACGGCGAGAATAGTATAGACGTCGTACAGATACGGGTCTTCCGGGCTCCAGAAGCGCGCGTCCTTCAGCGCGCCGGTTGCGGTCAGGACGGTCTTCTCGCCATCGACCATATCGACGGGATCGCCGTCGAAGCGGGCGCGAACCTGCCCGCTGTGATCGACAATCACGACCGATAACCCCACCGTGGCGCGGTCGCCGGACGCATTGCGCACTTCCGACTCGACGGTGACGTCGGCGCGTTTCCCGGCGATATTGAAGTTCGCGGCATGAACGTACACTCCGGTGCTTTCCAGGCCGTAATAGAGCGGAAGAGTCTGATAAATCTTGCCGGTGACGTACAGCCAGACATGCCGATTAATGCCGCCGTGGTCGGGATTGAAGTCGTTGGCGTTCCATTCAAACGGGGTACCGCTGGAACGCTCCGCGTAAGTGGTACGGTTATCCAGCTTCACCGCCAGGACGTTCTCCTTATTCCCGAAGTGAACGGCACCGGAGATGTCCACACCGTAGGCCGTCACTCCGTTCTCATAGAGCCCAACCTGCTCGCCGTTCAGGTAGATATCGCCGGCTTGCCGCATGCCCTCGAATTCGAGGAAGATCTTATCGCCGGCCAGACTGGCCGGAAGCTTGAAATGTTTGCGGTACCAGGCCAGGCCTTTGTAAGTGCCGCGGTCGCCGCCGCTATGGGAAATGATCTGACGAAAGGAGTCTACGTCATTGAAGCTGTGCGGTGTGCTGATCGTCGTCCACGCTGAATCGTCGAACGTGGGCGCTTCCGCGCCGGGGACGTCCTCGCGAATGAACTTCCAGTTCAGGTCGAAATTCAGCTTGGCGCGCGAGGACTGCGGCGGTGCATATGGTGTGGGTTGAGCCAAGGCGCCGCTCGAAAGCGCGCCCAGGATCAGCGCCATCGCGCCCAGGACCTGGTTCACGCCCGCTGTGCAGCATGCACGCTTTCGGTATGACGCATTCGCTGTGTTCAAGTCAAATCTCCTGGAACTGGAATCGCCCCAAAGTTCAGTCGCTCCTGAAAGAGCCGATTATACTCCGAACGGCGTCCCCTGGAGCTGTTTGTCTCATTCGTTCCTTTGGTTGGTCGCAGCGGGCTGGACGAATAACGGCTAAGTACCGCAGCAGTGTAGGGCTGGAGAGCGGGTGTTATGGAATCCCGTCATTAGACGCAATCAACTGAGTCGGGCGGCGACCGCCGGCTCAGTCACAGGCTGACATAATTTACGTAATTCTCAGAAAACAGGTTGGTTGCCAGAGAGACCAAGGGGTGCGCACCACGCTGCCGACACCTGCCCGATGAATAATGTGGGTGAGAGGGGCGTATTTCCCACGCCCTGAATAACGCCTGGCTTCGGGCAATTCGCGTCCACCGCACAACTCAACTTGCTCGCAGCAGATTGCTGGCGAGAATAACGAGTGCGGCCATGCCAGGGCGAGGAGAACGAATGCCGAGAATGCTTTGGATGGTCCTGGTGGTCTGGATCGCCGCAGGCCAAACACAGATAGACCTGAGCACGCAAGTAAAGAACGTGCCGATTAAGGCCGGGGCCAGCTTGCCAAGCACATGCGCGGTTGGGCAGATCTTCTTCCTGACCGGTGCGCCGACAGGAACAAACCTGTATGGCTGCACGACCGCGAACACATGGTCGGCACAGGGGGGCCAGTCGGGAGCGGGCGCCATGATGCAAGGAACGCTGGCCAGCATGCCGACCAATTGCGCTGTGGGCCAGACCTACTTCGCCACCGATGCGCCCGCCGGAGCGAATCTGTACGGCTGCTCGGCGGCCAACACGTGGGCCTTGGAAGGCGGGAGCGAGACAGTGAACAGCAATGGGGTGACGGTGGGCTCCCGCCCGATAACCAACTTTATGACTGGCGCGGGCCTGATATCGGTAATTACCGACACTGGCACGGAAATCGATATCCAATCGGCCCTGGATACAGCGGTGGTCGCCACGCTACCTGGCGAACAAACCGGGTCCAATCTGTTGTGTGATACATCCAGCGGCTCACCGACCGCGTACGCGTGCTCGATGACACCGACAATGACGGCCTACACCGCTGGCATGGTGCTGCATTGGGTACCCGATGTGGAAGGAGCGGGCGGGGCCACCACGCTGAATGTGGATTCCTTAGGCGCGAAGAGCGTTAAGCAGGCCGACGGGGTGAGCGACCCATCGGCGACGGACATCGTGTCCGGCAGCATGCGCGAGGTCTGGTATGATGGGGTCGCCTTCCGGTTCCTTGGAACCGGGTCGGGACAGACCTCGGGAGGCGGATCGGGAGCGGTGCAGAGCGTGTTCGGACGGACGGGAGCAGTGGCGGCTGCGACCGGGGACTACACTGCATCGCAGGTTGCCAACGCGGTGGCGACGAACTTGAGCAACACGTTCACGGCGGGCACGCAGGATTTCTCGGCAGCGGCACACACCAGACCGATGATCGTAGTTGCCTCATCGGGGAATTTGCCGGCAACGTGCGTGGTGGGCGAGCTTGCATTCGTTAGCGGCGCGGCGGCTGGACAGCAGATCTACGAGTGCTCGGCGGCGAATGTGTGGACGCAGCAAGGCGGAGGCGGGGGCAGCACCGGGGGTGGATCGGCTCCAGCACCGGTGTTCAGCACTTATGCGAACCGCCCCGCCTGCAACGGCACCGCGAAGGGCACATTCTTTTGGGCCTCTGACATTTCGTACAAGAAATGGATCTGCGATGGCGCCGCATGGCAGCCGGTGGCGTTCGATATGCAGGTGGCTGAACCCACGACGTTCACATGGACCGGAGCCAGCAACGGCAATGACAACCCAACAACTGCCAGCGTAGCGGGCGCGGTGCAGTTTTCTGGCGTACATGCCGCGGCTTCCGGTGTTTTCGAAATCCAAGCGATGTCCGCGCCCATCGGATTGACGGCTCCCTACACTATCGAAGTCGCCTTCACCTTTCAACTTCTCTCGACCGCCTCGGCTTGGTATGACTATGGCTGCGGCTTCGGCGTAACGAGTGCGCAAACAGGTGGCGCCACGTGGGAAATCATAACCTGGTATCCATCAGGCGGCATCGGCGGACCGATAATCGGCGTCGGGTACTGGAATGCCTATGGTTACACCCAACGCACCAGCGCACCGAGCGTAATAGCCCAGCCCGCGATACGGGCCAAGATCGTCGATGACGGCACGTACCGGACATTCTACACCAACACCGGCGGCGGGTGGGCACCGCTTTATCAGGAAACCGATACTACGGGCATTTCCTCTCCCGGCTACTGGGGTGTCGGCTGCCAAACCTACAATACCGGCGACCAGTTTCAGTTGACTCTATATCATGCGAGTGTGCACCACTAATATGAAATCACTTTTTTTGCTACTCTTGGGTTCGCTCTGTTTTGCCGGACAGGGGATCGTTCTGGGCCCCGGCCAGGTTGTTTATAACGATTCGATACGAGCGCTGTCTCCCGGAACGCCGTATCGCATCGAAGAGTCTCTACAGAATTTGCCCACCTGCTCCGCTGCGCTGTACCACGTGATCGGCCCTTTCATAGTGAATGCCAATATCTACCTGAATTGCCTTGCTAACCCGAATCTACTGATGCTCTGTTTGGCTGATAATGTCTGTTTCCAATTTGTGACAAACACCCTCCCGGATGGTTTTGTCACGTTTCGCGTACAGCACTTTCCCTCGACCATGACAGATACATGCCAGGCGTGGGACGTTAACGGAAACCAAGTCTATAATGCCACTGCTTCTTACGCGCAGGAGAATGCATCTTCTTACTCAAATGGCGTAAGTGTCGGCGATGGCGGCGGATACGCCGTCAATTACGCACGAGTTTACTCAGCGACGGTGGCCACCACGTCGCGGCCACCAGTCACGACTGATACCACTGCTAACCTGATCTTCGAATGGAAATTTGATGGGAATCTCAATGACTCCGGCCCAAGACACTATAACGGGATACTCAGCAGTGGCGCCGCAACGTACGTGACCACCCTGGGAGAGTCTCTTGTGGTGCCCTTGATCACGAATCCGGATCTGAATCCGTCCTGGCCGGCGCCGATACCGGGGTACCAGGCCAGTTGGCGCGCGGGTCACCCAGCCGACCTCTCCTGCACCAGCAGCTATTCGCAATCAGCAAGCCCAAATGTTTCGTGTTTCTGGCAGGTTTTGCTGCAGCCGGGGCAGACGGAGCCATTCTGGAGCGACCAGACCTCACAGACACCCACGCTTACCGGGTTGGTTTTCGGCGACTACGCCGTCCAATTGACCGTGACGGATCAATCTGGCAATACAGCAACAGCCCTGACACACATCGGCGCCGTCGCGACGGACTCAAACGGTGTGGTAGTGAATGCGAACCCAGCTGCCGATGCGATACTCGGCCCCATGATCGCCTTCGGAAGGAACCCATGGGGGCTGTCGGACTACTGGCACCTGGCGGGAAGCATTCAAAGGCAGGCGGAGTATTGTGCTGGGAATTGCGGCCTCTCACAGTCGGCAATATGGGCGGCCGGCGGCATCTCACCCCAGTACCCGTACGCGACGTGGGAACAGCCGCAATCGGGTACGATTACATACTCGTGGTCTGGAAAAGGCATGAACAGCTCTGGTGGGACCACCCTGAACGGGCCGTGTTCCAACACGGCGACCTCCTGTACCGTCACAGACGCTTCGCAATTGGATCTTTCCTCCTTACCGGCGCGGATTTATGTTTCCACATCGTCGGCTCCAACGAAATGGGAAGAGATTCGGGTGTGTTCCGTGACGGGAAACACCTTAACTTTTTGCTACGACGGAAGAGGCTGGCCGGATCCCATCGGCAACCCATCGCGACTTTCGGCAACCAGTTGGAACCCTGGAGCTACGGTTGGACAGATGAAAGTAGCAGGATCCGGAACGGCATTCCTGAAGACACTGTGCCCGGCCGGTGCCCCTGGACCGATGGGTCAGATCTCATATAACAACGGAACAGTTTCACTGACCGCCGGATCAACGGAGATGACCTTGTCAGGCGGAACCTGGACTACCGGAACTGGCGGCAATGTTCAAGGCGGTTATTACGCCGTAGTTTCGGCAAGCGCGGCGGGTTCTCCGTTCACGTTCATTTCACCGATCACCACTCTTACCAATGCGACAACGATAGTATTGTCGCGCCCTTTCCCTTCCGACGCTACTACGGCCTCTGGCTTGAGCTACTCTATCGTCAACCCAGACATTTTTCCGGACCTTGGCTATCAGATGTTGCAAGGGTCCTCCTTAGTGTCGTTTCTTAAATACTGGACCAATCAATGGGGTACACCTGATGGCTTCGGGTGTGAATCAGACACTTCATTCTATATGGCCCCCTATTGGGACGTCCCGGTATTGAATAGCACCACCCAGAGAAATCAGCCGTATTCGTATCAGATTGGCATCTGGTGGTACAACCAATCCAGCACTGGTGGTTTGGATTATTACTCTGAGGATCTTGCCAACTTAGCGGGATGGCTGCGCTCCGGACTCAAGCAGTTTCATGATTCATCAATGATGATCGGCGATATCTGGACGAGACAGCCACAGAAATCCAATGGCGGCAGTGGCAGTCTGCTGTACTATGGCGGGCCCGTAATAGGCGGCGTGGCCAACGCGATGCTGTCCGATACAGGCCACGGAACGCGGTGGACTGATATCCGCTCCTTTGCGCTTCCCCAAGTCAACCTTGGAACAGGCATGGCGGGAACTGCATTTGATTGCAATGCGGATGACTCAAGAGAGTTCGGATATCGGGGAGCGTTTTTGGCTCTGGCGGCTGAGTTTGATCCGGACACCACCTCTTCAAATGCGCCTGGAGGGATAAGCTGGCATCAATACTGGCAAAATGCTTTACCTCAGTTCGCAGCCAACGAGGCGGCCTGTGCGAACCAGTTCGGCAACACAGACAACTCCTGGCGTACTAATTTTTATTCGTGGCCCGAGTCCCGGTCGGTGGCGAATGCTGTTACCCTGACGAACGGATCGGCGACTGGAACCGGCACAGGCCTTTCGAATAACTTTTGTTTCGGAATTGCGCAGGCCTCAAACGTCGCAGTAACGAGCGGTTCGAGCACTGTAACAGGCAGCGGATTCCCAACGACTGGCTGGGATCGGGTGGCCATCACAGGGCCAGGGCTCGTGGATCGGAACGGCAATCCAGTGCCTACTCTTTGGGTCTATGCCACGCCAAACAGTTCCAAGCAGTTCACAATTGGCTTCGGGGCGGTTTGGCCAGGCAGCAGCAGCACGACCGCGAGTGTGATGTTCGACAATAGCAGCACCGCAGGCGACGTTTTGGCTTCATTCATGTCATTCGAGGCTGACCCGATGAGCCAGTACGAATGGTCTTGCATCTATAACTCGTCCTCATCGATCACGCTGAACAGGCCGTGGAACGGCACGAGCGGCACCAACTACGCACAAACATACAACGTCAATGGTTTTGCCGTCCAGCCCTTTATGCTCGGAATTCGCCAATACGCGTGGTTGCAGGGGCAGCTAGCCACGGCTTTGACGCAACCAGACGTGTCCTCAGAGTTTGCATCCCTGCGAACCAAGGCCGGCGTGTTTGAGCACAATGCAGCCTTTGATCCTGTGTCAGGCGCAAACTATTATGCGATACAACCTGCTTGCAATCCGATCACGTTGGCGTCGATGGGCGACTCGGTATGTTATAGCGGCAATCCCCCAACCGGACCCGGTGCTGGCTACTCCTACACGGCTGAGCGCGTTAACACTATAGAGAATTCCATGTCATTGACCGATTACTACTTGTCGCAAGGCGGAAGCCCATCAGCGGTTGCATGGGGCGATTTGATGTACGGGAATTGCATGGGCAACCCGACGTTCACGTCCGGCGGAGTTTATGCGGCAAGCGATGGGAACACGTGCGATAGTAGCAATGGGAACCTGAATTCATCCACGGGATGGGGTCTTGGTGCGGGAAAGTGGTATGGCTTTTTCTTCGGCATTGGTGCATCTTGGCGATGGCCCGCACAGCGACTAGGGGGCGTGCAGGCTGCGCAGCCA